>JBFYZH010000106.1:0-37188 GCA_041309605.1 Candidatus Krumholzibacteriota bacterium
GGTACTTTTCGAATCCCGCGGAGAGTTTTCCCATGATATCGCTGATCGCCGTGGGGTGGTGACAGGTCTGGAGGCAGTATGATTGGGCCATGGAATAATACGCCTTGCCCCTGCCCAGCCAGGATTCGCGGGAGATCCCCATGTGGGGGGCCGAATTGGGCCTCATTCCCTTCGGGTTGTTGAAGATCCCCTGGGCCACGAGGATGAAATCGGCGTTAATCCGGTATCTGAGGTACTTTACCCTCGGGTCGTCCTTTTCGTTCACGGCCTCGAACAGGGTCAGGTCGTAGGGCATGACCTTCTCTTTCATCTCGTCATGCAATCCGGGATATATGAGGGATTCCAGGAGGCCGGCCAGGTAGACGTTCACGTCCTCGTCATAACATTCGTCGTTGGAAGGGTATCCGCAATCCATCCTGCTGTAGAGCAGGTGATTCATCATGAAGAAGCCGGCCGGAGCCGGTTCCGAATCCCTGGCTCCCACGGGGATATAGATGCTGCCTGCAGCCATTGTGTGTCTCCGATGTAATCCACAGTTGCCGTATCTGATGTCTGTTTCCAGGTTCAGCAAGGTTTATGCCACGGGGGAAAATAGCGGGATGAGCGAAAAACCGGGTAATAAAGTTTTGACACATCTGATATAATGTCCTACTGTTATGGCAACCGGCCTTTTCCTTAACCACATGCCTTGGGGGGAAAAATGAAAATTGGATTCCTCCAGATGCGTATCAAATTCGGAGAAGTCAGAAGTAATGTGAAAAAAGCGGTATCGCTTCTGGGCAAGGTCTCGGACGCCACCATAGTGCTTCCCGAATTGTTCAACACGGGGTACCTCTTTAAAAACCAGACCGAGCTGATGGCGCTCGCCGAAAGCGTCCAGGACGGGCCTACGGTCTCGGAACTGAAAAAACTGGCAAAGAGCAAACGCCTGAACCTGGTCTTCGGCATAGCCCAGAAATCGGGGCGTAACATATTCAATTCGGCCGTCTTCATTTCGCAGAAGGGAAAGGTGGACGTATACCAGAAGATCCATCTTTTCGACCGGGAAAAGCTGTTCTTCACCCCCGGGAAATCGATGAAGGTCGTCAACGACGGCAAGGCGAAACTGGGGATGATGGTTTGTTTCGACTGGATATTCCCGGAGATGAGCAGGGTGCTCACGCTGCAGGGCGCGAACATCCTGGTCCATCCCGCCAACCTGGTCCTGCCATGGGGCCAGAACGGCATGAAGGTCAGGAGCATCGAGAATGGGGTCTTCTCGGTCACCGCGAACCGCGTCGGCATCGAGAAGCGGGGGACGATGAGCCTCACTTTTACGGGGGAGAGCCAGATCGTCAGCCCGCGCGGCGAGGTGCTCGTCACAGCCGGGGATCGCAGCGAGGTCCTGAAGGTGATCGACATCAATATCGAGGAGGCGAACAACAAGAACATCACCTCGGCGAACAACCTCATCGCCGACAGGTTCCCGTCTCTGTACTCTCCGATCGTGAAAAGGGGTAGAAAATAGCGGGACCGTTCGCGGCGCGCCGCCGCCCGGAATTGCCGTCCTGACGTTTCCCCGGGCGGATGCGGCCCGTTTGCAAAACGCATTGAACACTAGCATATTCGTTCCCCGATTTCCGTCCATTGCTTTGGAATTCCCTATAACATCTTATAAATACGGCGATTTGCCCTGACTCTCTGCTTGGCATAATCTTTGCGCTCCACACTGGCGAATACAAGGCAGTCGTCAGTCGGACATTATATCGATCGGTAGGCCGGCAGGCCTGTTTTCTGCGTTAAGGAGATGACAGTGCGAAACTCAAACAAGAGACCCGTTCTAACATCACCATGGAAGATAGGCATGTTCGTGGCCCTTATGCTGGTCGTGACAGGCTTCGGATCGGGCTACTATCTCGTGAATGTCTACAACATCAAATTCACCTGGCTCGGAGTGGCCGGTTCGAAATGGGGAATAGATTCGTGGAAGTTTTTCACCGAGATGTATCCGCTCGTGGCCGGAGTGGTGCTCATATCCCTTTTTGCCTATTTCATCATCGCCTCGTCGGTGCGCAGGTACAAATTCTATCTCTCTTCGGGGCAGGATTACAGGAAGATGATATCCCTGGCCGACAGCATAGACGATCTGACCAATCCGGCCCAGATCGCCAGGCTCTCCAGCTACCCCGAACTGCAGTCGGTCCTCAGGAATTACGGCGACCAGATCAGGGAGATATCCGAAGAGATGGGCCGCAGGGAAAATGAATCGAAATCGGTCGACCTTGAGATGGAGATAAATTCTCTGATCGCCGGAAATGAACTTCAGGAAACGCTGGCGGAAGGGAAATGGTGGGCTCCGATCGCAAGAAAGGTGGCGGGCGGATTTTCCACCAAAAACGAAGAGTTGAATGAAGCCGGGAAACAATTGGAGGAAGCGAAGAAGCAGTCCGAAACGCTCAGGCGGATCGCCGGGCAGACCGCACTCTCCTTCGGCAGGATAACCGAATCGCTTGGCGGTTCGAACGAGGACATCATGGAGATTGTCCGCGCAATCGAAAGCCTTAACCGCGCGGTAAGGGAGATCGGAATCACCTCTTCGGCCGATCGCGGAAAACCGGCAGGCGACGGGCCGCGTTCCGCCGGCGCCGACATGAAAGGGTTGCTCGACATCCTCAGGGACAGCGGAAAGAAATTGCACGAATTTTCGGAAGAGAACAACGGCCTGGCGCTAAACATGGCCCTTATGGCCGCCCGCGGCAGGTTTTCCGAACAGGACCTCGCGATGTTCGCGGAGGCGGTAAGATCGACCGCCGAACGTTTCAACAAGCTCGGCACCAGGATGACGGACGTAACGGGCAAAATTTCGGAAAACCTTCGCTCGGCAGCGGATTCGCGGGCCGGCGGCGCGGCGATCGGAAATGCGGGGATGGTGGAGTCTCTGGCCGGCATCTCCAGGACGATAGAGTTGAGGAGTCAAAAGCTTCAGGAAAAATTAACGGCGCTTGGAAAAGAACTCGAATCTCTCAATGACGGGCTTCATGGCGTGATGACGGGCGGGAGCGTCCGGGCTGCCGCGCAGGCGCCGGAAGCGCCCCCCGCGATAACGGCGAAAGCCGTCGCCGGCGACAAGGGAATCCTCGTCAACTTCGGGGATGGAGTGGAAAACAGGACGCATGAAAGAGCGCACAAGGACGACAGGCTGGTCCTTGACCGCAGCAATATATGGCAGGCCTCGGATGTCGCCGATGACAGGGAACGACAGGACGATTCCGGGGGAAACGGGCTGCCGGTCGAAGATGAACAGGAAACAGGCGGCTCCGGCGCCCATTCCGGCATTGAGGAGATGGAGATATCTTTCGGGCATTTCGACAAGGCGGACGGGCTGTCCGGCGGCGGAACCGACGTGGCGGCCGGCGGACAAACGGAAGAACGGGCTCAATCCGGCCCGCGCAGCGGCGAGGACTGGATGGAAATGCCCGGGCACAGGTGGGTGAAGATAGACGTTGAGGAGCCCTCAGGCATCGATTCGTCCGCGGAGCCCGTGTCAGGGGGCGGTGCCGGCGAGAACGATCCCATGATCATCGCGGACGAACTGTTCGGCGCTGCGGGCGATAACGGGGACGGCGCACTGTCGGGAGGCTTCGTCGCCGAGGTGAAGGAAAATCTTATGAATATGGCCGGCGCCGGCGGTGGTTCCGGAACGATGAGCGGAATCCGGGGCGGGCAGCAGGCCGGGGACCATGACGATGAACCGGTATACGATCTCTTTGAACTTGGAGCGGTCGAATACGAACAGAAGGCGCCAACCCGTGGATAGAGGTGAACGCTTTGATCATACTGAGTGAAGAAAACACCAGGCTCTTCGGAGAACAGGTCAACGACCACATCGAGAAACTCAACGACCTGATGGGGCACGCATCCGGCGCGGACCTCAAGGCCGCGGCGTTCAGGAAAACGTGCTTCGCCAACAGGCTGCTCGAAGGCAGCACGAGGATGCTCGGCCTGGACGACTGGAGCCGGACGCTCGGGTTGTTCGGGAACCTTCTCGAAAAGGCCTCGGGGACGACCGGCCAGTGGGACGAGAATCTTTCCCAGATAGTGTCGGAGATACTGGAGACCGAGGAGCAGGTCGTCGCGGAGATCATGACGGGGGAGATAGAGGAAGTGGACCGGATAGAGAGCTTCAACGGGCTTCAGCGGGAGATAGAGCTGCTTATCGAGGAAACCTACCTGGACCGCGAGGAATCCGGCCCCAGGTTCGAGGAGATAGAACGGGTCAGCATCGAGAAAAATGAGGAACGGGCGGGCCGCGAGGACGGAACGATCTTCACGCGGCAGGACGGGGCGCGGGGCCCTGAAAACGCGCGGCAGAAGTGCGTCACCCTCGAAAGACTCGTCAAATCCCTCGGAAAGGTCAATGACAAGTACATGCAGTACCTGGCGGCTCCGGAAGATAACGAGAGCGGCATCAGGGATCTCGAGCTCGCTTTCGGCGAGAGCGAGTTTTTCATCGGGCTTCTTGGCAACATACTCGGGCAGGTCGGCGTCGACGGAAGAAAATTCAGATCGAAGGTGTCAAGCCGGACGGTCCTCGACGGGGTGGAGGATTTCATGGAGATGAACGGCCTCCTTCACGGATGGAGCGCAAGGCTCGAAACATCGACTGAAAATTTCTCGATGGAAAGAGAGCCGGCTTCCGAGCTTGCCATAGTGATCGAAAGCTGTATCTACGATATGTGCAGTAAATTCGACAACAAAAACGCCTCCGATTTGTCTATAAGCGTCGATATCAACAACGCCGGTTCGTTCCTCGTGGCGACCCTCAGGGACAACGCGCAGACTTTCCTCTGCGATTCGCGGATCGACAGGGATGACGCCGTGGCGTTCTACAAGGGACTTATCAGGGTGAGGGGCATCCTGAAGAAATGGCGCTGCCTTCTATGGGTCGAGCCGGGCAATGGAAAGGACGGGAGATTCCGTTTTACCTTCCCCAGGACATCGATCATGACGGATTACAGGATTCTCGAGGCCTCGGGCGTGCGGGTCGTGTTGCCGTGCCGCTGCATCGAGGCCATACTTGATACCGCGGATCACGAGGTCGAAAACAACGGAAACGGAATGCACGTTATTTACAACGGCGACAGCGTTCCGTTATGCGGATTGGGCGATCTGGCGGCCGAGGAGATCGACGGCAGCGGCGAGAACGACCACATCGCCGTGCTGGGCCTGGCCGAAAAACGGCTTGGCATCTTCTTCGGCGGAACCGGCCGAAAGGTAGAGGGAATCAAGGAACAACTTACGGATGGAGTGTGGGCCGGCGTGACGGAGAGCATTCTTCATATCGGTGAAGATGAATACCCCGTGCTGGATACGAAACTGGTTCTTGAAAAATACGGGATGATCCAGGGATTTGACGGGTCCCCCGAGGAATCCGGGTTCTTCGGGGACGAAAACGCCTGCGAAGACGTTTTCGAAGACAGAATTTCGCGTGTGTAAATACGAGCGAGGTGTTCCGGGATCCCGTTTCCCGGGACGGTGTCAAAGCACAGTGAGGTTGTCATGATTAAAGAGCATCAGCGCGACTACGGGAACATCATCATCGGTGGGCATGACGACACCAGCGAGGTCATGACTTCTGTCGAAGCGGCGGAATATTTGAAAATGCACGTGAAGACAGTCTGCAGGCTCGCCAAGGAAAAAAAGATTCCGGCGAAGAAGGTCGGGAGTGAGTGGCGTTTTCTGAGAAGCGTCCTTGACAGGTGGCTGTCCCAGGAAGAGGTCCTCACATACTCCGAGTAGCGGCCGCCCCGCCAGGAGAAGGATGATGCAGAAGACCAGATTCGAAAGACTGGAGACCGGCAATCCGGAGATCGCCGGATTCCGCGTCGACGGCAAACTGGGGTTCCACGAAAATGAAAAAATGGAGCACCTGGCCGATGAATGTCTCAAGCGGGGATTTTCCGAAGTCGTCTTCGATTTCTCGGGACTTTCCTCCCTCGGAGGCGGAGTCGCCAGGATACTGAGAAGTTTCATAAAGACCATGGACGAACAGGGCAAGGTCGTCAAGTTCGTCATCACGAACAATATAGTCCTCGAGTTTCTGCAGGATGACGGCACGTCGATCCATCACTACCGGACGATGGACGAGGCCTACAAAAACGTCGTCACCGCGGCGAAGGGCGTTTCCGCCGCCGCGTCGGCGGACAAGCGCGCCCGGGAAACGGTCATGGAGGATGCCGGCGTCAATGCCGGCCTGAAAGACGGAGCGGATGCCGGTACGAAAGCGGAAGTCGATGCCTGCGACGAAGCCGGAAGGAACGTCGACGCCTCCCATGACGAAGGTTCGTTCGGCCGGCACGGGGCGGGCGACAAGGTCCCGGAAATGGCCGCCGGGGTGATATTGATGTCGTACGACGGCAATGAAACACCGGCGAGCGAACAGGAAACGCCGGGAGTGGCGGCCGTAGTGGACGAAATCGGAGAGGCGGTCGAAGAGGGCAACGAAATAATTTCGGAGATATTCGACCGGGATACCCGGAAAAACGAAAGGCGCGCCGATGTTCCGGCCGCGGCTTCCGTCGAAACGGCCAAAGCGTTCTCGCCGGAAGCGGATGAATTGAACAGGAAACTCAAACGCCGTATTCTCGAACTGAAGACGCTGTTTTCCATCAGCGCCGATTTCAACGCGATCAAGGACAAGAAAAATCTTCTCGATATATTTCTGCTTACCTCGATAGCGCAGGGTGGCGTGGAATCGGCCGTGTTTTACGAAAAGACCGAGGGCAAGTACGAGCCGGCCATCTTAAAGGGAATTGACGAGGACGATCTGAAGATCATAATCCTGTCTCCCGACGCGGAGAAAAAGATCGCCGGCACGCACGACGTGATACCGGTGAATGCCGGAGCCTTCGGGGACGAAGCGAAGGATTCTCTGCAAAAGGCCGGGCTGGAGTACTTCTGCCCCTTTATTATCAAGGAGGGCCTCGCCGGGCTGATATTCCTCGGGAAAAGGATCATGGGGCGGGGAATGCAGAAGGAAGATTTCGAGTTCATGAAGATTCTCATAAATGTCGCGGCCGGGGCTTACCAGAACGCGCTGATGCTGGAGCGCGAGCACGAAAGAACTCTCGGAATAGTCAAGACGCTGATCTCGCTGATCGAGGAAAACACCCTTCTTACAGGGACGTCGGAATTCGTTTCGAGATATGTGGGCGTCGTCGCGAAGAACATGGATTATCCCGAAGAATCGTTCAAAGACCTCGTTTATGGAACCGTTCTGAGGGACATGGGCATGATCAAGGTCAGCGACCTTATCGTTAGAAGTCCCAGGGAACTGACAAGGGAAGAGTGGAACATCATAAACAAGCATCCCGAGGACGGGGCCGAGATGCTCAGAAGGATGAAGTTCAGCGATCACGTCGTGCAGATAGTACTCAGCCATCATGAAAGATTCAACGGGGAGGGGTACCCCAGGGGACTTCGCGGCAAGGAAATACCGCTCGGGGCCAGGATTATTTCCGTCGTCGAAAGCTATTCGGCCATGATCCATGAACGGCCCAACAGGCCGGCGCTTTCGGGCAAGGAGGCGCTGGATACGCTCAAGGAAAACTACGGGCTGCGTTACGACCGCGAAGTGGTCAGGCAGTTCGCCAGGATAATGGAAAAAGAGATGGCGCGGTCGGTGCGCCCGGGTGTGACTGTTTCCTGAAGGGTCGGACAATCTTGAGTAAAAGCGTCCTAGTGGTCGACGACGATCCCAACGTCGTCGAGATCATCACGGAATCCCTCAGAAACAGGGGATACGATACCCATTCGGCGTACGACGGCGTCGTCGCGATGGAGAAATTCGACAGTTTCAAACCAGACCTCGTGGTCCTCGACGTGGCCCTGCCGCTCAAGGACGGATTCAGGGTCTGTGACGAGATAAGGGCCAGGGACGTGCACAAGGACGTACCCGTGATCATGATCTCGGGGAACTCGATTCCCGACAGGATGCTCAGGGGATTCAATTCCGGCGCCCAGGATTATATAAAAAAACCCTTTTCGGTAAAGGAAGTCCTCGCCAAGATCGACAACCTTCTCGTCCAGGCCGACGGAAGGAAGAACCTGCGGGAGCAGAATGAAATCCTCGAGGACGAGGTGCAGAAGGGGCAGGCCGATTACAGAAGGATCAACAGGGAGATAAAGAAGAAGGTTCTCGATCTGAAGACTCTCTTCGGTCTCAGCCAGGACCTCAACAGGCTGCGGGATCCGGAGGAACTTATACACGTGTTCTTTCTGACCCTGATCGGCCAGCTTGGAGTAAGCACGATATCGCTTTTCTGCGTGGAGAACGACGGGGACACATATCTGTCCTACGCCGGGGGAAAGGGGCTGCGAAACGGCATCCTTCAAACCGTGCGGTTGCCGCGCGAGAGCGGCATAGCGAAACAGCTTCTGAAGAAACAGGACGTGATGGACCTCGGAGCGGCCAGGATCTGGGGGGCGGCCGAAAAGGAAGCGGCTTATCTGCGCGACCTCGGATTCGGCTACTGCTACCCGCTGCTGATGAATTCCGTCCTGACCGGAATAGTCCTGATCGGAGGCAAGATCAACAGCCAGCCCTACACCAGGAACGACTTCGAGATGTTCAAATCGATATGTTCTTCCGCGGCCACCGGGCTCGAGAACTCCAGATTGTACGCGGAACTCCAGGCGACGTACCTCTCCACAATCAAGGTTCTCGTATCCACGATAGAGGCGAAGGACTCCTACACGAGGGGACACACGGAGAGGGTGGCCCGGTACGCCAGGCTTATCGCCGAAGAGATGGGTATGGACAAGGAACAGAGGGACACGGTCAGCTTCGGCGCAGCTCTTCACGACATCGGCAAACTCGGTGTCTATGAGAACATCCTGAATAAACAGGGAGAACTCACCGCGGGAGAGTGGGAGGTCGTCAGAAGCCACCCTGAAGTGGGCGCAAACATCATCAAGAACATGAAATTTCTCGAATCGGCCTGCGATCTCGTCCGTCATCACCACGAGCGTCTGGATGGGAAGGGATACCCGGACGGGTTGAAGGGGGATGAGATATCGATAGGGGCGAGAATAGTCGCGGTCGCCGACAGCTTCGACGCCATGACGAGCAACCGTCCCTATAGGGAGGCCCACGACTACGCCGACGCGATCGTGCAACTGAGAAGGCAGGGGGAAAAATTCGACCTCGATGTGGTGGAAAGTCTCGTAAGACTGATCGAACAAGGCGAGATACGGGAGTAAACCACGTCGGCGGCGGAAACCATGGCTTCACTCGGATGAAAGGACCGCCTCCTTTCATTTTTCCTTTTATTGCAGCCGATCGGCCGGTTCCGGATGGAAACACCTTTTCCACAATCCCCGCGTAATTCCCGGGGACGTTTGCCGCCTGAATAGGGACAATTCGTTTCATGGCTGGAGGTTATACGGCCGCCGCCGGGTTTTTACTTTCCGGCACCAGGTTTGCGATGGCATGGCATGGACGTGTAGAAAGATGAAGGTGCGCGGCGGCCCGGTGAGCGGGTGATGTGGATGGGTGAGGGCCGCCGCTGGCCGAACACCGGTTGTGCGCCGAACGCCGGCCGTACATGGAAGAGCGGCCGTACGGCGGACTCCGGCCGACTGCCGAAGACATGCCGGTGGCGCTCTCAGGCCGTACGCCCGGGATCTTCAGGCGCAACGGACGAAAACCGGGGCTTGACGCGCGGGGGATGCGCCGGGCCGAGCGAGGGTCATACGGTCACGGGGGATTCCTTGGTCTTGACTCCGACGAGTTCTATCAGGTCGTTACGCAGGGTATTGAGGTCGAGTTTACGCTTCAGCTTGCCGCTTTTGGCGAGAGATATCATGCCGGTTTCCTCGCTGACGATTATGGCGATCGCGTCGGTTTCCTCGGAGAGTCCGAGCCCCGCGCGGTGTCTTGTTCCCAGGGATCTTCCAAGGCGGGGATTCTGCGAAAGAGGAAGAATACATCCCGCGGCGATTACACGATTCTTGTCGATAACGACCGCGCCGTCATGGAGGGGGCTGCTCGGAGTGAATATCGTGACGAGAAGATCGCTCGTAACTTTGGCGTCGAGAGCGGTCCCCGTCTCGATATAGTTTCTCAGCCCGACGTCCTGTTCTATCACCATTATCGCGCCGATATTCTTCTGGGTAAGCTGCTGGCACGCCTTGACTATCTCGCTGACCGTGCCGGACTGTTCGACTTTGAGGAATATGCCGAATATTTTGTTCTGGCCGAGCTGCGTGAGGGCCTTCCTTAGTTCGGGTTGGAAGAGTATCACGAAGGCGATCACCCAGACGGTCTTCAGGCTGCTCAGGATCCAGTTCAGGGCGTTGAGATTAAGCCACTGCGCCACGAACGAAAGGATGATCAGCAGGAAAAGTCCGATGAACATCTGGGCCGCCCTGGTCCCCTTGATCAGCAGGAAGAGCCGGTAGAAGAGGAAGGCCACGATGATGATATCGAGCACGTCGACGGTCAGGTTGAAGCGGAAGGGGTTCAAACTTTTTCAGTCCTTTCGTCTTATCGCCGTCCAGACCTTGATGAAGTCGGAGGTTTCCCTGACGTCATGAACTCTGAACATCCGGATCCCGCCGTCGAGGGAGCTTCCCACCGCGGCAAGGCCCCCCCAGATCCTGTCCCCGGGTTCCCTGCCGGTGACCGCTCCGAGAAAGGATTTCCTGGAGTGGCCGATCAGCACGGGGAATCCAAGCGTGTGAAAATCGGCTGCGCGATCGAGGATCTCCAGGTTGTCGCGCAATCTTTTCCCGAAACCGATTCCCGGGTCAACGATTATTTTTTTCCGGTCCACGCCGCGCGAGACGATATCGCCGGTCCTGCGGTCGAGCCACGAAATGATCTCGCCCACCGGGTCCTCGTATGACGGGGCGTCCTGCATGGTCCCCGGCGTGCCCTGCATGTGCATGACGACGATCGCAGCCCCCGTTTCCAGGGCGACATCGACGATCGCCGGATCGTGGGACGCGCCGCTTATGTCGTTTATCATCTGGGCGCCCGCCTTCATCGCGGCCGAGGCCACCCGGGCTTTTCTCGTGTCTATGGACAGCGGTATGTCGATTTTGCCGGATAGTTTTTCGATGACGGGCATCACCCTTCGGAGTTCCTCCGCCGCGTCCGGTTCGCGCGCGCCGGGCCTGGTCGATTCTCCTCCGATGTCTATTATCCCGGCCCCCTCGCCCGCCATCTGCAGGGCTCTGTCCAGAGCCCTCTCCGGGTCCAGCCAGACGCCCCCGTCGCTGAAACTGTCCGGGGTCACGTTGAGAATCCCCATGATGACCGGGCCGCGCGAGAGGTCGATAGAGCCGGAAGGAAGGGATATGGAAGAAGGAGGCGAGGATATCCGCGCCAGGAGCAGTTCGACGTCCCGGCCGAGATCCTCGAGTCCGAACGGCTGGCCTTTGAGTTTTTCAGGCAGGCGGGACAGCCGCCCGCGGTCGGAGATCAGGTGGACCGTGGATCGTTCGGGCCCGCCCCTTATGACGTCCCTGTGGACAGCCGCGTCGGCGCCGAGCGAGAGCATCTGCTGCTTGAGAATGTTCGCCGCCGGGGCGCCGACATCGTCGATGCGTATGACGATCGATCCCGTCTTCATCGCCATAATGGCGATGCCTTCGGCCGAGACGCCCGCCCTCTCGAGCATTCTTTCCAGTCCCTGCCTGCCGGATTCGATTATCACGCGGGTCGGATATCGCATTCAGTGTCTTCCGGAAGCCGTTCCATCTTTCCCCGCCGTTTCAGGACCGCGCCTCTTTTACGGCTCGGAAGGAGAGTCCGTGTCCGGCGCATCCGTTTTTTCCACGGAGGTCCCGTCCGCCTCTTCGGGTTTCTTCACGTCCTGAGCGGCGGGGGGCTCCGCTTTTCCAGTTTTGTCGCCGTTCTCCAGTTCATTGACCTGGTTGTTGATTTTCTTCATCAGGGGTGGAAGGGTCCCGTTGTTGAGAAGGATCTTTATATCCTCGGCGTCGAGCGATTCCCTCTCGATCAGGGCTTTGGCCACCCTGTGGAGTTCATCCATGTGGTCGGTGAGTACCTTGCGGGCCTTGTCGTAACATTCCGAAATGATCGTTTTCAGTTCGTCGTCGATTTCCCTGGCGGTTTCTTCGCTGTAATCCTTGCGCGTGGCGAATTCCCTGCCGAGGAATATCTGTTCGTCGTGATCGCCGAACGCGATCGGGCCCAGCTTGTCGCTCATGCCCCACCTGGTCACCATCTTGCGGGCCACCGAAGTGGATTGTTTTATGTCGGCCTGCGCCCCGGTGCCTATCCTTCCCAGGACCAGTTCCTCGGCGGCTCTGCCGCCGAGCGACATCGTGATATGGTCGAGGAGGTATTCCCGGGACATGTAGAGCATCTTGTCGTCGTCGGGAAGGAAGAACGTCACTCCGCCCGCCATCCTTCTCTGAATGATCGTCACCTTGTGCAGCTGGTCTGAGTTCTCCAGGTACGATCCCACGATCGTGTGCCCCGCCTCGTGATAGGCGGTCATCCTTTTCGTGTCGTCCTTGATGACCCTGCTTCTTCGTTCGGGCCCGAGGAATTCCTTGTCCTTGGCATCCTCGAAGTCGTCCATGTAGACCTTGTCCTTGCTCATTCTCGCCGCGTAGAGAGCCGCCTCGTTGACCATGTTCGCGAGATCGGCGCCTGACATCCCCGGAGTGCCCCTGGCCAGGGTCTCCAGGTCGACGTTCTCCGCCAGCGGAACGTTTCTCGTGTGGACCCTGAGTATGCCCAGGCGTCCCCTCATGTCCGGCATGTCCACGATCACCCGCCGGTCGAACCGCCCGGGCCGCAGAAGCGCGGGATCGAGAACGTCCGGCCTGTTCGTGGCGGCGAGCAATATCACGCCTTCGTTCGTCTCGAAACCGTCCATTTCCACGAGGAGCTGGTTGAGGGTCTGTTCCCTTTCGTCGTGCCCTCCGCCGAGTCCCGCGCCCCTGTGTCTGCCGACGGCGTCGAGTTCGTCTATGAAGAGAATGCACGGCGCGTGTTTCTTTCCCTTGTCGAAGAGATCGCGTACGCGGCTGGCGCCGACGCCCACGAACATCTCCACGAAATCCGATCCGCTCATGCTGAAGAAGGGAACGTCGGCTTCGCCGGCCACGGCCTTGGCGAGAAGGGTTTTGCCGGTCCCGGGAGGCCCGAGGAGGATCACGCCTTTCGGTATTCTTCCTCCCAGCCTCTGGAACTTCTTCGGATCCTTGAGGAATTCGATGATCTCCTTGAGTTCCTCCTTGGCCTCATCCACCCCGGCCACGTCCTTGAAGGTGATCTTGGGGACGTTGCTGCTCAGCATTTTCGCCTTGCTCTTGCCGAACGTGAAAGCCTTGTTTCCACCGGCCTGCATCTGTCGCATCATCATGACCCAGAGGCCGAGAAGGATGACGATGGGAAGGGCGGCCGCAAGCGCCTTGACCCAGATGCTGCTACCCGGGAATTCCGCCTCGATCTTGGCTTCGGGATTCTTTTCCCAGATCCGGTCCGACAGGTCCTTGTCCTCCGCGGGCAATATGACCTTGAAGCTCGTGATGGAAGTTCCCTCGCCGCCGGTGGGAATGATGATCGGATTGACCAGCTTCCCGTGCACTTCGATGCCTTTTATCGTGACGCCGGCGATATTGCCGTTTCCGACCTCCTGGATGAACTGCGTGTAATTTATCGGCCATTCCCTTTCCTTCGCCGAATTGAACAGAAGGTAGGCGAGGAAAAACACG
Source organism: Candidatus Krumholzibacteriota bacterium (assembly GCA_041309605.1). Classification (GTDB taxonomy): domain Bacteria; phylum Krumholzibacteriota; class Krumholzibacteriia; order Krumholzibacteriales; family Krumholzibacteriaceae; genus JALOPX01. The sequence continues at coordinate 13,735 of JBFYZH010000106.1, forward strand.
ATCATTACCATCACCCAGAGGGCCATCGACCTGGATGGTTTCTGCCCTCCCGGCTTGTTCGACGGCGGCACCCATTTTTTGGGCGAGGGGCCTTCGCGATCTTTTCTTTTCTTGTCCGTGTTATACATATCCATCCTTTATCCTGGGTTCGATATTTCCCCGCAAGATAATCAAAACGCGAGCCTTTGTCCAATAGATGGTCATCTTGCGAGGTTTTTCCCGTTTTTTTCGCCGGCCCGGGCCGATTCCCTGAGGGATGGGGTCAATTCCGCGATGAAGGGGAGGTTCCTGTACCTTTCCCTGTAGTCGAGCCCGTATCCGACGACGAAGACGTCCGGTATGCGGAATCCCGTGTAATGGACCGGCACCTCGGTTTTCCTGGCAGAAGGTTTGTCGAGCAGCGTGCAGATCCGCAGGCTGCCTATCCTCTGCGATTCGAGGGTATCTATCAGCATCGACAGGGTGTATCCCGTGTCGACGATCTCGTCGATAAGGATGACGTGACGTCCTTCGAGATCCGATCTGATGTGGTTGGTCATCTCGATGGCGCCGCTTCTGCGCGAGCCGTCCCTGTAACTCGACAGTGTTATGAAATCGATTTCGTGGGGGATCGTAAGGTTGCGGACCAGGTCGGCAGTGAAAATAAACGCCCCCTTGAGAAGGATGATGAAAAGGGGAACGCTCTCCCCATAATCAATGGATATTTCCGACGCGAGCTCCCTCACCCGCTTCGTTATCTCCTCCGACGAGAATAATTTCTTGTATTCTTCCATCTTGAACGCGACCGGCCCTTTGATTTCCATCATTACCGGGGAGGATTCTATCATATCGCCGTCTATAATACATTCTCTTTTCTTTCGCTGCTTTCTTTACTCATTTTCGGGAACGAGCCTGATATGGAGAGCCGTCTTCGCCCTCGGGCCGACCCTGGCGCGTTCCGACGTGACGATACCGGGAACCCAGAAGATGCCGCGATCGTCCTCGAAGACGGCGGCGAGCCTGCGAAGATGCGCCGGGATCTTCCTGTCGGTGAAGATGTCGCCGAGCTTGCGGCGGCCCCTCATCCCGAAGGGTACGATCCTGTCTCCCGGCAGCCTGTTTCTCACGGTCACTGGAAAGGTCAAGCCGTGAAAGAACGCTTCCGTTTCCGAAGCCCTCATCTCTTTCCCGGCGGGGTCGATCCGGCTGATTACGACCGAACAATTCCGCGAAGGCAGCGGGAAGGTTCCTTCGCCCGGAAGGATCGCGCGCGGAGCGGGGGGTTCAGGCGCGGCCGCCCCGCCTGGGAGAAACCTTATCGCGCGTTGTTCGCGAAGCAGGGTCACACCGTGGGGAAATTGCGTCCGGCTTCCGGAGCGTCCGGCGCGGACGAGTTTCCTGGCGGCGTCGTAATGTGTTTTGCCGATATCCTGGATTACGCCGAAATGATCCCTCAGAACCCTGTCGATGACGAGGTATAGATGAAAATCGGGAAGGTTTTCGATACCCTCAAGGGGGATCGCGATGCCGGGCCCGTCATCCATGGCGGCCCCCGCATTTTCCGCCGGCCCGGCGAGAGCCTCCCAGCCTTCGAGGATATTGTCGCCGATCCTGATGATCGAATCGTCGATTGAGGGGTTGAACTCCCTTTTCAGCATCGGGATAAGCCTGTTCCGTATCCTGTTTCTTAAAAAACTGTTGTCGTTGTTACTCTGATCGATGGCGTACCTGATCCCCATCGCGCGGAGATATGATTTCAGTTCGCCGTGTTCGCAGCACAGAACCGGCCTGACGAACGGTCCCCTCTTTACGGGCATGCCGGCAAGACCGCGCCAGCCCGAACCTCTTATCATGTGATGAAGTATGGTCTCGACCTGGTCGTCCCTGGTGTGCCCGAGAGCGACGGCGGCGGCCCTCCATTGCTGCGCGGTGTTTTCGAGGAATCGGTATCTCATCACGCGCGCCGATTCCTCGATTCCCTCCGCGGAGGCCTTGGATCTTGCGGGGACGTCTCCTGAACCGGACAGCAGTTCGACGCCGAGCCTGGCGCAGTACGACCCGACAAGGGCGGCGTCGCGTTTCGACGAACTCCTGATCCGGTGGTCGAAATGGGCTGCGGCCAGTGTAAGGCCGAGTTCTCCGGCGAGTCGGTGCAGGATCGACAGCATGGCCATCGAGTCCGGACCACCCGAGACGGCCGCGAGGACCCTGGATCCGGGAACGGCCAACTCATGCATGAGGATCCATTTTTTTACTTTTTCGATACATTCCATAGGAGATTTCTGTTGACGGAGGGCCGTTTGAAACTGATATAAACTGGTAGCGGTGCAGGGATTTGAACCCCGGACACGCGGATTATGATTCCGCTGCTCTAACCAGCTGAGCTACACCGCCACCTGCAGCCAATAGTAATGAAAAAAGGGGCGTTGTCAAGCCATTTCTACAATACCCTTGCCAGTATAAGTGCATTCTGTTATAGATACTTGGATGTCACAGGAAGTATCGTTTATGGATATATTGACTGCCCGCGACGCCAACCCCTCCGTTCTGGAAGGCAGGAAGGTCGTCGTGATGGGTTACGGGAACCAGGGCCGTCCCCAGGCCCTGAACCTGCGCGACAGCGGCGTCGAGGTGGTGGTGGCGGCCAGGGAGGGGGGAAAGGGCCGGGCGAAAGCGCTGGAAGACGGGTTTTCGCCCGTCGGAATCGAAGAGGGTTCGCGCCTGGCCGATGTTCTGCTCTGCCTTTTGCCCGACGAGATGCAGGGAAGGATTTTCGACGAAACGGTGTCGGGCAACCTCCGTGAAGGCGCCGCCTTATGTTTCGCCCACGGTTTCGCAGTCGCTTTCGGATGCATAGAGTCGAATCGCCATGACATCGTGCTGGTCGCGCCGAAAGGGCAGGGGGCGATGCTGAGGAAAACCTACCTCGAAGGTTCCGGCCTGCCCTGCCTGCTCGCCGTTGAGAACGATTTTTCCGGGCGGGCCATGGACCTGGCGCTGGCCATAGCCGGGGGGCTTGGGTGTCTCAGGGTGGGGGCGTTTCGGACCAGTTTCAGGGAGGAGGCTGTAAGCGATCTCTTCGGAGAACAGGCCGTCCTTTGCGGCGGGGTGACGGCGCTCGTCAAGAAGGCGTGGGAACTCCTGGTCCGCAAGGGGTTCAGTCCCGAAATCGCGTATTTCGAATGCTGCCAGGAGCTCAAGATCATCGTCGACCTTTTCACGGAGAAGGGATTTTCGGGAATGAGGGATATGATAAGCGGAACCGCCGCGTACGGCGGTCTTGAATACGGGGAGAGGCTGATCTCCGGACGGACGGAAAAGGCGATGGAGGAGATTTTCGACAGGATAGACAGCGGTGAATTTGCCAGGGACTGGCTCGAAAAGTCCGCGGGAGACGGCCGCCGGCTCGAGAGGCTTCGCGGCGCGGAACGGGAACTTCGAATGGAAGAGACAGGCAGAAGAATAAGGGCGATGTACGGGGCGCAAAAGAGAAATCATGAAGGGAGATAGAAGATGAGACCCCACGTAGTCACAAGGTCCGTCGTATTGGCGGTTTTCGTGCTGGCCGCCGCGCTGCCGGGGTGCGGGAAGGATGGGGACAAGGGGAAAAAATCGGCGGATGATTTCCGGATACCCGATTCGCTCCTTACTCCCATCGAGGGATTCAATATCACGATCGACGAATACCATCCGATCAGGGGCGGTGTGCTGGCCAACAAGGACATAGAGTTGCACTACCCGGCCTCCCATATAGCCCGGTATCTGGCAACCAGCAATTTCGGTTTTGCGTTCAACGCCCACAGGAAGGTGCTCCAGGATATAGGAAGACCCGCTCCCGGCGGGATCGTGATCATCGGGGCCAAGGATCTTGCCGAGTACCAGTTTCTGACAAAGAAAGAGTGGTGGTATTACGGGGTGATACAGGGGGACACTCTCTATTTCGAACCTTTCGACGTGATGATGAAAAGGTACGACAGAGTCTCCAGGCGCTCCCTCGGAGAAATTGGCCTGACCCAGAAAATCTCGCAGATGGCGCTGAAAAATCTCTCGCGCGACAGGATACCTTTGTGGATGAGAGAGTCGATAGCTTCCTGGCTGGCCGGGGAAAAATCGATCCTGAAAGCGCAGGCGGCCGAATTTAACAAGGAATTGATCGGTTACAATCCCGGCCTTGAGGAACTTGAACGCAATTTAAGCGAAGCCGTCGACAGGGGGCCCACCAGGGTGTCGTTTTTCATCGCTTATACGATGCTCGAGAATCTTCTGGAAAAGCATGCGATGAGCGAAATCATTGTCTTCGCGCGCAGGCTCGGCGAGGGCGCGGCGATCGATGACGCGTCGCGCGAGGTTTTCGGCATGGATTACGGGAAACTGGTCGAAACGGTCGGCATAAAAGGCGATTTCACGGATTATCTCGAGGATCTGCTGCAGGAAGTGCCGCGCAAAGACGGCGGGAATTGACATGGAACAGGAGCAGGGCGGGATAAGGGTGCGGTTCGCGCCCAGTCCGACGGGTCACCTTCATGTCGGGGGAGCCAGGACCGCGCTATATAACTGGCTTTACGCGAGGAAGACCGGCGGAACGTTCATTCTGAGGATCGAGGACACGGACGCGCGCAGATCCACCAGGGATTCGTACGAGGGAATCCTCAGGGGCATGAAATGGCTCGGTCTCGACTGGGACGAGGGTCCCGACAAGGGCGGCGATTACGGCCCGTATATCCAGTCGGCGCGCGGCGTCCTTTATCATGCGGACGCGCAGAAACTCCTCGATGAAGGAAAGGCTTACCGCTGCTTTTGCAACGCGGAAGAGCTGGAGTCGAAAAAAGAGGAAGCCCGGCTCAACAAGCTCGATCCGGTGTACGACCGCTCCTGCAGGGAGCTTTCCCCGGAAGAAGCCGGCCGCAGGCTCGCCGCCGGCGATCCCCACGTGATAAGATTCAGGATGCCGCTGGAGGGGGAGGTCCGTTTCGACGACATCGTGAGGGGCAGGTTCACTTTCGCGAACGCGGGCCTTGACGATTTCGTCCTGATGAAAACGGACGGCAGGCCCACGTATAATTTCGCCGTGGTGGTGGATGATGCGAGGATGAATATCTCCCACGTGATAAGAGGGGACGATCACATCTCTAATACCCCGCGCCAGGTGCATTTGTATCTCGCCCTCGGGCATAGGCTGCCTAAATTCGCCCATCTGCCGATGATACTCGGAGGCGACCGGACGAGACTGAGCAAGAGGCACGGCGCGGTATCGATCGATCACTACGGAGAAAAATATTATCTTCCCGACGCGATGATCAATTATCTCGCGCTGCTCGGATGGTCCCTCGACGGAAAGAGGGAATTTTTCGAACGAAAGGCGCTGGTCGAAAGTTTTTCGCTGAAGAGGGTGTCGAAGAATCCGGCCGTTTTCGACAACGACAAGATGGAATACATTAACGCCGAACATCTGAAGAAGATGCCCCTTGTCAGGAAAACGATTCTCGCCTACCACGTACTGGAGTCCGCGGGATGCATACCGGCCGATTTCACGGTTGATCTTTCGAAACCGGTCGATCTGAAGCTCATCGGGGGCACCGAGCCTGTGGAAGAGCCGGCGGCCGGAGAGGAGGAAATCTTCAATCAGAGGGAATTCCAGAGACTGGCGATGATAATCAACATATACGGCAACCGGATAAAGCTGCTCAAGGATCTTCCCGCGATGCTCCGGTATCTTTACAAGGACGATTTTCTCCTGGACGAGAACGCCCGCCATACCTGGCTGAACGATCCTGGCCACCTTGAGAGGATGGAACTGCTCGCCGGCGAACTGGAAAAACTGAAATATTTCGACGCGGGCACGGTCGAGGAGGCGTTGAGGGCGCTCGCCGACCGGCTGGATATCGACGCCGGAGAGCTCATCCACCCCTGCCGGGTGGCGTTGACGGGCCAGTCCGTATCGCCCGATATCTTCTGGATAATCGTCTTCCTGGGCAAGGCCAAAGCGATTGAAAGACTGCGCGCCGCGGCGCCGCCGCGCGCCTGAAAAATAATCATAAAGGCTATTGCTTTTGGGTTCGAAATAAAGTAAGTTGTCCCATGTTCTATGGAGAGTCGTCCAACGGTAGGACAGCTGACTCTGGATCAGCCGATGGGGGTTCAAGTCCTCCCTCTCCAGCCAATAACATCCGGCCCCTTAGTCTAGTGGTTAGGACGCATGGTTCTCAGCCATGAATCAGGGGTTCGACTCCCCTAGGGGCTACCAGATACATGACCCGGAAGGGCGATTCCTGCCGGGTCATTTTCATTTTTGTCGCAGGACCTGTAATCCCGATATTCCGCCCGGGCTCAACCGGATTCGCCGGGGGACGATCCGGCAGGCGTCGGCGCATGAACGGCGGACCGCCGCTGCTGTCACAAGGGTCTTCAGCCGCCGCCCGGAGAGCACTTATCCCGGTAACTTCCCTCGCCCGGTCCAGTGATACTGGAGAATGACGAGATCTGTTTTTGCGTGTCCATGCTTCCGCAGGCGGGACATTTGACCTCGCGCTGCGAGGATGGGATGAGGTCTTCGAAACGATTGCCACATTTTCCGCAAATAAATTCGAATATCGGCATTGTGTCCTCCAATGAACCTATTCGTCCGGTCCGGAATCTTTTCCGGGCTCCGGTTTCTCCGCATCTGCCTTTTTCTTCTCATGCCGGTCCCCGACATCGCAGGCACCGCTCATTCAGGTGGGCACGCCGAAGCGTGGAAGTACGAACTTCTGAAGGACAATCCACACGACAATAAAGATCAGCAGGCCGGCCAGGTTATCCATTCATTGTCCTCCGGTACGTGTCGACGGATTTCTTTTCCCTGTCCATGTCTTCCTCGATGGAACGGCATATCCTCTCGCATATCTCTTTCGGCATGAGGCTGGTGAGCCTGTAGTAGATCATCTTGTTTTCCCTTCTCGAATCGACAAGCCCTTCCTCCCTGAGCACCCTGAGATGCTTGGAAACGCTGGCCTGGCTCAGCCCGGTCCCTTCGACCAGGCCGGTTACGTTCATCTCCGAATCGCAGAGCAGGTGCAGAAGCGAAAGGCGCGACGGTTCGGCCATGGCTTTCAGGCGCCTTGCGATTATCGAAAAAGATGTTTTGCCGCCTTTTTTCGGCATATCACCGGCCTCCTCATATTCTTATATACTCATAAGAGAATATGATGTCAAGAAAATATTGCCCGACTGGCGGATCGCCGTGGCCGTTTTTCGGCGGGCGGCGCACAAATCCTTTTTCCTTAGAGCGGCGCACAAATCCCTGTCAAAAACGCGCAATGGTGGAATATACTGGACTCCGTAGTTTCGAAACGGCAAACCAGTAACCGGAGGAGACCATGTCCGGAAAAATATTTTCTGCCACGGTCGCCAGGATCGTGATGTCCCTGACGTTCATTTCCTTCACGGGCGAAACTCCGGCCGCCGAGGCTTCCGGCTCGCCGGGCCGGGCTCCGGCTTTTGAGCTGCCGGCGGTGGACGGAAGCGGTACGGTTTTGTCCGCCGAGCTTTTTTCCTCGAACGAATATACCTTTCTTCTCTTCTGGGAGGGCGGTTGCCCTCAATGCGTGGAAGCTCTTTCGAGAGCCTCGGATTTCGACGGAGAATTCGGCGGAGCGGGTGTCGGGGTGACGGGCGTCAATTGCGGAAACGAGGACCTGCTCGCAGTCAAGGGGCTGGTCAGGGGAAGCGGCGCGCGGTTTCTCCAGCTGCTTGACCGGGGCGGACGCGTAGCCGGAAGATATATGGTGCCGCATTCGGTTTTCACCATCGTTCTCGTCGATAACCGGGGGATTATCGTCGCCAGGGCGGAGGATCCGCAGGAGGACGTATCGCGTGTGATGCAGGAGATGCTGGAAGGGGGCGGCGGATATCGGCACGATACGGCCGTCGGGGAGACTGGGGATGACGCGATTATCGTGGGTATGCGGGGCGATGCGACCGCCGCGAAGGTGAATGACGAGGCGAAACCGGGCGACCCGCTCATTCCCGCCGGCATACATGTACGCGGTGACGCGAGGATCAGATTTCTTTCGATCAGCGCGAGGGGGGACGGAGCGTCGGGCCCGTATGGAGAAACGGTAAGTTCGGGCAACAGGATGACGGGCAGATTCGAGCTCGAAGTCTCGGGAAAAGCCGCGAGGGGTCTGGAGGCGGGAGGCCTTCTTCGCATCGGCAACGAGGGTCTGAACGCGCTTCGCGCAGGGCCGGATTATTTCGATTCTCAGTATGGAAGCGTCTTCGCTGCCGTCGAGGCGGGAAGGTTCCATGTCAGGTTCGGGTACTATTCGATATCGATGACGCCGCTTACCCTGATGAGGTGGGATTGGGAAGACAATCCGCGCACCGGCGGATACGCCGGATGCGGATGCGGAACGGCAGCCGGGGTGCTTCTTGTGGAGAGTCTCGAACAACTCGGTCCCGATCTGAGGTTCGAAGGGTGTGTGGCGCGCTACGATCTGGAGGATATGTACGTGAGGGCCTTTTACGCCATGCCGCGAAGGGCGCGCGGCATACCCAGAGTGGAGACAGAGTTCGGAGGAGAGGAACATGCGGCCTATTCCCTCGAGGTGGCGGGACTGGAGACGAAATGGCAGGGATACCTCCCGCGCTTCGAAAGGTTCGCACGGGCCGGCGCCCACCTTGCCGTATCGTGGGAGGATCCGGGATCGGTAAATCCGATCGAATTCGGATACGATCATCCCTTCGAATGGTACCGCGCGACGGTCCTGTCGTTGACGGGGGAGATCCCGGTGGCGCGGCGCGCCGTTATTCGCGGGGAATGGATCGCGCTGGGTCGCACCGAATTCCACGATCCCGCCCGGGGCGCAGAAGGGGATGAAGAGAACAGGGGAAACGGAGGGTTCGCAGGCGTGGTGATCGATCATGGAAACAGGTTCCTTGCCGCCTGCGACTACATCGAGATCGGAAAGGGATTCCATTCCCCCTTCGCCGCGATATCGTACCAGCCCGGAAGAAGAGGAGCGAGGTTTTCCTCGCGCCTCTCATATCCTGACGAACGCGCGGCGCTGTCGATTTTCTACAAAAGACTCCGGGAAACGGGGCCGGAGGGACCCGGATTTCAAAAACAGGAGTCATCCGCGGCGGGGGTGTCGATCGACGTCGATCTCGACAACGGCCTGGGGGCCGGTCTCGCGTACATCGACGAGGGTAACTGGAGGGACGGGGAGACGGGAAGGTTCGACGCGACTAGAAGGTCGTTCACGGCCGGCTGCCGCTACCGTTTCGACAGGGTTTCGTACATCCATGGCCAGTACCAGAGGATAGACAATTCCGGCGATTCGTCGGGCGCGGAGCTCGAATCCGTCACGGAGATGTTCAGCGTCTACCTCGGAGCGGTGTTCTAGGCGGGGTTCGGAGGATTCATCTGCATCATTACCGGTCAAGGTGGAGGCTCTTTATAGATCCCCACGAATCGCCGGCTACGGGACTCTCTTCGAGCAGGTTTATGGTGTACACAAGAAGGGTTCCGGTCGTCAGTGTGGTCAGTCTCACTGTATAGGCTGCAGGTTTGAATTTCACGATGCCGCTCCCGGGGGCAAGTATGGAGCCGTCTCAGCCCAATCCCGCGCCGGTAAAATAGAAGTCGAAGGTCTGGATGTTGAAGGTCCCATCCTCGGTAACGGTCATCTGCATGTGGAAGTCGGTGCCGTCCCAGCCCCTTAAATAAATCTGCGCCCGGTTGGCGCTTGAATCGACCAGCGAAAATTCATACTCCACCCATTCGTTTTTGTAATCGAGGCCCATCAGGTAGCCGTATGGACTAGCGCCGATCGTCGTAAGCGAGATGTTGTGGGATGCGGAGAAGTCGATGGCTTCGATTTTGATGTTTTTTGCCAGGGCCGCCGGGGCCGGAAAGGACAATATTAGAGACAGAAACGCCGCGGCGACGGTTATCCTGGATTTTTCGAAAATCATGGTATCCACCTTTGCGGCCCGGCGCGATTCGGCCGCGCAAACAACAGACACATTATATCAGGTGCATGCGGGGATGTCAATAAAACCGAATTTTCTGCGAATTTTAGCGACCGAATTTTCGCGTGACCATGACATTCCCGAATGCCGGGCTTGCCGGGGGACGCGGCGCGCGGGAGATTACCGGCGTTCGTCGATATCGATCTCCATGTCTCTTCCCATCATGCGCGACGCTTCGCGTACGTGTCTCCAGGAAGAAACCTTGTTATGTTCCATGAAGAGATCGTCCCTGCCCGTTTTTCTTTTCAGCAGCTCGAGGGAGGCGATGTCCACGGAAAGCATGTCGCGTCCGCATACGAATCCGATGTCTTCGGCCAGCACCGGTCCCGGGTCGGCCATGCAGTCGCAGAGCCGTGTCATTTCCTTCAGCACGTTCACCGCGTAGACGTTCCTGAATCGCGCGTGGGCCAGCACGGCCGCTTCCGCGAGGAGCGTGTCGAATGTTCCCGTCTTCGGCTTGATGCATTCCGCCGGGCAGGAATAGACGCAGTTGCTGCATCCCGGGCACCAGTTGACGTCGAACCACGGCCGTCCTTCGTCGATGCGTATGTTGCCGGTGGGGCAGTTCTGCGCGCAGGCGCCGCACTCCGTGCATCCGCCCGTGTAAACCGGCATGCCTCCCGCGTGTATCTCCGCCTTGGTCGCTTTTGACATGCAGCCCATGCCGACGTTCTTTATCGCCCCGCCCATGCCGGAGCACATGTGGCCTTTGAAGTGCGAAAGGAGAAATACTCCGTCCGCTTCGAGCGGTCCGGACGCGAGCTCGTACTTCATGAATTTTCCTTCGGCGATCACATGTTCGTCCGAGACGACGATCGGAGCGTTAATATTTATTTCGGTGTAACCGTTGCCCGCCGCGCCCGCGAGGTACCCCTCCGGGTTGTTTCGCGGACTGGAATAGGTGACCGGCGTGTCGAAGAGAAACGGTCTGCAGCCGATCCGTGAAAGCGTGCCGATCAATTTTGCGACGAACGATGCCTTGATGCAGTGACTGTTGCCCGGTTCACCCATGTGGAGTTTGACCAGTACCCGCGCGCCTTTTCGGAACACTCCTTTCAATTCGTCATCGATGTGTCCGAGGAAAGCATCTTCATCGCAGAGAAGAGTCGCGTTGTTTTTCATTTTTGTTTTCCTTCGTTGTGCCGAACCACGCCTTCGCACGAGAAACTATATCAACGCGATCGTGCGGTGTCAATGAGCGCGCGGAATCGCGATGCGCGAAAAATAATTTTTATTTTTTCGCTCAAATTTTAAAAAACTCTTGACACAAATATTTCAGCGTGAATTAATAGGGCTCATTAAAGAAGGATGCTTTCACTCTACTGCAACTTCAGCCTCGATTCTCCGATAGTGAAAGCTGAATGTCCGCTGGCAGGCTTTCAACTTTTTCAAAGGGGTGGGCAAAATGGCTATAAAGGCTAAGGCCAAAAAGAAAGCCAAGACAAAAGTAAAGGCGAAGGCCAAGAAGAAGGCGACGGCGAAACCGAAGGCCAAGAAGAAGGCCAAGGTAAAAGCGAAGGCGAAGCCGAAGGCCAAGAAGAAGGCCAAGGTAAAAGCGAAGGCCAAGATGTAGGCCTGGACCGTGAAAAATCAGTAATAGCAGGTTTCAGTAATATCAACTGCAATTGAAGTGAGAGCGGGGAGGAGATCTCCCCGCTTTTATTATATTGACACCATCGAGGGGCCGAATGATAATCGGTTTTGGAAAAAAATGCCGGGTCGACCGGCACGTCCCCCGGGTGTTTTCCCGGAATAAATGAAAGAGGGGTGAAGAAAGTGAAGACAAACTCGCCGATCAAGATCTTTCTTACGAAGGGATCGGGAAAACACAGGGAGAAGCTGACAAGTTTCGAGCTCGCGCTTCGCGATGCCGGTATAGCTCACTTGAACCTGGTACAGGTATCGAGCATATTCCCTCCCCACTGCCGGCTGATTCCCAGAAGCAAGGGGATAAAACTTTTGGACCCAGGACAGGTGGTGTTCTGCGTTTTGAGCAAGAACAGCTCCGATGAACCCAACCGGTGGATCGGGGCGGCCGTCGGCGTGGCGATTCCCAAGGATGAGAAAAAATACGGGTACATTTCCGAGCATCACGATTTCGGAAAGAAAAAGAAGATCCTCGGCGATTACACCGAGGATCTCGCGGCATCGATGCTTGCCTCGACACTCGGTCTGGAGATAGATCTCGACAAAGCCTGGGACGAAAGGAAGCAGGAGTACAAGATCGGGGGGCAGATAGTAAAATCCACCAATGTTGCCCAGACGGCGCGCGGGGAGGATGGGAAGTGGACGACGGTTATCGCCGCCGCCGTATTCTGCGAGTACGAAACAATAAAAAATGATTGAGACCAACGATTTTCTCGGCATGGAAGTGGCGTCCGAAAGCCCGGCTCGCGTCCACGTGGTCGCGGTTCCCCTCGAATTCACCACTTCGTACATGAAGGGAGCCGCGGAAGGCCCCGCTTCGATCCTGGCTTCATCCAGGCAGATCGAACTTTATAACTCGGGGCTCGACATCGATCTCGAAGGCGCGGGAATCGTGACGATCGACCCCGGGGTGAAAAGCAGGGAGGACCTGCTGGCCTTTCTTGGCGGGAATCGTGACCGGCTCGCCTCCGGTTTTGCCTGTTTCCTCGGAGGCGAACATTCCATCACCCCCTGGATCCTCGAGGGAATGAAATACGGCGAAATCGGGATTGTATGGCTCGACGCGCACGCCGACCTTCGCCCCGAGTACCAGGGCGACAGGGAGAGCCACGCATGCGCGGCGAGAAACTCCCTTCGTTTCGGAAGAATCGTCGAGATCGGGATAAGATCCTATTCCAGGGAGGAAAAGGAATACATTGAGGGCGAGGAACGTGTGAGGGTCTTCGGCGGCTTCGGCAGGAACGCCCGCGAGGCGATCGCCCAGCTTCCCGCGAGGATCTATCTTTCACTCGACTTCGACGCAATCGATCCTTCCATTGTAAGGGCCGTGGGCACTCCGGAACCGGGGGGCCTGATGTGGCAGGACCTAATCGACATCCTCGATCTTCTTTTCGAGACGAAGAGGGTGGTCGGTATGGACGCGGTGGAATTATGTCCCATGGCGCACGACGAAGCGTCGAGTTTTATCGCGGCGAGGGCAGTCTACGAAGCTATATCCCGCCATCTCGCCCGGGAGGAACGATGAACAAAAAGAAATACCTTTCACGCCCGACCAGACCGGTCGAGATAACGCCGGGCATCACGTGCAGCGATCTTCTCGAGAGGCTCGAAGGGTGCAGTTTCCAGGGCAGGCAGCTCGCGAACGCCGCCAGGATATGGGCGGACGCGCTCGACGACGATATCGCGGTATGGTTCGGCCTGGCGGGGGCCATGGTGCCGGCCGGGATGAGAAAACTGGTGGTCACACTGATGGAGGAGGGCCTCATCGACGTCATCGTCTCGACGGGCGCGAACCTCTACCACGACTACTTCGAGACGGCGGGCCACTTCCATCACATAGGCTCGGCGAATGCCGATGACGCCGAATTGCGCGATTCGAAGATCGACAGGATTTACGACACGTACGCCGACGAGGACAAATTCTTCGACCTAGACAGGAAGATGAGCGCGTGGGCCGGGACGCTGGAGGACAGGCCGTACACGACACGCGAATTCCTCAGGCTACTCGGGGAGGAGGCGGGGAGGGATTCGAAGGGGGAGAAGGGCATCCTTTCCACGGCGGCCAGGCTGAAGGTGCCCGTCTACTGTCCCGCAATCGGCGATTCGTCGATAGCGATAGGGATCGTCAAGAACGAACCCAGGATAATCTTCGACATGCTGGGCGATGTCGAGGAGACGGCCGACATAGCGGCGGCGAAGCCGTCGATGGTGATATATGTCGGCGGGGGCACCCCCAAGAACTTCATCCAGCAGACGGAAGTGACCAACATTGTTCATGGAAGGGAAATGGAAGGACACAGGTACGCCATCCAGTTCGTCGTCGACGCTCCGAACTGGGGAGGCCTCAGCGGCTGCACCTTCGAGGAGGCCGTGTCGTGGGGAAAGATTGCGGTGGACGCGAAGATGGTGAACGTCCTCTGCGACGCCACGATCGCTCTTCCGATCGTTTCGGCGGCTGTTCTCACGAGGAGAGCGGGAAAGAAGAGGCCGGGCAGAAAGCTTTGCGACGTGGTGGATTTCATATAGGGCCGTAGGGCCGCCGTTGCCCGGCGAAGGGCCGGACGGCGGTACGGACGGTTTCGAGGGGCGGTCGTGTGGTGAAGACGGGAGGTGGAGATGATCGCCGGAATTAAATCGGGGGCGGTTGCGGGGATCGACGGGTACGGTGTAAACGTCGAAATCGATCTTGCGAGGGGACTTCCATCGTTCACGATAGTTGGACTTCCGAACGCGGCGGTTCGCGAGAGCAGGGAGCGCGTATGCGCAGCTCTGAGGAACTGCGGGTTCAAGGTCCCCCAGAAACGGATCACGGTCAGCCTCGCTCCGGGCGACATGCGAAAGGAGGGGGCGGCCTTCGACCTTCCCATAGCGGCCGGGATTCTCCTTGCGAGCGAACAGGTGAGGGGCGCGCGGTGCGAAAGGATCCTGTTCCTCGGCGAGCTCGCTCTCGACGGAAGGCTGAGCCCGGTAAGGGGAGTGCTGCCAGTGGCCTGCTACGCGAAGGAGCACGGGTTCGCCTGCCTGGCCGTGCCCGAGGAGAACGCTCAGGAGGCGTCCCTTGTCGGCGGGATCGAGGTGGCGTCCTGCAGGCACCTGGGCGATGTCGTTGAACTTATCGGGGGCGGTGCCCCCAGAAATCCGAAGGACGCCGCGCGCGGCGCGAAAGCAGCGGCGCAACCCGGGCATTTCCGGATCCATGGCGCCGGAAAAACCGCGGGCCTCGACTACTCGCAGGTGATCGGACAGTACACGGCGAAAAGGGGCCTGGAGATCGCCGCCGCAGGCGGGCATCACATGCTGATGATCGGCCCTCCCGGGGCGGGAAAGACGATGCTTGCAAGAAGGCTCCCCTCGATCCTCCCGCCGATGGAAGAGGACGAGGCAATCGAGTACGCGAAGGTGTCGAGCGTTTCCGGGCGGCTCGAGAATGAGGGGTTTTTCCACGAAAGGCCGTTCAGGGCGCCGCATCATTCGGCGAGCGACGCCGGCCTGATAGGCGGCGGAAGATACGTCTCCCCCGGAGAGATCACACTCGCCCATAACGGGATTCTGTTTCTCGACGAATTGACCGAGTTCAGGCGCAACGTTCTCGAGACGTTGAGGCAGCCGCTCGAAGAAGGCAGGATAGTCATCGCCAGGGCTGGAGCGCGCACCGGCTACCCGGCGAGGTTTCAGCTCGTGGCGGCGATGAATCCCTGTCCGTGCGGGTACCATTCGACCTCCGGCGGCCGGTGCGTATGCACGCCGCTCCAGGTGAGAAGGTACCTGTCGAAGGTATCGGGCCCCCTGCTCGACAGAATCGCCGTCTTTCTCCCCGTGATGCCCGTTCCACCCGAACAGCTCTGCGGCGGGGCGGAAGACGGGGAGTGTTCGGAAAGGATGAGGGAGAGGGTGTTGCGCGCGGTCGACATGCAGAGGAAAAGGTTCGAAGGACTCGATGGGGTCAGGCGCAACGCCGACCTGACCCTTTCGATGGTGAAGAAACATTGCATAATGAACGATGAGGCGGCCGCGCTTGCGGCCGGCGCCCAGAAGAGCCTTTTGTTCAGCGCGAGAATGAGAAGGAATATCGTCCAGGTGGCGCGGACGATCGCCGATCTCGCGGGATCGGAGACTATTGCGGCCGCGCACATGGCCGAGGCCGTGCAGTACAGGGTGCCGAAGATCCTGGATTGCTTCTGAGAGCGGCCTCCGTCTACAGGTTCTTCGCGTGCAGGACGTCGCGCGCGATGATCATTCTCTGTATCTCGCTCGTGCCTTCGAAGATCCTGTTGATTCTCGAGTCGCGATACATCCTCTCGATCGGAAAATCGCAGGTGAACCCGTATCCGCCGTAGATCTGCATCGCCTTGTCTACGATTCTGTCGAGAGCCTCGCTGCAGTAAAGCTTCACTATCGAGGATTCCCGGGTGATGTTCATGCCCTGTTCGAACATCCAGGCGGTCCGGTAGAGGATCGATTCCATGTTGTAGATGTCCACGGCCATGTCAGCCAGCATCCACTGGACGCCCTGGTTCTGGGAGATCTTCTTGCCGAACTGAACCCTTTCGTTCGAGTAGGCGGCGCTAAGGGCGAGGGCTTCTTTCGCCGCTCCGAGCGCAGCGGCGCCGAGACCGAGCCGTCCCGTGTTGAGGACCTTCATTCCGACGAGAAGGCCCCTTCCCTCCCGGCCGAGCAGGTTCTCCCTGGGAACCTTCATATCCTCGAATATGAGCTCTGCAGTTTCCGATCCCCTGATTCCCATCTTGTCCTCGATCTTGCCCACCTTGAATCCCTTGAACGTCTTTTCGACGATCAGGACCGACATCTTTCCGTCGTTCGGTCCGCCCACCGTCTTCACAAAGGTGGTGAAGATGTCGGCGAAACTTCCGTTGGTGATGAAGATCTTTCCGCCGTTGACCAGGTAATGATCCCCCTTGTCCTCGGCCGTCGTCTGCGGATTATACGCGTCGGATCCGGCGTTCGGCTCGGTGAGGGCGTAGGCACCGAGCTTCCTGCCTTCGGCGAGCGGCACGAGGTATTTCTGCTTCTGCTCCTCGGTTCCGAAAAAGTATATGCCGGACGAACCGATGCTCTGGTGAGCGCCTATGAAGGTCGCCGTCGAAGCGCAGCCGCGTCCGATCTCCTCCTGCATGATGCAGTAGCCCGTCTCGCCCATCCCCGACCCGCCGTACTCCGGAGGCCACGCGATTCCGAGAAATCCGAGCTCGGCCATCTTTTTTATCAATTCCACCGGAATTTTCTTTTCTTCGTCTATCTTCGCGGCGATCGGCCTGATCTCGTTGTCGACGAACTTTTTGACCATATCCTTGAGCATCTTCTGTTCGTCGGTGAAGGTCCATTCCATTTTGTTTCCTCCTTGTCAGGATTGGAAAACGAAGGATAGGAAGCCGAGGCGATTCTTGTCAAGGGAAATGAGTTGAAAGGCGGCCGCGCAGTATGGTAATCTCGAAGTCCTTAAAGCAGTTGCGCGCGACCTGCAGTCGCGGGGCCGGGCATGCGCGGGGCTTGAAGGGCATGGACGGGGAGCGTCGTGTAACATGAACAGGATGATGACCAGGCCGGAATGGTTTCCGTACGGTGAGAAGGAGGCCGCCCGCGTCCTGACGGGTATAGTCGGGCCGGTGAAAAGGGCGGTCAGAAGGGAGCAGGATCCGTCGGTGACGCAGATCGCGAAAAAAACGAGGTCTCCCTTCAGGGTCCTTGTCTCCACAGTGATAAGCGCCCGAACGAAGGACGAGGTCACCTCGGGGGCGAGCGCGAGGCTTTTCGCCCTCGCCGACACTCCGGAGAGGATGGCGGCTCTGAGGGTCGACAGGATAGAGAAGGCGATCTATCCCGCGGGCTTCTATAAGGTGAAGGCAAGAGCCATAAGGGATCTTTCGAAGAAGCTACTTGATGAATTCGGCGGGAAGGTGCCGCGGGTCATCGAGGATCTTGTGACCCTGCCCGGTGTGGGCCGCAAGACGGCGAATTTGGTGGTGACGCTCGGATTCGGGCGCCCGGCGATCTGCGTCGACACGCACGTTCACAAGGTGACGAACAGGCTCGGCGTCTTACGCACAAAAAATCCCGAAGAGACGGAGTACGCCCTGCGAGAGGTTCTTCCGGTGAAACACTGGATCGAGATCAACGATCTTCTCGTGATGTACGGCAAGGCCGTATGCACTCCGGTCTCGCCGCGTTGCTCCGGGTGCGCGATAAAAGGGCTCTGCCGCAAGGCGGGCGTCGTGAAATCGAGATGATGGCCGCTCGGGTGTAAGTCACAAGTCTCCCGCCCGGACAGTCCTCGCATGGCGCTGTGCGCCATGCTGCGGAACTCGCGACGAGACTTGTGACTTACTCCCCTAACATCGTGAGGTTTTCCATGCGCCGTTCCGGATGCGTCGTGACACGATCTTTTTGACACCCGGCCGCGGCCGGGGTATCATTCATGCAGGAGAAACCGTAACCGTACAACCCGCAAGGAGCCGCGATATGCGCCGTATTTTATATTTTCTTCTGGCACTCACGCTTGTTCCCGTTTCCGTTTCAGCCCGGCAGGCCGATTTCGACGAGTATTTCACCCCGGGTTGCCTGCGTGTCGATCTTTATCACACGGGGAGCGGCGACGGCGAGGTGTACGCCATCGACGAGCTGATAAGGGAGCCTCACTGGGGCGGCAATCCCAGGCATCTTGTCGATGACATGAACCTCGGCGAACATCTGGTGACGGTGTTCGACCTCGCGTCCAACCGGCTGATCTTCTCGATGGGATATTGCACCCTTTTCGCGGAGTGGGCCACCACTGACGAGGCCCTCGCGGGAGGCACGAAGACATTTCACGAATCGCTTCTCATACCGTGGCCCAGAAATCCCGTCCAGGTGCGCATCGACCGCAGGGACAGGTTTAACATCTTCAGGACGGTCTACGATTTTACCGTCGATCCGGGCGATTATCATATCTCGACCGAATCGAGGTATTCGCACTTCAAGGTGAAGAAGGTCATGGAAAACGGCGAACCGGGAAGCAAGGTCGACATAGCGATCCTCGCCGACGGCTACCGCGGCGACGAGATCCACAAGCTGGAGAACGACGTGGAGAAGTTCGTGAAGATACTTTTCAGCGTCGAGCCGTTCAGAAGCAGGAAGGACGATTTCAACGTGAGGCTCGTAAGGTCGGTCTCCGACGAATCGGGGGTGGACAACCCGAGGGAATCGAAATACAAAAACAACCTGATGGGGCTTTCGTTCAACAGCCTGGATCTGGACAGGTACATGCTTTCGCCGGAGAACAGGATCATCCGCGACGTCGCCGCCAAGGTCCCGTACGACCAGATAATCATCCTGGCGAACGAACAGAAATACGGCGGCGGAGGGATCTTCCGCCTCTACTCGACCGGGATCTCCGACAACGAGTTCGACGGTTATATCTTTGTCCACGAGTTCGGGCATGCCTTCGCCGGCCTGGCCGACGAATATTTCTCCTCGCAGGTGGCGTACAACGAGATGTATCCGCTCGATGTGGAGCCGTGGGAACCGAACATCACAGCCATGCTCGATCCGAAGAACGTGAAGTGGGGTCACCTGATAGCGGAGGGAACCGCGGTTCCGACCCCGGACGATTCGCTTCACGCCGGCGTGACGGGAGTCTTCGAGGGGGCGGGTTATTCGGCGAAAGGGCTCTACAGGTCGTCGCGCGACTGCATCATGAAGTCGAAGACTCTTGACGGCTTCTGCCCGGCATGCCGGGCGGCGATCGAGAGGATGATAGATTTCCACACGAAGTGACGCCGCGCCGGTGTTTGCGGGCCGGCCGGCCTCCGGCAGGACCGAAGCGGCAACGACCCTGACGCTCTGCGGGTTCGAAGCGACGACGGCAGTGGAGCTTTGCGGGCCTCAGGGCCCTATGTTCATCAGCCCTTCGCTGTCGAGAAATCTGCCGGCGTCCTCCGTCTTAAGCATCTCCATCTGCCTGAACTCGGCCTCGAGTATAGCGTAATGGCTCTGTTCCATGCTCGCCATGTAGACGAGTATCGATTTCGCGTTCGAATCGGCGGTATTGCCCGCCAGGTCCCTGTAGAATTTCTCGGCCAGTTTCTCGGCCTTCATGGCGACCTCGAAGAGTTCCTTCAAGGTGGCCTCTGCGGCCAGGGCGTCGTCGATCATCGGCACGATCGCCTTCGGAGGCAGAGCCAGTTTTACATCGGGAAATTTGTTTTCATATACATCGGTGAGAATCTTTTCGTGTTTTCTTTCCTGCGAGATCAGAAAATCCATCTTTTCCCTCAGGTCTTCGCTTCCGGCCATCTCCTTCATCCTCGTATAGAGCCTGACCGCGTCGATCTCCGACCTTATTCCTATGCCGAGTATCTCCAGCATGTTGAGGCTTCGTTTTCTTTCCATCGTTTCGCCCTTTCCGCGGCCGCCAGGCATCCTTCGCCGGCCGGCTGCTACAGTGTCAATCCCCCGTCGGCCACGATCGTCTGGCCGTGAATCCACGAAGCGTCCTCCGAAAGAAGAAATCCGGCCACCGAGGCTATCTCCTCCGGCCGCGCGATTCTCTTGAGCGGGGAGCGCGCCTTCCATTCCTGTACGATTTTTTCCTTGTCGGGAAAGTAATCGAGCGCCGAGGTGTCCACCGGCCCGCCGGAGACGGCGTTGACGTTTATCCCGCGAGGGGCCAGCTCGAGCGCGAAGTACCTCACAAGCGCCTCGAGGGCCGCCTTGCTCGCGCCTACCGCCGCATAGCCGGGAAGGCAGGTGCGGCTTCCTATCGAGGATATCGCCACTATCTTTCCGCCCGACTCGGGGAAGAGTTTCACGGCCTGCTGGGCAAGAAGCATGAACGAGCGCGTGTTCGTGTTCATCGCCCTGTCCCATCCGAACCTGCCGATCCTATCGGCGGGGCCGAGGACGCCGGAGACGGCGTTGGATACGAGGAAATCGAGCGAGCCGAATTCCTCCTTTATGCGGTCGAACAGTTCCTTTATCTCCTTCGGTTCGGAAACGTCGGCCCTGATCACCACGCATCTTCTGCCTGACTTTTCGATCTCCGCGGCGGTGTGGTTCGCCGATTTCTCGTCCTTGACATAGTTGATCGCAACGTCGGCGCCCCTGGAGGCTATCATAAGCGATATCGCCCTTCCGATCCCCCTCGAACCGCCTGTGACGAGCGCCTTTTTACCCTTGAAATCGTCCATATCCTTGCCTCTTCCAGTCATTCCCCCACTATATATCTCAACGCGTCGATGGAGGCCATGCATCCCATCCCGGCGGCCGAAATGGCCTGCCGGTAACGCGAGTCGCCGACATCCCCGGCGACGAAGATGCCGGGAACCGATGTCCCCGTGCGGCCGCTGACCGCGATGTAACCCTTGCTGTCGAGATCGATCTTTCCCTTGAAGACGCCGGTCGCGGGCGTATGGCCTATCGCGACGAAGATCCCCTCGACCTGAAGCGTCTTCGTTATTCCGGTCTTGACGTTTTTCAGAAGCACGCCGGTCACCCTGTCCTCGTCCACGCCCAGAATATCCACGACCACCGAATCCCATTCGAAGGCGATCTTTTTATTCCCGAACGCCCTGTTTTGCATCGCCTTCGAGGCGCGAAGTTCGTTGCGCCTGTGGATCACCGTGACCTTGCTTGCGAACCTCGTTAGGAAGGTGGCCTCCTCGATCGCCGTATCGCCTCCGCCGACGACCGCGATCTCCCTGCCGGTGAAGAAGAATCCGTCGCACGTGGCGCAGGCGGAGACCCCCTTGCCGCGAAGTTTCGCCTCGGACGGAATGCCGATCCACTGGGCCGACGATCCGGTGGCGATGATCACCGATTTCGCCTCGATCGTGCTCCTGCCGGCCGTCAGCCTGAAGGGGGGCCCCGCGATATCTATATCGGTCAGTTCCTCGCCGATGAATTCGGCGCCGAACCTCTTCGCCTGTTCGCGCATGCGGTTCATCAGTTCGGGGCCGTCTATCCCCTCGGGGAAGCCGGGGAAATTCTCGACCCCGGTCGTTATCATCAGCTGTCCGCCGGGATTCAGCCCGTCGATGACGGCTGTTTTCATTTCGGCCCTTGTCGTATATATTGCGGCCGTCAATCCGGCCGGTCCCGATCCTACGATCGCCACGTCGTACATTCCATGCCCTCCATGCCGGCCCGCCCGAGGGGGGCCTTCAATATAGAGATCGATAGAGCGTTCGCCCCGGGTTCGTTCCCCGGGAACGTTTCTTTGAGATCCGCCCCGTTCGCGCGAGCACTGCACCCGCGAGTCCTGCATTATAAAAGGGATTCAAGGCAATATCAAGGTAGTTCGGGGCTGTCGCCTGGTCGGGGCCGTCACCCTCCCGGCCGGCCCTCAGCTTTTCTTTCTCAGGCTTCTAAGGAGGGCCAGGTTCTCGACGTCTTCCTTCAGGTCGGGCCCTTTCGGCGTTTCCAGGATCATCGGCACATCCCTGAACCTCTTGTCGTTGACCAGCATGCGGAACGGCTCGATTCCGATCTCCCCCCTGCCGATCATCTCGTGGCGGTCCTTCCTTGAGCCCAATGGCGTCTTCGAGTCGTTGAGATGGAAGGCCTTGAGCCTGTCGAGCCCGAGGAGCCTGTCGAACGAATCGAAAACCGATTCGTACCGCTCCTTCGTCGAGATATCGTACCCCGCGCAGAAGGTGTGGCAGGTGTCGTAGCAGAAACCCACCCTTTCCTTGTCCTTAACGAGGCCGTACATGGCGGAGAGTTCCTCGAAGGTGCGCCCCAGGGTCTGTCCCTGCCCGGCGGTTGTTTCAAGAAGTATGGCGTTTTTGTACCCCTTCGTTTTGCCGAAAAGGGCGTTGAGGCTCTCAGCTATCGCCGCGATCCCCGCCTCCTCGCCGGCCCCCCGGTGGCTTCCCGGGTGAAGGACGAGCCAGGGGATCCCGAGCGCCTCGCACCTTTCGATCTCGACGAGGAGGGCGTTTCGCGACTTCTCCAGAAGCTCCTTCTCGGGAGATGCTATATTAATGAGGTACGAGGAATGGGCCACTATGAAATCCGGATTATAGAGTTTCGCCCCCTCATGAAAGAGTCTTATCTCCTCGTCGGTCAACGGTTTGGCGCGCCACTGGTTGGAGCTTTTCACGAAAAGCTGGACGGAGTTGCACCCGATCCCCTTTCCTCTTTCGAGAGCCAGGTGAACGCCTTCCGATATCGACATGTGCGCACCGAGGTTCATCTTCCTTCTTTCCCCCGTTCAGTCGATTCAGGCTGCGACGGCCGGCGTGCTCCGGAGTACGCCTCCCGCCGCGTTCCTTTATTGAAAGATCGCCGGCAACGGAGTATCATCATAGTGTCATTCAATCCGCGAGGTCAATATGGGAAATCTGCCGCATGAAGATGAGAGGCTGGTCGAGCTCGTCAATATCCAGGGCGAGATGGAAGCCGATATCCTGACCGGTATTCTCGAGTCGGAGGGGATCAGGGTCCTCAAGAAATCTAACATGGCCCATGGCGCCCTCCCCTTCACGGTCGACGGGATGGGCGAGGTGAAGCTCTGCGTGATGGAAGAGGACGTGACCATGGCAAGGATCGTCATCAAGGAATATCTTGAGAACAGGTAGCCGGCCCTGACAATTTCGGGCGGGCCTTGTCGATCCAGGACTCTATCGCGCCCGTGAGCCTCGAACGTGTCAGCAGGGAGCCGAGGCATTCCTCGTCGCCGATAACGAAACGCCTGTCCCGGACGGCAAGCGACCCCCGGCGCTCGCGCACGGGGGTCGCTCATTTGCCTGCCATGAATCCGAACCCTGATCAGAGCATATCCTTGATAGCCTTCAGGGGGCGCACACGCACCGAGCTCGAAGC
>JBFYZH010000107.1:0-44372 GCA_041309605.1 Candidatus Krumholzibacteriota bacterium
CTGACGGTTCTGATGGCTTTCACCTTCGTAAGTTCAGCCCTGGCAGCGCCCAGACTGCAGACTTACATCGTGGATTCCGAGTACCACCAGCGCTACAACATCATCGACAGCCGCTCCTGGATAACCCATTCACAGGACTTCGACCTCAAGGTGGTCGGATACTGGCGCGATGCTGAGGTGGCCAATAATTATTCCGGCGGCGGATTTGTTCCCTACACCACCAATAACGCCCCGAGTTACGGCTACATGGACTGCTACCTTGCCATCAGCGTTCCGTTCAATCAGGCCGGAACCGTATGGATCAACGGGGTGGAGATCAATTCGTTCAGCTGGTACGGGCAAGCGCTTCCCGCCGGCGCTTCTCCGGCGTGGTATCTTCGTTACATGCCTCCCGCACTCTTCGGCAAATTCAACTTCGTCAATATCGGAAGGGTGGACAACGACCAAGTCAACGCGTGGCATTACGATCACGGTATCATCGGCCAGCCCGGATGGGGCGACGAGATCCTCATGGATGTACAGGTCAGCGGTTTCGACTGGGCTCACTTCGACGCCATCGGTATCGATGCCAGAGGCAGAACGTACACGAACGATTACTGCAGCGATTCGAGCTACTTCGCCACTCCTGAACCGGGCACCCTGAGCCTTCTCGGTCTCGGACTCCTCGGGATAGCTCCGCTGCTCAGAAAGAAAAAGAACGGCTGAGAGAGATAAATGGTTTTACTCCAGGCGGGTGTCCCTGCGACACCCGCCTTTTTTATGGCACTTCTCTTGCTGCTCATTCTCCTTGCCGACAAGCTCAAAAAACCTATAAGATTCAATACCGATCATCGCGAACGACCTGGAGGATGATTCTTGTCACAGGCAGCAGGAACGACGGAAAAAAAGACCGGCACCGCGAAGACGGCGCTTCTGTGGTTCATCGCGACGCTTCTTGTCCTGCTGTACTTTCCCGTCCTCGCCAATCTCTTCGGGCAATGGCTCGACGATCCCAACTACAGGCACGGCCTGCTGATACCCCTTGTATCGGCCGTCATGCTTCTGAGGGACCGCGAAGGGCTTCGCAACGCTTCCGGCGGCGGAATGGAACTGTTGGGACTCCCCCTGATCCTGTTTTCGGCCATTCTTCTTGTCGCCGGTACGGCGGCTTCGGAACTTTTCACGGCGCGGCTTTCCTTTCCGCTCATGTTGCTCGGAATCACCCTTTTCCTGAGAGGCGCCGCTTTTGCGCGAAGGGCCGCTTTCCCTGTTCTTTTTCTTCTTATGATGGTACCCCTTCCCTACATCATTTATTACAAAATGACCTTTCCGATGCAGCTGATGAGCGCGAAACTGAGCGCCGGCATCCTGAAAATCATCCATGTCAGCGTCATACGGAAAGGAAACATACTGCTGCTTCCGGGGTACACGCTGGAGGTCGTGGCCGCATGCAGCGGCCTCAGGTCGCTCATGACCATGTTCACCCTCGCTTTGATCTTCGCGGCCTTTTCGCCCCTGTCGCTTTCCAGGAAGACGATCCTTGTACTCTGCGCCGTGCCCGTGGCGATCGCCGCGAACACGATACGGCTGGTCGTGACCGCCCTGGGGGCCTATACGGTGGGACCCGCATTCGCCGACGGCCCCCTTCACGAGCTGTCGGGACTGATTGTCTTCATGGCCGGGTTTCTTCTTCTCACGCTCTGCGCGGGGGTCCTGAGATGGATAAAGTGAGCACCGCCCATTCGGCAGCCGTCGCCGTTATCCTGGCTCTGCTGTGCGCTTACACCTGGAATCTCAGATACAGGGATATCGACGAACCGCGGCGTCCCGACCTGGCGATGATTCCAGTCGACGCAGGAGGGTTTCACGCCGTTGACGAATACGTCGAGCCGGAATCCCTTCGCCTTCTCGGAGCGGATACCACTCTCGCCCGCTCCTACACCGGCTCTGCGGGCGGGGAAATCGAACTGTTCATCGGTTATTTCGCGGCACAGCAGGAAAATTCCCAGATTCATTCACCCAAACATTGCTATCCCGGCTCCGGCTGGGATATAATCTCCGAAGGGCGCGCGAAAATCCGTTTCGGCAACACGACGATCCCGGTTAAACAGCTCGTAATTTCAGACGGGAGGCAGGAGCGTCTTGTCATATACTGGTTCAGCATGCACGGGAGGATCATTCCTAACGAATTCTCGCTGAAATACAACCAGATGAAAAGCGCCCTTCTTTCGCGGCCACAGGCCGCCGCATTCATCAGGTTTTCGAGCGCCTTTCCGGCAGGCAGGAAGGAGAGCGCCGCGAAAACGCTGGAGGATTTCATCGCAATACTCTCTCCGGACATCGAGGAAGCCCTTGGAGAGTAGCGGTTTTACCGGAAGAAACGAGGCCAGATGTCGAAATCAATGATCCCCGGGAATCCGGACAACATCGAGAGACTGAACTTTTCGAAGAATTTCCAGACCGCCTTCCGGGCGTTCTTTACTTCCCTGACGCTGG
The DNA here is from genome assembly GCA_041309605.1 of Candidatus Krumholzibacteriota bacterium. Taxonomy (GTDB): domain Bacteria; phylum Krumholzibacteriota; class Krumholzibacteriia; order Krumholzibacteriales; family Krumholzibacteriaceae; genus JALOPX01. Next base: position 2,476 of record JBFYZH010000107.1, read on the forward strand.
TGCAGAACGTCAAGGTCATAATTCCGACTCTCGTGTACATGTTCCTTCAGCTGGCAATAATGACCCTTTACCTGCTCAGCATCGAGAGACCGTGGACTTCGTTCTGGGCCCTCTTCGCAGGAGGAGTCGCCGCCGGCGACCTCGCTCATTTCCCGCGTCACCTGCTGCTGATGCAGCAGGTTCTCGGCAGGGTCGACATGCTCGTCGACACTTTCGTGCATGTCGTATTCCAGGCCGCGACGGTTTCGCTGGTGTCGGCCGCGTTCAGGAAAAAAACCGTTTCGCTTTCCGCCTCCATGAAGGAATCGTGCGGCCGATATTTCAAGCTCGTCTTCGTTTCGCTCTTGAGCGCCGTGTTGGTTTACTCGGCCATAAACCTGGCAAGGCATCTTTCCGGAAACATGGACGGAATCGTCAGGGCGGGCGTCGCGGCGTCGGGAGTGCTGGCCGGGCTTGTCGTCCAGGTCTTTTTCCTGTTCTCCATCCCGATAATAATGCACGCAAATCCTCCCGTGGCGAGGATCGTTCCCGACAGTCTCCGGATGGCCCTGAAGCTGCCCCTCGCTTCGGCTTTCATCGTCGCCGTCTCGTTCGTCATCACCCTGCCGACGACCTTCCTTAGCCTGAAGGCGGGCATGATAGCCCTTCAACTTTCTCCCGACTTCATGATCCACAGCCATATCGCTTCGATGATAATGGAACTGACGGCCGCCTACCTGCTCACCGCGGGGGCGACGATAATCTTCATTCACAAGATGGAGGCCGTGTCGAAATGACCACGCCCGCCGGATTTTCCGGCGGAGAAATTCAACGGAGGAGATAATATGAGATCCCGAAAGAGCGTTCAAACGGCCTTCGCGGTTTTCCTGGCGGTTTTTGCGGCCGGTTGCTCCGGCAATGACAGCAGAGAGATGTACCGCGCCGAGGAGGCCATCTATAAAGCCAGGAAGATGAACAACGAGCTCCCTGTGGCGACCATGAATCCCGCTTTCCTCGAAAAAACGGTAGACGCCTACAGGACAATCGTGACCGATTACGGGAAATATTCCGGCCGTATCGACGGGATGCGGGAACTCGTCCTCTCGGCGCAGATGGAACTCGCCGAGCTCGAATTCAGGGCCGGGATGCTGACGGCTGCGCGCGACGACTTCGGCACGGCATATGACATGGCGGCCGGCATTCCCGAGGCCCGCGCCAACGCCCTGTGGTCCAGGGCCTACATCTGCCGGGAAGCCGGCGACACCGGAACCGCAATAACCCTCTTCGGTCAATTCGCCGAGGAGTATCTTACAGCCGAAAAGGCGCCGGAGACGGCGAGGATGAACAGGAGATACCTGGTGACCCCCCTCAGAATAGCCGAACTGCACCTGGGGTCGGGAAACGACCGGGAGGCGGCCAAATGGCTTGAACGGGCGGAAAGGATCTTCGGGGAACTCGCCGCGTCGGATCCCGACAGTTCCCTGGTAAGAGAGGCGCACTATAATCTCGTGACCGCCTACCTTCAGGGCCGGAAGTGGAACGAAGCCGTTGACGAGATCGCCCGGATGAAAAATATCTACGACAATCCCGTCGATACGCCGTCCCTCCTTTTTCTCGAAGCCAGAATACAGATCGACGGATTCAACAGCCCCGCGCAGGGCCTTCTGATACTGGACCGCATAGTCACGGATCACCCGCGCTCCGGCGAGGCCGTATCCGCGCTTCTGACATCGGGCGGTATCCATTTCCGCGCGAGGGAATTCAGAAAGGCGGAAGAGTCGTACAGGAAGGTACTCGACGAGTACAAGGACGCGGGAGCGGCACTGGCGGAAGCGACGTGGCAGATAGCCCAGATCGAAGAGGAGGAGGGAAGGTGGCTCGACGCCTCCCTGCATTACAAATCGATCTACACCGACTTCCCGGGGACGCTCCAGGGGATGGAGTCGCCGCTTCGCATTATAAGGCATTTCCGCGAGATCGGCGAACAGCAGGCGATGACCGGCGCCTTTGAAAAGGCGCTGGAGCATTACAAAAAACTTTCGTCGGACCGTTATAACACCAGCATAAGGATAATGGCCGAAGAATATTACGTGAGAGCCCTCACGGAACAGAAAAAATGGAAGGAAGCGGCGGATCATCTGCTGGCTCTTCCCCTCAAGTACCCCGATTACCAGGGGTTCAATCAAAACTATCTTCTTGCGGCGTCCATATACGAAAAGGAACTTGGAGACCTTGAGAAGGCTTCCGAATTACTCCGGGACTGCGCCCGGAGGTATCCGAACACGGGGCTTGCCGATGAAGCCGGAAAACAACTCGAACGCATAGAGGGACTCGAATGATCAATCTCCAGTCGATCCTTTCGTTTTCCGCTTCGGGTCTCATGCTGCTTACCGCTCTCACGGCCGCCGGTAGAAGCGCTTTCAGCAGGCAAAAGGCATTCTTCGTATTTTCCGCCGCCGTCATCTCTTCCGCGCTTCTCTTCCAGGCCATGACCATCGTTTCGTCCGCGCCGGCGCAGGCGCTGGTTCAGATGCAGTTCCTCCTGTCCCTGACCGTTTTTCTTCCGGCTGCCTGCCTGCCGTTCTTCTTCTTTTTCGCCCGCGACTGTTCGAGGGAGGAATTCACCAGGAGACTGCCCGGGATCATTACGCTGGTAATCCTTCTCGGTATCGCCGCGATCCTGCTGCCCGTCCAGCTTGTCGTGCGCGAAGTCAGTTTCACCGAAAGCGGCGAGTTCTGGGGCGTCGTCTTTTCCGGATACGGGAAGGGTCTCGGCATCTTCCTCATACTGGCGAACGTTTTTTACCTGTATTCGATGGAAAACACGTACCGTTCGTCTACGGTGGCCGGAAAGGTGACGTTGAAATATCCGGTCCTCGGAGTTTTTGCCGCCTCCATGATCAACTTCATAGTGACAGGCAGGGTCCTCGCGCTCTCGGCCATCGACAGAAATTACATGGCCCTCGAGGCGTGCGGGCTGATCATTCTGTCGATATCGCTGCTCTACGCGGATATCCGGTACCCCCTCTTCGAAATCCGCACGGCGGCGCGCCAGGAAACGCCTTCGGTGATCACCGTCATCGTTTCCGGATTGTACATCCTTGCGATCGCCCTGATCTCCTACATATCGGCAGCGGCGGGGCTTCCATACGACAGGTTCGGCATATACGTGCTCGTCGTCTTCATCGCGTTCCTTCTGCTGGCGATCGCCATTTCCGGAAAGTCGCGGCGAAGACTCCGCAGGTTCCTCAACGAGAATTTCAACGTCGAGCGTTACAATTACAGAAAGGAATGGCGCCACTACGCGAATCTCATGGTTTCCAGTTCATCGATTGACGATTTCATCTCTAATACGATAAGCTCCCTCTGCGAGACCGTGATGGTCAAAAAGGGACTCATCTGGGTCGACGTCGGCAACGGGAAATACGCCACCTACGGACTGTCCGGGGATGACTGGAGCGAGGGCGGAACGGCGCGGATTCTCGAATTCCATTCCAGGGAACCTATCGTCACGTTCAAAAGGAAAAGACGGGATAAAAAACGTATCGTCGAAACCCGCAATGTATCCCCCGCGCCCGGCGGTGAATATGCCTGGGTCGAAGCGGTCGCCTACCTCTGCCACGGGGAGGAATGCAGGGGATTCATCGCTCTCGGCGGAAAAGACATGGAGACGGAATATACCGACGAGGACCGGAATTTCCTTTCAAGCGTTGCCGATCAGGCGATGTTGACCCTCGAAAACCTGCTGATGGAGGAACGGTTTCTCGAATCGAGCCAGATGGAGTCATTCAACAGATTTGCTTCCTTCGTCATCCACGACCTCAAAAATACGGTCGGGATGCTGTCGCTCACAGTCGAGAACGCCAGGGACAACATGGACGACAAGGAATTTCAGCGGGACGCGATAGTGACGATCAAAAGGTCCGTGGAAAAGATGCGAAGTCTCATCGATTCCCTTAACGCCCACAAATCACCCTCGTCCATAACGCGCGTCCGGGCCGATGTGACGTCCCTCGTCGAAAAGAAGGTGCGGTCTTTCCTGCCGACGGCCGAATCGAAGGGGATTGTTCTGGAGACGCAAATCGAGAGTAACCTTGAAGCCGCGGTCGACCCGTCCGCGATTGAACGAATCCTCGAAAATCTGGTCACCAACGCGGTGGAGGCCACGCCCGAAAAGGGCCGGATCCTCGTCTCGGCGGGCTCGTTGGAAGGCGCCCGGATAGTCATCGAGGTCTCCGACACGGGCTCCGGATTCGATCCCGTCTATCTGGACGACCATCTCTTCAAACCATTCAGAACGACCAAGAAAAACGGGCTGGGTATAGGGCTTGTTCTGTGCAAGACGCTGGCCGAAGCTCACGGCGGGACCGTCACGGCGGCCAATGGCGCTGGAAAAGGAGCCATAGTCTCCGTTATAATCCCTTCGGAAAACGGATAAAGGCGCCGCCGGTCATCGCGCCGGCGGCAGAAAGGAATCTCTTGGCGGCGACACTTCTCATAGTAGACGACGAAGAAACCATACTCAAGCAGCTGGAATGGGCTTTCAAGAAGGAATACGCCATTGTCACCGCGCAATCCGTCGACGAGGCGCTGGCGGCGGTCAGATCGAAATCGCCCTCGCTGATGATCCTCGACCTGTCTCTCACCGGCGAGGCGGACAACCTCGAGGGATTCCAGGTACTCGAATCCGCGCTGCAGATGGACCCGCGCCTGAAGGTCATAGTGATGACGGGGCACGACGACAGGGAGAACGCCTTGAAGGCCCTTGAGACGGGAGCGGTGGATTTCTATTCGAAACCCGCGAATATAGACGAACTCAGGGTCATCCTCAAGCGCGCCCTGTACATTCGCAGGCTCGAAACCGAGCTTGTCGCGCTGAAAACGAATTTCCACGACGGCCTGGAGTTCGAGGGCCTGATAGCGATGTCCGAACCAATGCTGAACGTCTTTAACACGGTAAGAAAAGTCGCCTCAGCCGACGTCTCAGTCCTGGTAACGGGCGAGAGCGGTACGGGCAAGGAACTGATAGCGAGGGCCATCCACAAGCGGAGCACGCGAAACGCCGGGCCTTTTATCCCCATCAACTGCGGGGCGATCCCCGAAAACCTTCTCGAAAGCGAACTGTTCGGCCACGAAAAGGGGAGCTTTACGGGAGCCGATTCCTCGAAACCGGGCAAATTCGAGATCGCCGACGGCGGGACCCTGTTTCTCGACGAGATAGGCGAACTGCCGTCCCCCCTCCAGGTAAAACTGCTGAGATTCCTCCAGGACCATGTCATAGAAAGGGTGGGCGGACAAAAACAGATCCAGGTCGACGTGAGAATAATAGCCGCCACGAATCGCGATCTACAGGAGATGATCGATCGGCGCGCCTTCAGGGAAGACCTGTATTACCGCATCAACACGATAAAGATATTCCTGCCCCCGCTGCGGGAAAGGGGAGAGGACATCCTCCTTTTGGGCTTGCGCTTTCTTCATCACTACGCCAGGGAATTTTCCAGGAATATCATGGATTTCAGCCGGAGCGCGCAGAACACGATGTTTTCGTATTCATGGCCGGGCAACGTAAGGGAACTGGAAAACCGCGTGAAACGCGCCGTGATAATGGCCTCTGGCACGATCATCCAACCGGACGATCTCGACCTTCCCGCGGGTCCGGTCCCGGCCCCCGCCGAGACCGGCGCACCGGCCGATGAATCACGGCCGATGGCGATGACCCTGGAATCCGTCACCCTCAAGGGAGCGAGAGACGAACTCGAACGCCGCATGGTGCTCATGGCGCTGCTAAGATCTACAGGCAATGTCTCCGCCGCCGCCCAGGAACTGGACATCAGCCGCCCGACCCTTCACGACCTGATGAACAGGCACAACATCGATCCGGAAGATTTCAGATCCGCAGGCAGGAAGAAAAAAGGGTAGCGCCCCCGCCACCTTTCCGCTGGCATCTCATGCCGGCCGACGTCGCGCCGGCCGTTTCACAGTGCTTTTTTATCGTCTCATCGTTCGTTCCCGCAAAAGCGGGGAGTGCGAAAAGGGAAAATTTTTCCGGAATACATGGACCCGGGCCTGACGTTTTCCCGATCTTTTTTTCCGGCGGGGAATCATTACGCCCGCTGCCGGATCTTCCCGATCGTGCCCCCTGATTTCCCGTTGTTTCCCGTTGTCCGTTTGTAAATTAATATTTTCGGGGATCGGCGGGATCGACACTCCTCCGGGTGTCGCGCCGTGGTACGGATTTTGCGTAAAGCGCCAACTGGTATCCATTCGGAAAAAAAGTGGCTGGACTTCATAACACGAAAGGCAAGACCTTGACCAGAAATACAAAAAATATTTCAGGCAACACCGGCCTGAAAACCGGCGGCAACAGGCGCAGGTCACCTCGCGGCGGAAAGAACGGAAAAGCCCGGCTCGTCATAGTCAACGGTTGTTTTTCGGGGCTGGAGATAATCCTCGGCAAAGCGAAAACGACCCTCGGCAGCGACATCGGCTGCGATATATGCCTCGATCATTCGTTCGTTTCCGAAGAGCACGCGATCATTTCAAGAACGGACGGCTATTACGTTCTGGAAGATCTCAACAGCCGGCACGGCACGTCGATCAATGGAAACGAAGTGCACCGCATCAGGCTCAATAACGGCGATCTAATAGGGATAGGCAATTTCGAGATACGATTCCACGAATGAGGACCCCACCCGTAGCGACGGCCGCGGGCAGCCGCGGGCAGATTTTTATTCCATAACCGTGCTTTTTCTGATAATTTCACCCGTGAAAAATCGTTCCGCATGAAACGCCGGGCATCGACCGGACTGCACGTTCTGCATGAGCGCACGAGGATTTTATCGTCGCGCCGGCTCCCGGCGAATTGCCGGTGCGACGAAACCGGAAAGGAAGTAACCGAGTGGATAACAAGCCCGAGCTGAAGACCGGCCTGGGTTCCTTCCCGCGATCCTTCTGGATCGCGAACGTCATGGAACTTTTCGAGAGAGGGGCCTACTACGGACTGAACGCGCTTCTGGCGATATACCTTTCCGAAAAGGTCGCAAACGGCGGGCTGGGCTTCACCGAAGACATGGTCGGTCTTCTCCAGAGTTTCGTTTACGCCGTCACCTATGTAATCCCGATCCTGGGCGGGGCGCTGGCCGACAGGTACGGCTACCGGCGTATGCTCCTGGTGGCATTCTGCCTGCTGTCGGCGGGATATTTCATGTCCGGGCAGGTATCGGGCTACGGTGTCATCTTCGCCACCCTTCTTGTGATGGCGACCGGTTCCGGCCTTTTCAAACCGATCATCTCGGGAACGATAGCCCGGACGACCCACGAAAAGAACTCCGGATTCGGATTCGGCGTCTATTACTGGATGATCAATCTGGGCGCCCTGGTCGCCCCGCTGGTCGCCGGTTATATAAGGGACTCCCTCAGCTGGAGCTGGGTATTCACGGTCAGTTCCATTTATTGCGCATTCATGCTCCTGCCGACAATCTTTTTGTACAGGGACCCTCCGAAGCCCGAAAGCAGGAAGAGCCTCGGAGAAGTCCTCTCCGGCGCGCTCACTGTTCTTTCCGACGCGCGTTTCATGCTTCTTATTTTCGTCTATTCCTGTTTCTGGATACTATATTTCCAGAATTTCGGTTCGGTGCTCTGGTACCTCCGCGATTTCATCGATCCGGCGCCGGTCAACAATTTCTTCGCAAGGTTCGGTCTTGATTTCTCGCTCGGTCCCGAGCACGTGACGGTGATAAACGCTGGTACGATAGTGTTTTTGCAGATCTTCGTCAACATGGTCGTGAAGAACTTCAAGCCGCTGCCGACGATGGTCGGCGGGATTCTCATCGGTTCAATCGGTTTCCTCTGCCTTGCGATGTCGCAGTTCGCCTGGGTATTCATTCTCGGGATCGCGATCTTCTCGATAGGCGAGATGACATGCCACCCCAAGTATTACAGCTACATCGGGCTTGTCGCTCCGCAGGAGAAAAAAGCCACATACATGGGTTACGCTTTTCTGTACGGAGTGATCGGATCCCTGGTTGGTTCGAATGTCGGGGGCGAAATGTACCATTCCATTCTTGCTCCCCTCAAGGGGCAGCCGGGGATTGCCAGCACCCTGCGCAATTTCTGGCTTGTCTTTGCGGTACTGGGCGTGGTTACGACATCCGGCCTGGTTGTCTATAACAGGCTTTTCGGAGAAGACTCCGCCGTCACGAGGGCGCGCGCGAGGCGGGTCATGTTCTTCATCTACGGCCTGCTTATATTCCTTTCCGCTGGAATAGTAGTCTTTATCAATTTGACCAAGGGGGCGGTGCCTCCGAAGACCTGGATCCAGGCCGCGATAATGCTTCTTATAGGAATAGGGGGGCTGTACACGCTTGTCAAGAACCCCGGCGAAAAAACGCAGGAGGTCGCATGACCCTCAGGCGCGTTCTTGATTGCGTGGCGCCGTTCAAGGGCCCGCTGGCCGCCGTCCTTTTTACGGCGTTCGTTCTCCTGGGCGCTTCCTGCTCGCGCGAGGGGCGGATCGCCGTTCTAGAGGACTCCGTCTACGGTTTCCACCTTGGCGAAAAAAAGGAAGACCTTCTCGAACGCATCAACACCGCCGTTACATGGACGGAAATAGAGGACGATCCGGCCGGCTGCCGCGGCGAGATGTACGAACTTTCAGCGGCGGCGGACGGATCGAGGGGAATCGACCGCGTCCGCATCACATTTCTTCGCGGGCGCCTCATGGAGCTCGTGGTCTACATGAAACAGACCAACGTCACGCAGCTCTACAACCTCAAGACCAAGCTGGAATCGCGATATGGCGTGCAGGCCAGCTCCCCCGGCGGGGACACCGAAATGGCTTACAAGACCTGGTGGATAAAGGCTCCGGGCATGTCGGTCACCCTCAGGCGGATCACGAAAAAGCCCGAAACCGAACTCTACATCCAGTACATTCACGAGCGGTTCCAGGAATTGGCCGGCGGCGAATGACCGGCGGATGGACTGACGTCGACTCCGGACTCAGTACCCCAGCGCGCAACCGTCCTTTCTGGATTCGCTCGCACCGACGAGCACGTCGTTGACGCGATCCCACCATATGCCCTGGTATCCGCCGTAGCCGCCGTAGTCCTTGACGATACCGTGCCCCTTTTCTATAAGGGCGCGTATCACGGCTGCGTCGAAGCCCTCCTCGCAGGCCACGCTGCCTCCGTCGGTCATGAATTCGCCGGTAGGCTCCGACGATCCGAAATGCCTAATCCTCGGAGCGTCCCCCGCTTCCTGGATCCCCATCCCGAAATCGATGATGTCGCAGAGCACCTGCACGTGTCCCTGGGGCTGCATCGAACCTCCCATGACCCCGAAGGCGAAGACCGGTTTTCCATCCCTGGTCACCATGGCCGGGATTATCGTGTGAAACGGCCTCTTGTGAGGCTGCAGAGAATTCGGGTGGGCCGGATCCAGATTGAAAAGGGCGCCCCTGTCCTGCAGGCAGAATCCCAGTCCGTCCGGTACCGGTCCGGAACCGAACCCGGCGTAATTGCTCTGTATCAGCGAAACGAAATTTCTGTCCGCATCGGCCACCACGAGGTACGTCGTCTCACCGCCCTGCAGTATCGGGTCACCCGGCGGAATCTTCTTCAAAGCGGTGTTCGGATCGATGAGCTTCCTTCTGGCAGCCGCGTATTCCTTCGACACGAGCCCGGCCACCGGGATATCGGAAAACTCGGGGTCCGCGTAGAACCTCGCGGCGTCCTCGAAGGCAAGCTTCTTCGCCTCGATGAGAAGGTGAAGGTATTCCGCGCTTCCAAATCCCATCGACGCGATGTCGTAGCCTTCCAGGATATTCAGCATCTGCAGAGCCGCAATGCCCTGCCCGTTGGGAGGAAGTTCCCACACCCGGTACCCGCGGTAGTCCGTTCCGACCGGCTCCACCCACGTGGAGGCGTGGTTCTCCAGATCCCCGAGCCTGAGATATCCGCCGTTTTCGCCGCAGAATCTGTCTATCGTTTTCGCTATCGATCCGCGGTAAAACTCGTCGCGTCCGTTTTTCGCCAGAGCACGGTACGTTCTTGCCAGATCGGGATTCCTGAAAATCTCGCCCTTCGCCGGCGCCCGCCCGCCGGGAAGATACGTGGCGGCGAAGTTCGGCTCTTTTTCCAGCCTTTTTCCCCCGAGAGCCCAGTAATGCGCGATGACCTCGGTCACCGGGAAACCTTCCTCGGCGTACCTTATGGCCGGTTCGAGCAGATCCTTCATCGGAAGCCTGCCGAACCTTGCGTGAAGCTCGAACCAGCCGTCGACGCAACCGGGAACCGTCTGCGGCAACATGCCCGTATATGGCATCTTCGAATGTCCCTGCCGCCCGACTTCCTCGATATCGAGCAGATACGGACTCCGGCCGCTCGCGTTCAGACCGTAAAGCTTCCCCGCTTCCGCGTCCCAAACGATGGCGAAAAGATCGCCCCCGACGCCGCATGATACCGGTTCCATCAGACCCAAGGCGGCGTTGACCGCGATCGCCGCGTCCACGGCGCTGCCCCCCTTCTTCAGTATATCTATACCTATCTGAACCGCGAGGGGCTGGGCCGCGCATACCATTCCACCCCGCCCGATCACCTCAGATCGTGAAGCGTCCATCCTGCCGGAAATCCTGTCGAACGCCAGAACATCGTCCGGCAGCATGGCGGCCGCCAGAAGCGCCGCGAACACGGGCGGCGCCCAGATCAGGCCGGCATGCCTGAAAAGGTCGTTCATTGCAACCTCCCGAATGAAGGTGTCAAAAACCATTGTTACCTCCCTTATTCCGCCCGGCCAGCGGGATGCTCGGCCATTGCGAACCGTATCCGCCATGCCGCGATTCGGCGGGCGGGAAGGTTCATGCGATGCGAAACGACCGCCGCAGGGGCGATGCGTCGCGGTTCCGCGCGCGGACGGATTCGAGGCAAGACTATCGCTTCGGTTTCAGGGTGTCAATACCGCGTCAACGGATTCGCGCAGGAGCGGCGATAACAGCCGATCAAAGGCCGGCCCTGAATCTTTCGAATTCCTTTTCGATCATTTCGATGATCTTTGGCGCATCGGAAAGGTCGGGGACCTTCGCGGCCCTTTCCAGTTCGAGGGCGAGCTGCCGAATCACTTTCTCACCGATAGTTCCGGAAGCCCCCTTGAGAGTGTGGGCGTAAGCGCGCACCGAGGAATGGTCTTTTTCCCGCAGGCCTGTTTTCATCCCTGCAATCTGGTCTCCCGTATCGGCGACATATATCTCCAAAAGGTGGTCGAACAGTTCCCGGTCACCGTCCAGCTCTTCAAGGAATGAAGCGCGGTCGAAGGGTTTTGCCGCGGATATTTCCGCGGTCGAAGAGGTCGCCGGCAGCGTCAGCGCCGCCGCGGCAAGCCATTTTTCGATAACCGCCTTCATGTCGTCCATGCGAAACGGTTTCGAGAGATAGTCATCCATCCCCGAGTCGATGCACCTTTCCCTGTCCCACTGCATTGCGTTCGCGGTCATCGCGATTATGGGAATCGCCGGATCCAGCGCCGCCGTTTCGCCGGAACGTATCAGTCTTGTCGCCGAATAACCGTCCAGAACCGGCATCATGCAGTCCATCAGGACGATATCGTACGCGGTTTTTTCCAATGCGCCGATCGCCTGCCTGCCGTTATCGGCCACGTCGGCCGCGTACCCCATTTTTTCGAGAAATTTCAACGCGACCTTCTGGTTGATCGGGTTGTCGTCGACAAGGAGTATCCTGGCGTCGCAACTTGAATTTTTCCGTATAACCATGCCTGAAGATTCTTCTCTTTTCGTGACATCCATCTTCCCCGCCTCCCGGGCCTTCCCGGAATATTTATCGCGACGAATCGAACAAGGATATCCGCCGGCCCCGACCTGACTGTATATCGTCGGAAAAACGTCCCGTCTTTATAAAAAAGGCGGGACTGCATTCGCAGTTCCGCCTTGCGGTATCCCTTGTCCCGGAGGGAGCGGCGGGGCGTTACCTGGCGTCTAACGGTTCCATCATGTACATCCTCGATTGCGCCATATTCCACGTTTCCCTAAGGTCGTCCCGTATAAATCTGTACACCACGTATTTGGCCACAGCCGCAAAACTTCCGCCGCTCATGAATTCCTCGATCAAACCCTTCTTTACGGGGTAATGTTCGACGGTCACCTTATCGCCCTCCGGCACGCCGGCCAGCTCCCTGGCCAGCGCGATCGCCCGGTCCATGCCGCCCGTCTCGTCGACGAGGCCGTTTTCCTTGCCCTGACGTCCCGTCCAGACACGCCCGTGGGCGAGTTTCTCGGCTTCCTCGAAACTCATCCCCCTGTGCTCGGCGACGTCGCGAAGCCATGCGTTGAAATCGGCCCAGTGATTGTCGGTGAAGATCTTCCACTGCTTTTCATCGAAATCGGTGAGCGAGGAATAGAAAAGCGCTTCCGGGCCCTTCGTCGTGAAATCGTGGGTCACTCCCAGCTTGTCGTAAAATCCCTTCATGTTGGCCTTGCCGCTGATCGAGCCGATCGAGCCGGTCAGCGTCATCGGGTCCGCCACTATTTTGCTCGCGCGGTACGAGATGTGATAGCCGCCGGAAGCCGCGACATCCACCATCGAGACGACGACCGGTTTGTCCTTCGACGTGATTTCGACCTGGTGACCTATCAGGTCGCTGGCGAGGCTTTCCCCACCCGGGCTGTCCACGCGGAATACTATGGCCGCCACATCCTTGTCCTTTTGCGCCCTCTTCAATTCGGCCACTATCGTCTCATGCCCCATCATCACGCCGAACATCGGATCGATCCTGTTATTGCGTCCGCCGATCGTGCCCTGGGCGTGGATCACGGCAATCTTTTTCTTTCCCTTGAACCCGAGCTTGCCCGGATCCTCCTCGGCATATCTGGCCTGTGAGACCGTATAGAGTTTTTCCTGACCCTCGGGCGTCAGCATCCCCTCGATCTCGTCATAGTACATCAGCCTGTCTATAAGCCCGGCTTCCACCGCCTCTTCCGGTGTAAAGAGCGCCCTCTCCATAAGCCCCGTGATCTGCTCCTCCGTCAAACCCCTGTCGGCCTCGATGGTCGAGCAGAACATCTCCCAGTACTCTTCGAGCATCCAGTCCTTGTTCTCCCTGGAGGCCGCCGACATGTCCTTTCTCGTGACCATTTCCGCGGCGGATTTGTAATCCTTTATCGCATGGATGTTCGGCTTGATCCCCAGTTTTTCGAGAGTCCCGAGATAATGTTCCGTGGTGGCAGCCATTCCCGCGAAGATGAAGTATCCCGTCCCGGGCATGAAGATCGAATCGCAGGCGCTTGCCAGGTAATAAGTGTTCCTGTCCATCGAATCGGAAAATCCATATACCTTCTTTCCCGATTCCCGCACCTTTTTCACCGCTTCCCTCATCTCCTGCAACATCGCCCGCCCCGCGCCGTTGCTCGACGACATCTTGAAGATCACGCCTTCTATACGGTCGTCTGCGGCGGCTTTTTCGAGGTTCGTAAGGATGCGATTGAGCGTCTCGGCCTTTCCGCCCATCAATTCCGACATGACGCCACCCGGCGGATCGTATTCCCGGATATCCCCGTAGAGATCGATCACAAGCCATGAATTGTCCTCTATCTTCGTCTTTTCGCCGGTTTTCGACGCAATCGCGCCGATAAGGATCAGTACGACCGCCATCATCGCCATGAGCGTCGCGAAGAAGGATCTTAAAAACGATTTCAAGCCCGCACCTCCGTATTATGATTTGAGCGACTTTCCATGTTTACGAAGCCGAAGCCGGAAATGTTCCAACCGGCCGTCCGGTCTAAGGAAGCCGCCCCCGCGATGAATCTTCCAGACGCCACATTAGCATATCCTGCCACCGATCTCAACAGCGGTATTTACAACGGCGCTATCCCGGCGTATGCTCCCTCCCGGCGCACGAATAATCGACTTATGGGAGCAGATCATGATCGAAATCGGTCCGGACCTTTACATTCCCGACAGCGCGATCCGGTTCGCTTTCACTACAAGCAGCAAGCCGGGGGGGCAGAACGTGAACAAGGTCTGCACGAGGGTCACCCTCCTTTTCGATGTGGCCGGCTGTTCAAGCCTCGACGAGGGCCGGAAAATGGTTATCATGCGAAGGCTTTCCGGCAGGATCAATCTCCGGGGCGTGATGAGGGTATCGTCACAGAGATTCAGGACGAGGGAAGCCAACCGGAAGGCCGTCATCGCGAGGTTCTCCGAGCTGCTCCGGGAATCCCTCGAGAAATCTCCCGTCCGGAAGAGAAGTCGTGCGCCCGGAAGGGTGGCGGAAAAACGGATTTTCGAGAAAAAAAGCAGAGGCCGCCTGAAACTCGCCAGGGCAAAACCGAAGGCAGAGGATCAATAGAGACCCCCTGCCTTCGATAATGGAATTGATCGTCGCGTGCCGCATACGCCCGGAGCCGCAGGCCTCTTCCGCGTCAGACGGCCGCCGGCGGGAACTGTATCGGCATAATTCTCGCGCTCATCTCCCTGTCGAGCATCAGAAGCCCCTGGCCCGACCCTCCGGCCATCTCGAGGTTCCTGACGTTTCTTTCGGCATTCCCTTCCTCCTCGACCTGTTCGTCGACGAACCACTGGAGCATCGTCCTCGAGGCAAAATCGTTCTCTTTCGCGGCAATCGCCACCAGCTCGTTGATCTTGCCCGTTATGAACTGCTCGTGAGCCATGGCGGCCTTGAAGGCTTCGAGAGGCGAAGCCCAGTCGGTCTGCGGTTTCTCTATGGCACGCAGTTCGACCTTCCCGCCGCGTTCGATGATATGATCGAAGAACTTCGTCCCATGGATCGTTTCCTCTATTGTCTGGACCCTCATCCAGTGGGCCATCCCCTCAAGTCCTTCGGCGTGAAGATACGCGGCCATCGAAAAATAGAGGTAGGCCGAGAAATACTCGTGCATAATCTGCTCGTTGAACGCCTCGTTCACCTTTTTTCCTATCATATCCGGTTACTCCTTTTTCCACAGGCCGTGAACGTTGCAGAATTCGCGGGCCGATACCTCCCGCGCATCCGTTTTGAACACCGCTTCGGGAGCGTCCCCCGGTTTGAGGAACGTCCTGCAGGTCCTGTCGCCCGCGACAAGCTGGATCCACTCGATCCAGTGTTTTTCCTCCATCGGGTGCGGCGCGCTTCCGACCGCGACCCTGTATCCTCCGTCGATCTTCTCGATCACGGGCACATGTTTTTCCTTCGACGCGTCGGTCGAATTTTCCTCCAACTTCTTCATCTCCTGGCCGCAGCATAACAGCCTTCCCTGGCCCCCATGCAGCACCTCGACGATGTTTCCGCACATTTCGCACTTGTAAATCTCGAGTCTCTTCGCCATTTCAACAACCTCCGTGTTTATCGATGAACGATCGCATTCTACATGAACCCCCTCCGGCGGTCCACCATCCTTTACCAGTTCTCCCCGAGAAGTTCGAAATGATCCCTGGGATGCGCGCAGGCCGCGCATATTTCAGGCGCTTCCTTCCCCTCGTGAAGATACCCGCAGTTGAGACAGCGCCAGATCACGACGCCGTCGCGCTTGAAGACCTTGCCCGCATCGAGGTTGTGCCTGAGTTCCTTGTACCTTTTTTCGTGCTGCTTTTCGGCGACGGAGATCGCGTCGAATATCGCCGCTATCTCGCCGAACCCTTCCGCTCTGGCCATTTTCGCGAATCCCGGATACATCTGCGTCCACTCGTAATTCTCCCCGCCGGCGGCTTCCTGGAGATTCTGTTCGGTCGTTCCGATCACCCCCGCGGGAAACGACGCCGTTATCTCGAGTTCTCCCCCTTCGAGCAGCTTGAAGAGCCTTTTTGCGTGCTCCCTCTCCTGGTTCGCCGTCTCTTCGAAAATATTCGAGATCTGGACATACCCTTCCTTTTTCGCCTGCTTCGAGAAATATGTGTATCTGTTTCTCGCCTGTGATTCCCCGGCGAAAGCCTTGAGAATGTTCTTTTCCGTCTGTGTACCCTTGATGGACATCCGACACCTCCGTTTCTGACAAACCGACCTTACACTTCATCCTTCTTAATTTCATCCGGCTGTCTCTTCCCGCCGAAGAAACTCGCCGCGATCACAACGACAAGAATTATCGAGCTTGAAAGAGCGACCCATTCCGGCGGCATCCAGTGCGCCGGGACCGCCGGGGATACCGAAGGGGCGCGATAGATTCCGTCGAGCAACAGCCCGCCCGCGATCGCGGATACCGACACCGAAACGAGGTATATGGCGGCCGTCCTCCTGCCCATGACGTTCGCCACCGTAAAGATCGTTGCAGCGTTGGTTGCCGGGCCCGTCATGAGGAAAACAAGCGCCGCGCCCGGAGAGACGCCTTTCGCGATCAGCGCCGCTGCGATCGGAACCGACGCCGTCGCGCAGACGTAAATGGGAATGCCGACGATCATCATCACGAGCATCGACACTATCCCGCCGCCCAGGAAGGCGGCGAAGAAATCGTCCGGCACCGCCGCGCCTATAATCCCCGAGATAAGGATGCCGGCGATTAGCGCCTTGTTGATGTCTCGCGGCAAAGTCCCGAATCCGTAGACGAGTGCCTGCCCGATCCCCCTTTTCCCGGTCGCAGACGGGCGGCATCCGCAGGCGCAACCGGGCCCGTTGTGCGAATGAGCCCCGTCCTCCTTCTCGATGAGCGAAACGGCGGATCCACCGAGTATCCCGCTTACGAACGCGGCCAGCGGCCTGAAAACGGCATACACGGGGCCAAGCAGGCTGTAGGTCACAAAAATGCTGTCCACGCCGGTCTGCGGAGTCGAGATCAGGAAAGAGGTTGTGGCTCCCCTGGCGGCGCCGTTTTTTCTCAGCGAAGCGGCCACGGGAATCACCCCGCACGAGCACAGTGGAAGCGGGACACCGAAAAGGGAAGCTTTCACAACAGGCAGAAATCCCCTCCCGCCGAGATGTTTCTCCACGGTCTCGGGCCTTATAAGGACGGACATGATTCCGGCCGCGAGAAATCCGAAGAGCAGGTAAGGCGACATCGCCTTGAGTGTGCCGAGGATTTCGGTAAAAATGCCGCTGAGCGTTTCCATGTCTTCCCTCCTGCCGGCTTTTCTACACGGCGGAAATTGCCCGTCCGCCCTCATGCGCGAACAATCCGAGCCCGGACAACAGGCGTCCCCTGTCCTCGTCCCTTCTTATACCGAGCCTTGTGATCGAAAAATCGTACTTGACGGGATCGCCGGGATCGATCTCGCGGAATCCAGAGGTGATCTCCCGAACGGTCCTGATATCGCCCTGTTTTCTGCTTGTGAATCCAAGGAGCCTGGCGAAACGATGCATGTGCACGTCGAGAGGGATCAGAAGCTTCGATGCCGGCACGGCGGTCCACCCTCCGGGATCCACCCCGTCCATCCTTACCATCCATCTTAAAAAAAGATTCAGCCTTTTGCACGCACTTCCTCTTTCAGGCGAGGGTAGAAGGCAGTTACTCCCTTCACACCGGCCCGAACCGTCGATCTTCGAAACGAGAAATGAGAGGGCCGGCATGATATCCTCGTCATTATCGCCGAATCCGTCGAGAAAACATTTTTCAAGCGATCCGTACTTTTTTATAACCTTCTTTATCCCCGCAAGGGTTCCGGTCATATCGTCGCCCGAAGCCCACCTGTGCCGGAAACCGCCGAAAGTCCTCGAAATTTCATTTTTATCGGTATCCATCAGGAAACGGTATGGTGAATCCCCCATACGTTCCAGGACCGTTCCCACCGATCTCATTATCTGGCCGACCCCTCCGAACGCAAGCGAAGAGGCTATGAATCCGGCGATCTCCCTGTCGGCCGGACGGTCATATCTGTAGAGGAAGACAAGAGGGTCCGGATCGACATAATCCCTTCTGTCGTACCTCTCGTAAAGGTTATCGAGCTCCGTTTTAAGAATCCCTCTATCCTTCACGTGTTTCCTCCTCCCTTTTGCAGTCGCCGCAGATCCCGATTATTTCTATCCTCGTGGCAATGTAAGTGAATTCCGATTCATCGAGATTTCCGTCCAATCGCCCGATCGGGAATCCTCCAGGCAAATCCTTTATCTTTCCGCAGCGTATGCAACTTGCGTGTACGTGATCGGATAGATCGGCATCGAACCTTCTCTGCTTGCCGCATGTGCGTATCGTGCGTATCCTGCCACTCGCAGCGAGCATCTCAAGATTACGGTAAACCGTTCCAAGACTTATTCTTGGAATCCTTTTTCTCACTATTCCGTAAAGTTCGTCGGCCGTGGGGTGCGTACGTACACGCTCCAGTTCCTCCAGTATCACCCTTTTCTGCTTTGTCATGCGTTGATTGTCACTCATTAGTTACTTCCTTTAACAATAATAGTAATTATTACTATTATTGATCCGGGAGTCAAGGATAATTTTATATTACCGGAGTCGCTGTCAGATTACGAGCTGCCCGCCCTTCGTAAAAGATCTTACGATGACAGGCCCGCCCCGACTTTTTTTCACCGGCAGGTCCTGTGACGGTGTGATCATTTGCGAAAGTGATTTTCAGAAAATCGGAGGTTGAAATCTTTTCACTGGAGACCCTCCGAAGAGGTCCGGCGGGCGCCACGCAATTCCAATCGTGATACAAAACGTTCTATCGACTCCTTGAGTTCCCTCAAGGAGTATGGCTTGGACAATATCCCGGCGAATCCACATTCGGCGAATTCGCCGTCATCCTTCAAGGCATGATCGCCGCTCGAGGCCAGGATCAGAGCCGAAGGATCGATCCTGAGAAGCCTTCTTGCCGTCTCGGCGCCCCCCATTCCTTCCTTCACGTACCAGTCGAGTATGACCATGTGGAAAGGATTCGCCGCCTCAAGAGCTTTTTTGAAGGCTTCCACGGCATCATGTCCGTTGGAAACGATCACGTGATCGTGGCCGAGACTTTTAAGCATGCGCCCGGTCACATCCCTTATCATCTCTTCGTCATCCATCAGAAGTATTCTGACTACAGGCGCTGTTTGTTTCGAGTCGTCGCAGCAGGACATGCCGTCTTCTCCGACGCTGAAATCCGCGAACTGCGGTAGCCGTAATCGCATTCCTTGAGTCTTACTGAACTTTGTCCGGTATTTTCCTTTTGTGCGTACATTATGCCGCAACAGATGCGAAATGTCCAGATTTTATTTCACTAAATATTGCCAGGCCCGCCCCGGGAAAAACCGTCGTCATTATTGGACAGGGGCACGGCTAATAATTCAAACCGGGCTGGGATTCGCCGCTTAACCGTCGAGCGTTTAACAGGTTAGAATTTTATTTCCAAATTGTATTGACACGTTCGAAAAAACCACTATATATTGGGTCCTGCTGCTTATCATATGCCATATATTGATGTGATATTATAATGCGGATCGATCTTGTGTCCGGCCATCAGGAGCCCGGACCTGGCGTCGCGCCGCTGAAAGGAATCTCGATATGGAATCTCTCCCCGCCGGGATAAAGGAGCCCACGCCGATCAAAGCCAGTCCATTCTTCATTCATATCAGAAAAAGGGACGGCCGTATCGTCCCGTTCGAAATCGAAAAGATCAGAAAAGCAATCCTGAAGGCGGGGCGGGCCACGGGGGAATTCTCCGACGATAGCGCGGCAGCCCTCGCCATGCGGGTTCTCGGAATGGCCCAGGCGATACACGGATCGGTCGAGCCCGGCGTCGAACAGATACAGGATGTGGTGGAGGAGGTGCTTCTGGCTTCACCTTTCAAGAAGACCGCAAAAGCTTACATCCTCTATCGCGACCAGCACGCGAGGATACGGGAGATGGTCAGGAAAGCCGACCTGGACCTGATCGACAACTACCTGGAAAAACTCGACTGGAAGGTCAGGGAGAACAGCAACATGGCCTATTCGCTGCAGGGGCTCAACAACTACATCTCCAGCGAGGTCAGCAAGACGTACTGGCTGAACAAGATCTATACCCCTGAAGTCCGGGAAGCCCACGATTCCGGAGCCCTTCATATTCACGATCTCGGCCTGCTGTCGGTCTACTGCGTCGGATGGGATCTGCAGGACCTTCTCAGGAGCGGGTTTCAGGGCGCCGAGGGAAAGGCGGAGAGCCTCCCGGCAAAACATTTCAGGACGGCGCTCGGGCAGATCGTGAATTTCTTCTACACGCTTCAGGGAGAAGCGGCGGGCGCCCAGGCGTTCTCGAATTTCGACACCCTTCTCGCCCCCTTCATCCGATACGACGCCCTGGATTACAAGCAGGTAAAACAGGCAATCCAGGAATTCGTCTTCAACGTCAACGTTCCGACAAGGGTGGGGTTCCAGACTCCTTTCACGAACCTGACGATGGACCTTGTCCCGCCCGCCTCGCTTGCGGGCGAGGCCGTGATCATCGGCGGAAAGATGCAGAAGGAGAGCTACGGAGAGTTCGCCGCCGAGATGCTGATGCTCAACAGGGCTTTTCTCGAAGTGCTCTCCGCCGGCGACGCCAGGGGAAGGGTCTTTACGTTCCCGATACCAACCTACAATATATCGAAGGATTTCGATTGGGATGCGCCCGGCCTGGAAAAACTCTGGCAGGTGACGGCGAAATACGGGATTCCCTATTTCGCGAATTTTATAAACTCGGACATGTCCCCGGACGACGCGAGATCGATGTGCTGCCGGCTCAGGCTCGATCTACGCTCTCTGGAAAAACGGGGCGGCGGACTTTTCGGGGCCAATCCCCTGACCGGGTCTACCGGCGTCGTGACCATCAATATGCCGAGACTCGGATTCCTCTCGAAGGATGAAACGGAATTCATGGGACGCCTTGACCACCTCATGGAAATCGGGAGAACGAGCCTGGAGACGAAGAGGAAGGTACTCGAGGGCTTCACCGAAAAGAATCTTTATCCCTATACGAAATTCTACCTGAGAAACGTCCGGGAAAGATACGGGTGCTACTGGTTCAACCACTTTTCCACGATCGGGCTGGTGGGCCTCAACGAAGCCTGCGTCAATTTCCTCGGGAAGGATATCGGTTCGGCGGAGGGCGCGCAATTCGCGGGACGCGTTCTGGATTTCATGCGCGACAAACTTCGACAGTTCCAGCAGGAAACCGGTTTTTTCTACAATCTCGAGGCAACTCCCGCCGAGGGGACATCGTACCGCCTTGCCAGGATCGACAGGGAAAAGTATCCGGGCATGAGGTGCTTCAACCGGCCCGGCGGCCCCGAAGCGTCCGGCCTGTTCTATACGAATTCGAGCCAGTTGCCGGTCGACTATTCCGACGACGTGTTCGAAGTCCTCGGCCTGCAGGACGACCTGCAATGCAAATACACCGGCGGGACGGTGCTTCACATCTTTCTCGGCGAGGCCGTCGCCGATCCGTTCGCCGTAAAAAATTTCGTGCGGAAGGTGTGCGAAGGGTACCGCCTGCCGTATTTCACGATTTCGCCGACCTTCTCGGTCTGTCCCTCGCACGGCTACCTCACGGGCGAGCAGCCGGCATGCCCGGACTGCGGAGCCGAGACCGAAGTGTACTCGAGAATCGTCGGCTACCTTCGCCCCCTCAAGCAGTGGAACGAAGGCAAGCAGGCGGAATTTTCCATGAGAAACAACTTCAGTATCGGGGATGTCAAATGCTCATAGGCGGGTTCCAGAAGTTCAGCCTTTCCGATTTTCCGGGAAGAAGCGCCGCCCTGATCTTTACGCAGGGATGCAATTTCATGTGCCCGTGGTGTCATAACAAATCGCTTCTGCCGCGCTTGCCGCTGAACGGGACGCTTTACAGCGAGGACATCATCCTGCGCTTTATGGCCTGCCGCGCCGGAATGCTCGACGCAGTCGTCATCACGGGCGGGGAGCCCACGCTGCACGCCGACCTTCCCGAGTTCGCCGGAAGGATAAAATCACTCGGGTATGCGATAAAACTGGACACGAACGGCAGCGCTCCGCGGATGTTGTCGCGCCTGATCGCCTCCGGGCTCGTCGATTATATAGCCATGGATATTAAGGCCCCGATCGACAGGTACGCCGCCCTCGCCGGAGTCGAACCGCCGGCGGGAGCAATCTCCGAGAGCATCTCGCTGATAGCGGAATCGGGCATGGAGCACGAATTTCGCACGACCTTTGTAGATCATCTGCTCTCCGAATCCGACATGGACGGAATAATGTCGCTTGTGCCGCCGGGATCAAGGCACAGGATACAGGAATACAGAAGCGTCACGGCGGACCCGCGATCAGCAATCGGGCCGCGTTCCGTCCCGTCGCCGTCCCCGCCGGCAGGGAGCCGCGGCCTCGCCGCGGCGGATCTCGCCAATCCCGCTTGAGAAGCCGGGGTAACATTCCCTCATTTTTTTGCTTCATCCGCGGCACCATGCCCGCGATAATACTGTACGCGGGCTGCCGTAACGGATTATAGTGTGCCATTGACGAAAAGGACCCGTCGGTTCGAGCCGCGGTCACCGATTCCAGTATTCGCGGGAGGGCGCTGATGGAAAAAAGTACCCTGTTCGAAAAGTGGGGTATATTCAGGAAGGGGATGAAGGCGGAGGACATCCAGGAAAGTTTCGCGAACCACCTGGAATATTCGCTGTCCAAGGACCGGTATACGGCGACGATGAGGGACCTGTACCATTCGCTGGCGCTTTCAATAAGGGACCGGATGATCGAACAGTGGATCAAGACCCAGCAGCACTACTACGATAACGACGTGAAACGGGTTTATTACCTTTCCGCCGAATACCTCATGGGAAGGGCCCTGATGAACAACCTGATAAATCTCGAGATGTACGAGGAAGGCAAAAAGGCCGTGGAGGGCCTCGAACTGGACCTCGGAGATCTGATGGAACAGGAACCCGACGCGGGGCTCGGAAACGGCGGACTGGGCAGGCTCGCCGCATGTTTCCTGGACTCGATGGCAGCGCAGGAGATTCCCGCCTATGGGTACGGTATCCGCTACGAATTCGGCATATTCGAACAGGTCATAAGAGACCTCGGACAGGTCGAACTCCCCGACACATGGCTCAAGCACGGCAATCCCTGGGAGATAGAACGCCCCGAGTACAGTTTCACCGTCAAGTTCTACGGAAAAACCCGCGAGACGACATGGCCGGACGGATCTCCCAGAACCGAATGGGTCGACACGCACGATGTCCTCGGGATACCCTACGACACCCCGATAGGCGGATACGATAATTACACGGTCAACACCCTCCGCCTCTGGTCGTCGCGGGCGTCGACGGAATTCGATCTCGATTACTTCCAGCACGGCGACTACCTGAAGGCCGTGGAGGAGAAAAATCTTTCGGAGAACATCTCGAAGGTCCTGTATCCCAACGATAACAATTTCCAGGGGCAGGAGCTGAGACTCAAGCAGCAGTACTTTTTCGTCTCCTGCTCGATAAGGGATATCGTCCGCCGGTATCTGGTCATGCATCTGAATTTCGACGAATTCCCCGAAAAGGTGGCCATCCAGATGAACGACACGCACCCGTCACTGGCGATCAGCGAACTAATGAGGGTGCTGATCGACGAGCAGAAACTCGAATGGGACAAGGCGTGGGATATAACCAGACAAACCTGCGCGTACACGAACCATACCATACTCTCCGAAGCGCTCGAGGAATGGCCGATAGGAATGTTCGGCGATCTTCTGCCCAGAAATCTCCAGATCATCTACGAAATCAACAGGCGTTTCCTGCTCGAAGTGCGGATCCGTTATCCAAAAGACGAAAGGCGCGCCCGGCGCATGTCCATAATCAGGGAAGAAGGAGGTCGAAAGGTCAGGATGGCGCATCTCGCGATCGTCGGATCGCATTCCGTGAATGGAGTGGCGGCCCTTCACACGGAGCTTCTTAAAAACGACATTTTCCGGGACTTCGAAGAGATGTATCCCGGCAGGATCAACAACAAGACCAACGGCATAACTCCCCGCAGATGGCTTCTGACGGCGAATCCGGGGCTCGCCGGTCTTATAAGCGACAACATCGGCCATGGATGGATCAAGGATCTCGATCAACTCAGGAAGATAGAGCCCCTCGCCTCGGACGGTTCCTTCCGGGAAAAATTCGACGCCGTCAAGAGAGCCAACAAGAGGTCTCTTGCCGACATCACCGACGATATAACCGGATATTCGATCGACCCCGATTCGATATTCGACGTACAGATCAAAAGGATCCACGAGTACAAAAGGCAGCTGTTGAACATACTGCACATCATCAGTTGCTGGGTAAGGCTCAAGCAGGATCCGTCCTTCGACATGCATCCGAGGACCTTTCTCTTCGGCGGCAAGACGGCGCCCGATTACTACATATCCAAGATGACGATCAGGCTGATCTGTCACGCCGCGGAGATATTGAACCGCGATCCCGCGACCAGAGACAGGCTCAGGCTGGCCTTCCTGCCGAACTACCGCGTGACTCTCGCCGAACGAATCATACCGGCGGCGGACCTCTCCGAGCAGATATCCACGGCGGGATATGAGGCCTCCGGCACGGGCAATATGAAACTGTCCCTGAACGGCGCCCTGACAATAGGCACACTCGACGGGGCGAACATCGAGATCATGGAGGAAGTCGGCAGGGAAAACATCTTCATTTTCGGTCTTTCGGCACAGGAAGTAAAGTCCCTGGCCCCATCGTACGCCGCGCGCGCGTATTACGAAAAGGATCCGCTGCTGAAGGAAACGATAGACCTTGTATACAGCGGGTTTTTCGCGCCGGACGATCGCAACCTTTTTCGCCCGCTTATGGACCACCTGCTCGGTTCCGACAGGTATCTTGTCCTGGCCGATTTTGCTTCATACAGGGAGTGCCAGGAAAAAACCGGAGAGCTGTACGCGAAAAGGGACGAATGGATCGGCAAGGCGATACTGAACGTGGCCCGGATGGGCAAGTTCTCGTCGGATCGGACGATCATGGAGTACAACCGCGATATCTGGCATGCCCCCACGCTCACGATACCCTACGATGATCCGAAGAGGGTTGAAATCGCCCGGAAGGCGTCCCCGAAGAAACAGCCGGCGGCCGGTTCCTAGCCCGGTTCCCTTCTCATGGAAAGAGATATCCTGCGCCTGTCCAGATCCACGTCGATCACGGTGACCGTGACCTTCTGGTTGACGCGCACCACGTCGGCCGGATCGTCGACATACCTGTCGGCCAGCCTGCTGATATGAACCAGGCCGTCCTGGTGGACTCCTATGTCGACGAAAGCTCCGAACGCCGTAACGTTTGTCACGATACCCGGCAGGCTCATCCCCTTTTTCACGTCCTCGATCTTTTCGACCTCGCCGGAAAAACTGAACGCCTCGAATTTCTTCCTCGGGTCCCTCCCCGGACGCGCGAGTTCCGACATTATGTCGATCAGCGTGGGAAGACCCGTGTTTCCGGAAACGTAACTTTCCAGCTTTATCGACTCCCTCAGGGCGGAGTCCGTCATCAGTTCCTTCACGGAACATCCCGCGTCCGAAGCCATCCTGTCGACGACAGGATAACTTTCGGGGTGCACGCCGCTGGAATCGAGCGGATTCCCCCCCCCTTGTATGCGGAGGAACCCGGCGGCCTGCTCGAAGGCCTTTCGCCCGAGCCGCGGGACCTCGAGCAGCTGCTCGCGGCCGGAGAAAGGCCCGTTAGCCTCACGGTGTTCGACGATATTCGCCGACAGAACGGGGCCCAGACCGGAGACATAGGAAAGCAACTGCCGGCTAGCGGTATTGAGGCTTACTCCGACGCTGTTGACGCAGATCGTCACGACATCGTCCAGGCTCTCTTTCAGCTCCCCCTGGTCGACGTCGTGCTGGTACTGCCCGACACCTATCGATTTCGGGTCGATCTTGACCAGTTCGGCAAGAGGGTCCATCAACCTTCTGCCTATCGAAACGGCGCCCCTCACGGTGATATCCTTGTCGGGAAATTCCTCCCTCGCCGTTTCCGACGCCGAATATATCGACGCGCCGGATTCATTCACCGCCACCACGGCGATCCGGTCGGGAAGATCCAGGGAACGAACGAACGCCTCGGTTTCCCTGCCCGCCGTTCCGTTGCCTATCGCGACAGCCTCGATATCGTATTCCCGGCACAACGATGTCATCCTTTTCCCCGCTTCTTCCGCCTGGCGGCTTCCGGAATGGGGAAATACGGTGTCGTTGTGGAGAAGTTCCCCCTGGGCGCCGAGGATTACGATTTTGCATCCCGTCCTGAATCCGGGATCGACCGCGAGGACTCTCTTCTGCCCCAGCGGCGGAGCGAGAAGGAGCTCCCTGAGGTTCGACGCGAAGACTCCGATCGCCTCCTCGTCGGCCCGGCGTTTCAACTCCGACCTTAGCTCCGACGCCATCGAAAGCGAAAGGAGCCTGTCGTAGGCGTCCCTGACCGCCGCCGCCACCTGTTCCGAGGCGGGAGTATCCGAGGTGACAAAACGATCGAGCAGTATCCTTTCGGCTTCTTCGACCGGAGGGCCGAAAGAAAGGCGCAGGAATTTCTCCCTTTCACCGCGCATCATGGCGAGTATGCGGTGGGATGGCAGCGAAGCGCACGGCTCCTCCCAGTCGAAGTAATCCCTGAATTTCGCTCCGGCCTCTTCGGCGCCCCTTGCGACCTTCGAGCTGACCAGCGCTCTCGACGCGAAAAGCCGCCGGATCCCGTCCCTTGCGTCATTGTCCTCGTTGACCGTTTCGGCGATGATATCCCTGGCTCCGGAGAGGGCCTCCCCGGCGGTGGCCACCCCTTTTTCCGGATCGATGTATCCGCGGGCTTCCTCTTCGGGATCTACGGCGGGATCCGTCGCCTGCGCGAGAAGGATCGCCGCGAGCGGCTCAAGCCCCTTTTCTCTGGCGACGGTCGCTCGGGTGCGTTTCTTCGGCCTGAAGGGCAGATAGATATCCTCGAGCCCGGCCCGCGTGCCGGCCGAATTAATCCTTTCACGCAATTCGTCAGTGAGAAGTTCCCTGTCGATGAGGGACGCGAGAATCGCCTCTCTTCTTTTCTCGAGTTCCTCGAGCCGGGCGATCCTGTCGCGTATCGAAACGATCGCGACTTCGTCGAGCGAGCCGGTGGCTTCCTTCCTGTATCTCGCGATGAACGGAACGGTCGCTCCCTCGTCGAGAAGCGCCTTCACGGACAGGACCTGCCCGTCGCTTATCCCAAGTTCCGCGGCGACTTTTTCAGAGAACATGTAATTCTATAACGAGCCCGCGCTCGAATCGGCATATTCGATCTTCGCCAGATCGCGAAGCGCGTTGACGTACCTTTCGATTTCCTGCTGTTTTTTCTGATTGTCGATGAATCCCACGATATCCGTTTTTACATCCTCGAAAGAAGTCGCCTTCGCGTCCTCCTTCTCGGTCACCTTTATCACGTGGAATCCGAACCTCGTCTCGACTACGCCGCTGAGCTGGCCTGTCTTCAGCGCGAACGCGGCGTCCTCGAACTGTTTGACCATCTGTCCCCTGCTGAAATATCCCAGGTCGCCGCCGCTGGCGCTGCTCGGGCATTCGGAGTTCTCGGAAGCCACCTTCGCGAAATCCTCCCCGCCCGCGAGCCTTCTGTGAACATCCTCGATCCTTTTTCTCTTCTCTTCCTTCATCAGGTCGTTATCTTCAGGCGCCACCTTTATAAGCACGTGGCTGGCCTTGATGCGCTCGGGAGTAATGAAACGGTCCGGGTTGGAATCGTAGAATTCCCTGGCGTCCGATTCGGTCGCTTTCGGAAGGCCGGCGGTCATCTTCTCTATCAGGGTCTCTATCTTGATCGAATACTGGATCTCCTTTTTGAACGACTCCATCGTCAGGCCGCTGTTCTCGAGCTGGCTGTTAAAGGACGCTTCATCGCTGAAATTCGCCTTGATCTCGCCGATCCTGCTCTGCTCCTGGGCCTCGGTGACGGTCATGCCCTCCCTGTCGGCCGCCTGTCTCAGCAATGTCCTGTTCACAATGTTCGTCACGGCCTGCCGTCTTATGTCCTGGGTCATCGACTGGAGCTGGGCCGGGTCGACGCGTCCGCCCATCTGCTGAACCATCAGCTTCGTTTCCTGGGCCACTTCCGTCTCGGTGACCTTCTGGCCGTTTACCGTAACCACAGCCCTGGAATCGCCGGCGTTGACCGCGGCGGCATCCCCCGATCCCGATGACGCGGGAGGATTTTCACCCTCGCTTTTTTCCTTCCTTCCGCACCCCTGGATCGCGAAAGTCAACAGAGCCAGAGCCATCACAGCCAAGCATATCTTCTTCATACGATTTTCCTTCCTGGACAGGTCCGGTTCCGGCCGGACCGGAAACGAAACCCCGGGATATGCCGGGTTTCAAATTCGCAAGACTCATCTAGTCCTGAATATCCCGGTAAATGTAACATTTCGACACTGCCGTGTCCAGCAGTCTGACCGGTCCGACCACCGAGGACGGCCGAAAAAAGTGCCGGGCACGATATGCGCCCGGCACTCAGCATCTCCTCCCGGACGATCCTGCGACCGCAGGAGCCGCATTCATCCACGAAGGGATATTTCCGAAATCACCAGGTTACACGACGCCCTGGTCGATCATCGAATCGGCGACCTTGATGAATCCGGCGATGTTGGCGCCGTTCACGTAGTTGACGTATTTGCCTTCCTTGCCGTACTTAACGCACTGTTCATGGATTGCCTGCATGATGCCGAGCAGTTTCGCGTCGACTTCCTCGCGCGTCCAGCTGTAACGCATGCTGTTTTGAGACATCTCCAGACCGCTCACGGACACTCCGCCGGCGTTCGCCGCCTTGCCGAGACCGTAAAGGATCTTGGCCTCCAGATACACTTCGATGGCTTTCGGCGTGCTGGGCATGTTGGCGCCTTCGGAAACGCAGATACAGCCGTTCTTGATTAGGGCCTTCGCGTCCTTATCGTCGACTTCGTTCTGCGTGGCGCTCGGAAGCGCTATGTCGCATTTGACGTTCCAGGGGCGTTTGCCTTCCAGGTACTCGCCGCCGAACTTCTTCACGTATTCGCTGATGCGGCCGCGCTTGACGTTCTTGAGTTCCATCACCCAGGCGAGCTTCTTCTCGTCGATGCCCTTCGGATCGTATATCGTTCCACCCGAATCGGACATGGTGACGACTTTGGCGCCCATCTGGATGCATTTCTGCGAGGCGTACTGCGCGACGTTTCCGGAACCGGAGACCGCGCAGACCTTCCCGTCGAGGGAGTCGCCCTGCGTCTTCAACATTTCCTGGGCGAAATAGACCTGGCCGTAGCCGGTCGCTTCGGGACGAATAAGGCTTCCGCCCCAAAAGCGGCCCTTGCCGGTGAGAACACCGGTGAATTCGTTCTTCAGCCTCTTGTACTGGCCGAAGAGATAACCGATCTCCCTGCCGCCGACGCCGATATCACCGGCCGGAACGTCCGTGTCCGCGCCGACGTGGCGGAAAAGTTCCGTCATGAAAGACTGGCAGAAACGCATCACTTCCATATCCGACTTGCCCTTCGGATCGAAATCCGAGCCGCCCTTGCCGCCACCCATCGGGAGGGTCGTCAGCGAGTTCTTGAATACCTGCTCGAAAGCAAGGAACTTGAGGATGCCAAGGTTGACCGTGGGATGAAAACGAAGTCCGCCC
This sequence comes from Candidatus Krumholzibacteriota bacterium, assembly GCA_041309605.1. Lineage (GTDB taxonomy): Bacteria > Krumholzibacteriota > Krumholzibacteriia > Krumholzibacteriales > Krumholzibacteriaceae > JALOPX01. The sequence goes on from JBFYZH010000107.1 coordinate 31,948, forward strand.
TTATAGGGGCCGATCGCGCTGTTCATCTGGATACGGAACCCGCGGTTTACCTGGATCTCGCCCTTGTCGTCCACCCAGGGAACACGAAACATGAAAACGCGCTCAGGTTCGGATATTCTCTCGAGGATTTTCGCTTTTGCGTATTTTGGATTTTTTTTGATAAACGGCATGAGAGAAACGGCCACCTCTTCGACGGCCTGATGGAATTCGGGCTGATGCGGATCGCGAGCCTTGATGTACGACATGAACCCAGCGACTTCGTTCGACATCTTTGCCTCCTTCTGAAGGTCAAAAAGACATGAGCAATCATCATTACACTTGAACCGGCAACAATTTAACTCCTTCGGGAGACCCGTCCCGAAGACATATGAATATAGACTAAGCCCTTTTTTTGTCAAGACGAAACTTGGACGACGGCCATAACACGATAATGTCATATTATACAACACTTTAAATTGCACCATGAGACCGCGGGAAAGGCACCCAAAATATATATTGAAAACTGGAATTTTAACGCTATATTGTACAGATGTGTCCAGCCGGACCATCAAACCGTTCACCGGGCCCGTACAAGAACCAGAGGTGATTACATGATTATTGGAGTGCCGAAAGAGATCAAGAAGGACGAGTACCGTGTCGCGCTTCTTCCCGTCGGGGCGGAGACGCTTACCAGGATGGGACACAAGGTTATCGTCGAGAAGAATGCCGGCGTAGGCAGCGGTTTTTCGGATACGGAATACCGCGCGGCCGGAGCTGCGATCGTCCCGTCGGCTAAATCGATTTTCGCAAAGGCCGACATGATCATCAAGGTGAAGGAACCTCAGCCGGTCGAGATAAGGATGATCAGGAAGGGCCAGATAATATTCACGTATTTCCATTTCGCGGCAAGCCGCTCCCTCACAATGGGCATGGCGAAAACCGGCGCAATCTGCATCGCCTATGAGACGATGGAGGAAATAGACGGCACGCTTCCCCTTCTCACTCCGATGAGCGAGGTGGCCGGGCGCATGGCCATCCAGGAAGGCGCGAAGTATCTTGAACGCCCGATGGGCGGCCTCGGAATGCTGCTGGGCGGTGTTCCGGGCGTGGCGCCCGCCCACGTCGTCATCATCGGCGGCGGGATCGTCGGTACCCACGCGGCGAAGATGGCGGCCGGCCTCGGCGCCAGCGTTACGATACTCGAGCTCGATATCGAGCGCATGCGCTATCTGGCCGATGTTCTTCCCGCGAACATCACATGTCTCATGTCCAACCCCGAAAACATCCGCAACGAAGTTAAGCTGGCTGACCTGCTGGTCGGCGCCGTGCTGATAAAGGGCGCAAAAGCGCCGAGACTCGTCACCAGGCATATGATAAAGACCATGAAGAAGGGCGCCGTTGTGGTCGACGTCGCCGTGGACCAGGGCGGATGCATCGAGACGATCAGGCCGACCACCCACACGAAGCCGACCTATCTCGTCGACGGCGTGATCCACTACGCCGTGGCGAACATGCCGGGCGCGGTGGCCAGGACTTCGACGTTCGCTCTCACCAACGCAACCTTCCCCTACGCGGTCGAGATAGCCAACAAGGGATTTGCCACGGCCGCCGTGGAAGACGAAACCATCTGGACCGGAATCAACATCATCGAAGGCCGGATCACCGACCCTGCTGTGGCCAAAACATTCAGGATGAAATATACACCGCTTGAGGATGTGCTTATATAGCAGGCGGCCAGAACAGTCCAGGGTTGAGGGGGAGGCGGCGGTGTCTCCCCCTTTTTAATTACCCGCAGGCCGGGGAGGTGGTGCCAGATGGATCGGGATCTTCCATTCGAACTTCCAGTGGATGGCACACTCGACCTTCACACATTCGATCCGGCCGATGTGGGCGAGCTCGTTCCGGAATATCTCGGGGAATGCAGAAGGAAGGGGATATTCCAGGTCAGGATTGTTCACGGCAAGGGCACGGGCGCCATGCGCGAAAGAGTCCATGCCCTCCTGTCGCGCCTTCCGTGGGTCGTCTCTTTCAGGCTTGCCGGGGAAGACGGCGGCGGATGGGGAGCGACCATTGTGATCCTCGATCCGTCCAGCGGCGACGGGACCTGATCTTCGCCATCCGGACGGCCGGGGAGCGCATTTGCGGGTACCGGTTCCAAACACGAGCCGGAACCGCAACTTCCGCCCGCGAATTCATTAAGCCCGGCGTGCCTTCCCCGCGTGCGGGTCAGAACCTGAACCCGGTCACCTTCTCCAGGGTCAGAAGTTCCGCCTTCAGATCCAGCATCTTCCGCCCACCGCCGAACCCGGTCAGTTTCCCGTTTTTTCCAATCACCCTGTGACATGGAACAATGATCGATATCGGATTTCCCCGGTCCGCCGCTCCGGCCGCCCGGCAGGCTTTCGGATTTCCCATCCTCGCCGCCTGTTCTCCATACGTTATGGTGGTACCGTACGGGATTTTTCGCAGTTCTCTCCACGCCGCTTTCTGGAACGGCGTTCCTTCGAGCCGGATCGGTATCTCGAATCTTCTCAATTCGCCGCGGAAATAAGCTTTCAGTTGCCTGGTGGCTTCACCGAACGGCGTACTGGAATACCTGCCGTGTTTTTCGAGCATGGCCAGTTCCTCTCCAGAAACGAAACGCAGCCCGGTCAGTTCTTTTCCCGTCGAAGAAAGCCAGATCCGGCCGAAAGGGCTTTCGAACAATGTCCAGACCATGGTCTCCATAATCACACTTCCCTGTTGATGAGGAATATCGTTTTTTGTCAGCCGGCCCCTTATCCGCGCGACCGGACCGGCTGACTTTAAATGCTGCCGGCCGGGGAAGATAGTACGGCCGTCCCCGGCCGGCGGACAATAAAAACCTCGTTTCCTGAAAAAAACCATCCCCTTCCCCCTTGACAGAATTGAACTAGAGTATTATAGTATTGGTGTACTGGTTGTATAGTACAATGTGTAAATCGAACATGGGAGGTGAGACGATATGATTGAATTCAAACTCGACCCGAAGAGCGGCGTGCCATACTACAGGCAGATCATCGACCAGATCCGTTACGGCATAGCTTCCGGCAAACTCAATACGGGCGAGCAGCTGCCCACGGTCAGGGGCCTTGCGGTGGACCTCAAGATCAATCTGAACACCGTCACAAAGGCCTACAAGGAACTGGAGATCCAGAAGGTGCTGGAGTCCCAGCAGGGAACGGGGACCTTTATAGGGTCGGCGAAAGTCGATATCCCCGAGAAGGAAAGACGGGAAAAACTCAGAAGCATATGCTCCGAATTCCTCAGTATAGCCGGCAGCTACGGTTTCAAAACCACGGATGTCGTGGGTGAATTAAACAGGAAAGGAACCTGATCATGAGCGACGTACTTCTCGGAGCGGCCATCCTGAGCGCCATATGGGGGGTCGTTTCCTCGATTGCGATCACATCCTTCCTGTCGGGACGGGGAGAAAAGATCAATTATTTCCTGATAAGGTTGTGGTTGTTCAAATACGTGAAACTTTACTCGGAGATAACCACCAGGGAGAACGGAAAGCCCGGCCCCTGGCTGCATTCGTACATCGTATCGATGAATCTCGCGCTTGTGCTCGCTGTGGCGGGAATCATCGTAAAAAGAGTGACCTGAAACGGAGGTTAGAAATGAGCTCAGACAATCAGATAAAGGCTTCCATGAATTTTATCGCCACGGCGGTCCTTGTCGTACTGATCGCGGCCGATCTCCTTCTCCTTTCCTTCGAAGTGATCGGCCCGGCATTGTTCATACCGGGCGTTATCATCTCGGTGGTGATAGCCTCCTCGATAAAGACGGCGAATCAGTGGGAACGCGCCGTTATACTGAGGATGGGCAAATTCAGGGGACTCAGGGGCCCCGGGCTATTTTTCATAATCCCGGTCATTGACAGGGTGTACGGCTACATCGACCAGCGTGTCAGGGTCACCGATTTCGCGGCGGAAGAGACGCTGACAAAGGACACCGTTCCCGTCAACGTCGACGCGGTGGTCTACTGGACGGTCTGGGACGTCGAGAAAGCGGCTCTCGAAGTGCAGAAATACGCCAGCGCGGTCTCGTACATCGCGGCAACCGGACTTCGCGACACGATAGGCAAGCACGATTTGGCGGAACTGCTGCAGAACCGCGAAAAGATCGCCGAGGATCTTCAGAAGCTGCTCGACGAGCACACCAATCCGTGGGGAATAACCTGCCAGACGGTCGGCATAAAGGATATCATCATCCCGAGCGCCCTCGCCGACGCGATGAGCAAGCAGGCGCAGGCGGAGCGCGAACGCCAGGCGAGGATCGTACTCGGAACGGCGGAGACTGAAATATCCGAAAAGTTCGCCGAGGCCAGCAAAAACTACAGGAACAATCCGGTCGCCCTTCAGCTCAGGGGAATGAACATGCTCTTCGAGGGCCTCAAGGAAAAGGGGTCGCTCGTGATCGTTCCAAGTTCCGCCCTCGACTCGATGAACCTCGGCGCGATAGGAGGGCTCGCCGCTCTCGGATACAATCAGGGAACCAGGGGATACGGGAATACAACGCCAGAAGATAAGGATGCCGCCGAATAGGACGGTGGATAGCTCGCGTTGACGGGTCGAAAAGAAAGGATATGCAATGACAAGATCGAAATGTCCCGAGTGCGGAGGCTCCGAATTCTACAGGCGGGAGGTCGACTCGGCGGGAAGTCACGGACCCAACCTTCTACCCGGAGCCGGGCAGTTTTTCCGTCCGGCCAAATTCGACATACGCGTCTGCGGAAGGTGCGGATTCGTAAAATGGTTCGTCGCGGAGAGATTCATGGACGATATAAGGGATAAGGGGAAATTCCGGAGGGAATGATCCGCCTTGCGTAATTAAAATCGATGGATTTGCCGGGCCGATTTTACTAAAATACCGGTTGCCGGTGCCGTCCTTCCCTATCGCTACGGCTGACAGGTCCGGCGAGGGTCGGAACGGACAAGGAGAAAAGAGGATCGACCTTTGGATAACAAAGACAAAGAAACGAGTCGCGAAACCGCCGAAAAGATTTCCGGCGCCGCTCCCGTCGATTTTATTAGGGAGATAGTCGAAGAAGACCGCGCTTCGGGCAAAAACGACGGAAGAGTGCACACGCGTTTCCCGCCCGAACCCAACGGTTACCTGCATATCGGTCACGCCAAGTCGATCTGCCTTAATTTCGGCATAGCGGCCCGGTACGGCGGCCTGTGCAACCTTCGGTTCGACGACACCAACCCGAGCAAGGAAGACGTCGAGTACGTCGACTCCATCATGGAGGATGTCAGGTGGCTCGGATTCGACTGGGAGTACCGCCTGTTCTACGCATCCGATTATTTCGACAAGCTCTACGAATACGCGGTCCGGCTTATAGGAATGGGCAGGGCTTTCGTGTGCGATCTGAACTCGGACCGGATCCGGGAAACCAGGGGAACCCTCACGATGCCCGGCAGGGAGAGCCCCTTCAGAAACAGGCCCGTGGAGGAAAACCTCGATCTTTTCGCCAGGATGAAGGCCGGCGAATTCGAGGACGGTTCGCGAACTCTCAGGGCAAAGATAGATATGGCCTCCGGCAACATCAACATGCGCGATCCGGTCATCTACCGCATACTGCGGGCGACGCACCACAGGACGGGGGACAAATGGTGCATCTATCCGATGTACGATTTCGCCCACTGCTGCAGCGATTCCCTGGAAGGGATAACCCATTCGATCTGCACGCTCGAGTTCGAGGACCATCGGCCGCTGTACGACTGGTACCTTGAGCAGCTCGGAATATTTCACTCGAGGCAGATAGAGTTCGCGAGGCTCAACCTCACATACACGGTAATGAGCAAACGCAAGCTCCTCATGCTTGTACAGGAGGGGCGCGTCAGCGGATGGGACGATCCGCTGATGCCCACCATCTCCGGCCTCAGGCGGCGCGGGTACACTCCGGAATCGATAAGGAAATTCGCCGACACGATCGGCGTCGCGAAGAGGGACAGCACCGTATCGATCGACCTTTTGAACCACTGCCTTCGCGAAGATCTCAACGCCAGGGCTCCCCGGGTGATGGCGGTGCTCCGGCCCCTCAGGGTGATAATAGACAATTACCCCGAGGGCCGTGTCGAAGAGGTGGAGGCCGTCAACAATCCGGAGGATCCGTCGATGGGATCGAGAAAGCTCCCGTTCACGAGGGAGCTTTACATAGAACGGGACGATTTCATGGAAGATCCCCCGAATAAGTATTTCCGCCTCGCGCCGGGCCGGGAGATCAGGCTCAAACACGCATACTTCATCAAGTGCGCCGGCATGGTCAGGGACGGGAAGACCGGCGAGGTGACCGGGCTTCACTGCACGTACGATCCCGGCACTGCCAGCGGCGAGGCGCCGGACGGCAGGAAGGTCAGGGGCACCCTGCACTGGGTCTCCGCGCCGCACGCCGTCAGGGCCAGGGTCAGGCTGTACGACCATCTCTTCGGCATCGAGGATCCCTCGATCGTTCCCGAAGGCGGCGACTTCATGGACAACATCAACCCTCTCGCCGTCGAGGAGCTCGACGGATGCATGGTCGAACCCGGGCTCGCCGGCACCAGCCCGCTCGATCATTTCCAGTTCCTCAGGCACGGCTATTTCTGTACTGACAGGGATTCGGCGAGGGAAAGCCTGGTCTTCAACAGGACGGTGGGGCTGCGCGATTCCTGGGCGAAAATGCGGCAGAAACCGGATTAATGAGAATATCCCTCTTTTAAGCATCATCACCCCCGTCTACAGGGGACAAGATTTCCTGGCGGAAACGATCGAAAGCGTCCGGCACCAGACTTTCACCGGATGGGAACATATATTCGTCGACGACTGCTCCCCGGACGATTCCCGCGGCGTGATCGACAGGGTTTCGGACCCATCGAGAACCATCCATGTCCGCCACAATTCCAACAATGGGATAGCCGCGGCGAGAAACAGCGGGCTGGCGGCCGCCCGGGGGGAGTTCATTGCCCTCCTTGACCAGGACGACCTCTGGCTTCCGCGAAAACTCGAAGAACAACTCGGGATGTTGAAGACCCGGCCCGATTGCGGTCTGTGTTACGCAAGACACGTCTATTTTTCCGCCGCCGGAGATCATTTTTTTGTGGATACGGTCAAGTACCCCGAATTCCACGCAAGGGTGTCTGAAATGGATCCCTCCCTTGTCGCCGGAAAACTATTCATGAACAACTTCATCGCCGCCGGAAGCGTCATGGTTCGAAGGCAAATCCTGATGAACGCCGGGGGATTCGATGAAGATATCAGGGACGGCGTGGACGATTACGACCTGTGGCTCAGGCTCTGCCGGAACGTCAGGTTCGCGTTCCTTGACAGCATCCAGCTTCTGAGCAGGTCGCATTCGACAAATTACACCGAAAGGATGAGAAGCTCCGACGACACATTCGCGGTCCTCAGGAAGGCCGAGAAGAATTTTGACATCCCCTGGCAGGTTGCACGTGAAAGCCGCGAAATGTACCATTACAAGCGCTGCAGGTTCCGCTTTCTGGGTGGCGACTACGCCGGCGCCTTGTCGGACCTTTCGAAGGCTTCCATGCTGTCAGGTCCGCGCGTCAGATACCGCGTAGTGGAGATCCTGATACGGCTGCGGAAACCCGGCGCCATTCTTTTCGGGATTTCAAGAGGGATCTCCCCTTTCATCCTCCGCCTTTTTCGGCCGGGCGGGCTGAACAGGAGGATGAAACTCTCCGCCGGACAGTTCGAGACATTCAGGAACGGCGGAGGCGCAGGTTGAACATCCCGGGATCCGTTCGCGCCGCGGCATCCATACCGGGCGCGCTTTCCCGATGATAGCCCAAATCGCTGTTGACATCCCCGAACATAAACTGCAATCATCGCATTTATAAAACAAGGCCGTCGAGCCGACCGTGCTCGCTGATAAATCGAACACATAAACACGTGAAAGGAGATTCCACATGTTCAAGGAATTCAAAGAATTCGCGATGCGCGGGAACGTCGTCGATATGGCGGTTGGCATCATCATCGGCGCCGCCTTCGGGACGATCGTCAAATCCCTCGTATCCGACGTCATCATGCCGCCGATAGGGTTGCTTCTCGGGAACGTCGACTTCTCGAACCTGTTCCTGGTACTCAAGGCCGGGACGGCCGCCGGCCCATACGCTTCGCTGGCGGATGCGCAGGCGGCGGGCGCCGTCACGATAAATTACGGTTTCTTCATCAACACGATCATCAGCTTTATCATAGTGGCATTTTCAGTCTTCATGATCATAAAGCAGATGAACCGGATGAAAAAACAGGAAGCCCCGGCCGCAGCCGAGCCGGCAACTAAGAACTGCCCCTTTTGTCTTTCGGCAGTGGCGGTAAAGGCAACCCGTTGCCCGTTCTGCACGTCGGAACTCAAATAGCGGCCATTCGGGCTCAGGACTCCTTTAAAAATAAAACCCCCGGAAGACTTTCATCCTCCGGGGGTTTCGTTCCTGTGATTACATTCGTGAAAAATCCTATCTGAGAAGGATCATCTTCTTCGTAACCACCTCTCTGTCGAAACTCAGCCTGTAGAAATAGACGCCCGAGGCGTGTCCCGCCGCGTTCCACGGAATCTCGTGCGTGCCGGCAATCATGTTCCCGTCGACGAGTTTATCGATCTTCTGGCCGGCGACGTTGAATATCTCCAGCCTCGTGTAACCTTCTCTCGGAAGGTCGAACCTGATCGTCGTCACGGGGTTGAACGGGTTCGGATAGTTCTGGTGAAGAGAGAACACGGCCGGGACCGCCGGATCCTTTTCTGCCAGTTCCTCCGGTTCCGCGATGCTGCCGGAAACGGTTCTCCCGCGGAATGTGATCTCGTCGATATAGATGTCGTCGTCGTTTCCGCTGGCGTCGCACATGAACCTCAGTTTGGCCGCAGTCGGGAATGTGTACGTTCCCTTGACGAGAGTGATGACCTTGTTGGTGAAGACGCCGTTGCTGAAACCGGTGCCTCTCGCGTACGTCGCGACGGTCTGCCAGGAGGAGCCGTTGTAGTACTGCACCCAGAAGTCCTCGCCCGACTCCATGCTCACCGCATAGAACCAGAACTCGATCTGCAGCTCGGTATATGCCGACACGTTCTTGCCGGCACTGTGGTAGAAGGATGATCTTGTGCCGCTGTTGTCCTGGATGTTCGCCGCGGCGGCTCCCTGGTGGGCGTATGTGGTGCCGGTGTAGCGCACCATGTCGAGGCCGCCGTCCGTGTAGCTGCCCATGCCCGTCTCAAAGTTGTCGAAGGTGATCGTCGTCCACGTGGCGGCGCTCACCGTTATATAACCCGTCTTCGTTTCGGCGTCCGAACCGCAGCCGTTTGTCGCCGTCAGCGTCACGGTGTAGGTTCCGACACTCGAGTAGACATGCGACGGGTTCTTTACCGTCGATGTTCCGCCGTCGCCGAATGTCCAGCTCCAGCTCGTCGGCGAATTTGTCGACTGGTCGGTAAAGACCACAGTCAACGGGGCACTCCCCGTTGTGGGCGTGCCTGTGAAGGCCGCCACCGGCGCGACACAGGCGTTCACCGTGATATAGCCGGTCTTCGTCTCGCTGTCCGATCCGGCGGAGTTCGTCGCCGTAAGAGCGACCGTATAGGTGCCAGTCGAGTTGTAAACATGGCTCGGGTTCTGGGTGGTCGCCGTGCCGCCGTCGCCGAATGTCCAGCTCCAGCTCGTCGGTGTGCCGGACGACTGATCGGTGAAGTTCACCGTCAGCGGCACCGTACCGCTCGTCGGCGTACCGGTAAAGGCCGCGACGGGAACCACGGGCCCTCCGCCGCCGACTGCCGCCGCGGCGTCGACCATGCCGTATCCGCTGTAACGATCCCAGCCTGTGCCGGATTCGACGCTCGTTACGTCGGCCGCCGTGTTCACAAGCTGGGTGCGGACCTGCGCGGGGGTCCATGTCGGGTTGACGGACTTAATCAGGGCGCACACACCGGCCGCATAGGGAGTGGCGCAGGATGTGCCGTTGAAGAACGGTTCGTAGTCTCCGGTCCTGTACCCGCCGCTGCCGGCGATATCGGCGGTCGGCAGGATCGTCGGGGCCAGGATGTCGACGGCGCCGGCACCATTAGCGGTGGTCGTGCCGTAGTTCGATCCCCACCAGCGCTCGCCGTCGCAGGTATAACCGTTGGGATCGGTCGAGACGCCGGGATTGACCTCACCGCTCGAACTGCTGCTTCTCTTGCGCTCGCCGCACGGGGAAGCGGCGCCGACGCCTATCACATAGGTGTTGATCGCCGGATAGCTGATCGTGGACTTGTTCTCGTTGCCGGTCGCGGCGAGGATCGTGACGCCGGCGTTGTAGGCGTAGAGAATCGCGGCATCCGTTGCCGCGTCGCTGCTGATCGCCGCGCCGAGGCTCATGCTGACGATATCGGCGCCGTTATCGGCCGCGTAATAAAGGGCGTTCTGGATCGCCGAGAAGTACATGCTGCCCGCGCTGTTGGCCACCTTCAGCGGCATAACCTTGACATTGGGGGCGATGCCGCAGGCGCCGAGGCCGTTGTTCGCCTTCGCCGAGACGATCCCGGCGCAGCACGTGCCATGGCCGCCGCCCGACGAGTTGTCCTCGGGGTTGCTGTCATTGTCCCCGAAATCGTAACCTGCGACAAGGTTGAGGTCCGGATGATCCATGTCGGCGCCCGTATCGATTATGGCGACAACGATCGTGGAACTTCCGAATCCCTGGCTCCCGTCCCATGCCGCCTGGGCATTAGCGTCGAAACCGACGGTACCGACCGTCGTCGTGAGGGTATGGTCGTAGGTGCCGCCCCAGTCGAGGCCCGGCAGCTGTGCCGTGTTGTTGTGTCCCCAGGAATCGTCATACAGCGGATCGGTCGGTATCACGGCCGGGAAGGCGCGCCAGTCGGGGGAAGCGTACTCGACATTGGGGTCCGCGGTATAGCGGGCCACGATGCCGGGCACGTCGGAACCCTCTTTAAGCTCGATCATGAACCAGCGATTTATACCGAGACGCGCGGCTTCACTGCTGTTCCGCATATCGATATAAGGACGGGAGATCTTTACGACTCCGGTCGCAAGATTCAGCGCGTCGACCGAGGCTATGCCGATCGAAGCGCCGGCCGCGGCGTCCCCTCTCATCGGGCCGATGGCGACCTTGAAATCCTTCATGCTGGATTCCCTGAACTTGACCATGATCCGGTCCGGTGCATAGGGGAGAACCGTTTCCCCCTGACCGGCATATCCCATCTGTACCGGGGAAAATTCGCGCGTCGCGCCCTGAAGAGGCGCCATGGCGAAATTGGGTAAGAGAACCAATAACAAGCAAATCAACGAAATCATCGATTTTTGCTTCATTGCCGCTCCTAACCTTCTGCGTCACATCCCGGGCTCATTGTATTTTCTACCTGTCAGCCCTGAGATTTGACCTGGTGGGGTTGTCGGGGTCATCATTTATTACCCGCCGCAACAGCAAACAGTCAGCCACTACCTCCTTTCACCGGCAGCCTCGATTTCCTTGTCCCCGGTTCCTTCACGCCCGCCGCCACAACGCAAAAAGATCCACATACCGGATCCGGGGTATTAAATTTCATCCGGGATCATTGGCCACGCCGACTGTCATTTTTCTGGCGGTCCGTAATCGATGTCCCGCACAGATGCAAAACCCACGTCCCCGAAACCCGGCCGGGGTCGAATCCTGCAGTCGAATGAGCGGACGATTCAAAAGAGCCCCTGACGAGAGAGGACAGATCCGGCGATTTCATCAAAACCGGTGGACCCGCAGGATGAATCGCTTCCCATCACAGGCGCATATATCGTATCACAAATAAAATCCAATTTTCCATAAGAATATTTTCATAATTTTTTCACATCTATTAAGAACTTATCGACCGGCGCCGCGCCCCGCCGACAGGCATCCTTGACGGAGTGGGATCCTTGCGGCAACCGCCACCCTGCTCGTTTAATTCTCCATCGTTTCGACGAAGATCTTGCCTCGATCCATCTCGAGCCAGCAGGCCAGCGATTGCCTTCTTACCTCCTCGAAATACTCCGGTGTGAGATCGCCGTATTCGGCTATCGCCCGCCGGATCTTCTCGCGGATCCCGGCGACAACGTCATCCCGGACGGTCATCCTGAGCCGCGTCCCGCCTTTAACGAATACGGCTTCGGCGGCCATGCACGATGGATCGATTGAGATCGTTCCTCTTCCGAGGCTGGCCCCCGTGGATGCCTGGAGCCCGTCGTTCATGCAGCTCAGCGGCGGCCGGAGCGAGGCGTGACTTATCACCTCAAGGTCGTCGAGGGTCGCGTTCAGGATCTCCCGCGCCCGGATTCCCATCTTGACGCCCAGAATCGAATAAATCCCCAGGTGACGGTGAAGTTCGTTCGTGATTACCGCGGCTTTCCATTCCTCGAGCCCGTGACGCTTTATGATCTCCGCCGCCATCAGTGCGATGTCGCTTCTCATCAGCGCCGGAT
>JBFYZH010000108.1:0-3605 GCA_041309605.1 Candidatus Krumholzibacteriota bacterium
GGGCGCGGGTTTGAACCCCCTGTCGGGATCCTCGGCATTTATGCGGCACTCCATCGCATGTCCCCTGGGCACTGCCGAGGCGTCGAGCAGAGGGCTGACGCCGGTAGATCCGAGTCTGATCTGTTCCTTGATCAGATCGAAACCCGTGACCATCTCGGTCACCGGATGCTCCACCTGCACCCTCGTATTCATCTCGAGAAAAAAGATCTCCCCCTCCGGGGTGACCAGGAACTCCATCGTCCCCAGGGACCCGTATTTTATGTAACTGGCCCCCGTCAGGGCGTATTGGAATATTTTCTCCCTCGTCCGGTCGGTGATGCCCGGGGACGGGGATTCCTCCAGGAGTTTCTGATGCCTGCGCTGTATGCTGCATTCGCGCTCGCCGAAGTGAACGGTCTTGCCATTTCCGTCGCCGAACATCTGTACTTCTATATGCCTGGGATTCCTGAGATATTTCTCCATGTACAGCCCGCCGTCGCCGAAGGCGGTTTCGGCTTCCTTGCCGGCGGCGAAAAAGAGCTCCTTGAGTTCATCACCGTTCCTTATCATCCTGATGCCCCTGCCGCCTCCACCCGCAACGGCCTTTATCATGATGGGATATCCGATTTTTTCGGCGAGCTTCAGCGCGTTTTCCTCCGTATCCACCACGCCGTCGCTTCCCGGGATCACGGGCAACCCCGCTTCGGACATGAGAGCGCGCGCCAGGGCCTTGTCTCCCATCTTCTGCATGATCTCCGGAGACGGTCCTATCCATCCTATATTGCATGACATGCAAACCTCGGCGAAATGAGGATTCTCGGAGAGGAAACCGTAAGCAGGATGGATGGCGTCGGCGCCGGTTATCTCGGCAGCCGATATGATCCTGGGGATGTTCAGATAACTGTCTACAGGCTGCGGGCCTCCGATGCAGACGTTCTCGTCCGCCAGCTTCACGTGAAGCGATTCCGCGTCCGCCTCGGAATGTACCGCAACGGCTCTGATATCCAGTTCGCGACAGGCGCGAATTATCCTCAGGGCTATCTCGCCCCTTGCGGCGATCAGTATTTTTTTATACATCGGTCCTTCTAGAATTCACCGCCGGTTCCACGGCTGGTTTCAGCGCTTTCAAAGGTATCCCAGGTCTTGTCGCTGCTGGCTTGAATACCTTTCAGTCGCAGGCTGAACTCATGAGGATTGGAACTGTTTTTCAGCGCTTCTTCCATGCTGATCCTGCCCTCGGCAAGCAGCTTCATCAGCGACTGGTCGAAACTCTGCATCCCGTGCGACGACACACCCTCCCTGATGGCCTGCTGAATGAGAGGCGCCTTTTCAGGGTCAATAATATACTCCCTTATCGTCGAAGTTACAACCATAACTTCAACGGCGGGCGCGCGCCCTTTTCCTTCCTTGAGAGGAATGAGACGCTGGGCCACTACCGCCTGGAGGGTGGAAGCGAGGAGATATCTTATCTCCTGGTGCTGGTGAGGGGGAAAGAACGATATCACGCGGTTGATCGTCTGCATCGCGTCGATCGTGTGAAGGGTGGAAAATACAAGGTGCCCCGTATCGGCCGCCATCAGGGCTATCTCCATCGTCAGGGCGTCACGGATTTCGCCGACTAGTATCACGTCAGGATCCTGGCGAAGGATGTGCCTGAGGGCTTCGTGAAAAGAAGAGGTGTCGGTGCCTATTTCCCTCTGGTTCACTATGCTTTTTATGTCGTGATGAAGGAATTCTATGGGATCCTCCACGGTTATGATGTTCTTGTTGGCGGTTTCATTTATTTCCCGGACCATCGCTGCGAGCGTGGTCGATTTACCGCTTCCGACGGTTCCAGTCACGAAGATCAGTCCCCTCTGTTTCAACGCCAGTTTTTTCAATATTTCCGGCATTGTCAGCTCGTCGAGACTCTTGATCTCCACGGGAACATGTCTGAACACCATCGCGATCGAACCCCGTTGTACGTAGAAGTTCGCCCTGAAACGGGCCAGCCCGGCAACGCCGAAGGCGAAATCGACTTCCCGCGTTTTCCTGAATTTTTCCTTCTGAGACGGGGTCAGTATCTGGTCCGCGACATCCTCCATATCCTTGGGGCCGGGCCTGTCGAAATCAAGATGCACGAGCCTTCCGTCGACCCTTACTACGGGAGGCAGCCCGGCCTTAAGGTGCAGATCGGAACCGCCCTTTGATATCATCGATTCCAGTATGGATTTGATATTCATTTGCAATGTCCTTTTCGGCAATTCACCGGCCCGGCTCAATCCCATCCCGATGGCGGGATTCCGAACATGTTGCTGCCGGCGAAATTATGCCTGAAATAGTCCTGTTCGTGATACTGTTGCGCAGTAAAAGAGAGCAAATATCAGGCCGATTCGATGAGAAAAAGGGGTTGGCCGTATTCCACGGGCTGGGAATCTTTTACGAGGATCTTTCGAACTATGCCGCTGGTCTCCGATTCTATCTCGTTCATCAGCTTCATGGCTTCAATGATGCATATCACCTGGCCGACCTCAATCTGCTGCCCCACCTTCACGTAAGGCTCGGCATCGGGGCTGGAAGCCTTGTAATATGTTCCCACCATCGGGGAAACGATTTCCATCAGCTCGGCTTCCTGCAACCCGGCGGTTGCTTCAACGGCCGCCGCGGGAGGTTCCAGCGGTGCATTTGCTATAGCCGTTCCGACACCGGCAACCATGGCAACGTCCGCCGGACGGGCAGGCGCGACTTCGGTCTGGGATGAAGACGCTTCCGCCGGCTCGAAATCGGTTTTAACGCCGGCCGACACTCTGGAATTCCGCGCAACGCGAATCGTACTCCAGAAAGTCCTCACCTCTATCTCGCAGAGATCCTCTTTCCTCAGGAGCGAGACCAGTTCCATTATCCTGTCACGCAACATGTCTACGCCCGTTCTATATAGCGCCCGGTCCTCGTATCCACTTTGAGGAGATCGCCCACATCGATGAACAGGGGGACCGTAATGACGGCTCCCGTCTCAAGAGTGGCGCTCTTTGACCCCCCCTGGGCCGTGTCGCCCCTGAAACCGGGCTCGGTTTCGGCCACGGTGAGTTCGACGAATGTGGGCAGTTCGACGGCCAGCGGCAACGATCCGTCAAGAAGAACCGCCACTTCGGTATTTTCCTTCATGAAGGGAATGCTGTCCTCGAGAAGTTCCTTCGGAAGCGGGATCTGTTCGTATGTCTCCATGTCCATCATGTAGTAAAGGTCGTCCGCGTTATAAAGATACTGGTACTTGCGCCTTTCGACCCTGACTTCCTCTATCTTTTCGCCGGCGCGAAAAGTCCTGTCTATCACCGAGCCCTCGGGGATTCGCTTGAGCTTGGTCCTGACGAAGGCGCCTCCCTTGCCCGGTTTCACATGTTGAAATTCAGCGATCGAATAGAGCTGTCCTTCGAATCTCATGATCAGCCCATTCCTGAAGTTGCTGGTATCCGCCAAGTCGTTTCCTTTCCGAATCGGAGATCTATCCGTCCCTATCGCTCCTATCCTGCATCTGTCTGAGCCACTTCTGAAAATGATTTAAACCTTCAGGCGATTCGACGGAATTCCCGTTCATTCCCCGGCCTGCCGTTCCTTCCGCGGCCTGTTCAGGCGCTTCTTCTTTGGGG
>JBFYZH010000109.1:0-24758 GCA_041309605.1 Candidatus Krumholzibacteriota bacterium
TCATGATCTGCAGGATCGCCGCCAGCAGGATGAATGTGAGCAGTGTGGCAACAGCCGCTCCCGCGATCCCCATGGCGGGGATCAACAGAAAGTTCAGCGCGATATTGACGGCCGCGGCCAGAACATATGCGACAGCGGCTTTTCCTCCTCTGCCGTGTGCCACGAGTGAAGCCCACGATACGCGGCAGAGTATGTCGATGAACCCGATGAAAACAAGTATTCGAAGAACCGGGGCGGCATCGGTGTACTTCGGAAGGACCATGTCGAAGATGTCGAAGGCCAGGGCGTAGAGTATGGCGACCATCGGTATCACGGCCATCAGGCCCAGCCGGGTCATGTTCCATATCTGTTTCCTGAACAGGACCGAATCCCCGGAGGATCTCGCGGCGGCCAGCGACGGGATAAGGGCCGTCCCGGCAGTGGCCGATATGACGTTGAGGGCCGTGATGACCAGGGCCGCCATGCTGTAGAAGGCGAGCTGTTCGGCCGGAAGGTAGAATTTGATCATGATCCTGTCGGCCGAGCTTATAAGATTCCATCCGAGGGTGGCGAAGAAGAAAAGGAATCCGAAGCCGAACACCTCCTTCATCCCGCGCAGCATAGAGCCCGTCCGGGCGGCAAGGCCGCGCAGCACATCCTTCTGAAAGTACCACGCGAACAGGGCCGTTCCGACGACCTCGGCCGCGAGAAACGCTCCGAGAACGACGGTGACATCCCTTTTCCAGAAGATCGCGAGGATCGGCAGGACGATGTCGACGATCCCGTACACCACGGAGAGGCCCGCGCGGAGCTTTCCCCTCTGCATAGCGAGATACGCGGCGGCATAATAGGCGTTGAGGGACATGAACGGGATGATGAGGGCATATATCCTTATCGGGCCGGCCGCGTCGGGCCTGTGAGAGACATCGCTGGCTATCCAGCCGGACAACGCGAGAAGAAGAACGCTCCATAAAAGGCTCAGGGCTATGGTCATGAAGGCGGTGGAGCGGAAGATCATCCGGGCAAGGTCGGGCCGGCCGCCGTGGCGGTAGTCCGGCACCTGTTTTACTATCGACGTGTTGAACCCGATGTTCGAGAGCAGCGTCAGTATCTGAACGTAGGGCACCGGTATGCTCAGAATCCCGTACATTTCGGGCCCCAGCAGCCTTCCAAGTATGATCGAGCGTATCGGTTTGAGAATGGTTACGCCGATCTTCGCCGCCGACACGAAGAACGTGTCCGAGATAACCTGGGAGGTCGATAGATTTACCGCGTCTTCTTTTTTCATCGGTAATCCGTCTTTTCCCCGGTACGGCCGGCCGGGGGCCGTACAACCCGAATGCGCGGGGTCCCGCCGGGCCGCCGGAGGACGCGGGATTATTTATTGTAGCGGCTGATGAATTCCTCGACTTCGGGGATGCCGCCCTGGTAGATCAGGTATCCGTTGTGAGGCTCCCGCTCGGTTATCTCTCCGGCGATCGGAGTGAGCATCATCTTTTTTACTTCCTCGCGGTCGTGACTTTGACCGAGCGCCCACCCGAGCTTGACGTAGGCGACCTCCGGGAGCATGTTGGCCGCCGGTATTACGCCTAGTTCCATGATGTCGCGCCCCGTGTCATAGACGTACATCTGCACGTACCCCCAGAGCGTCTGGACGGTCATGTAGACGTGCACGCCGGAATCGCACGCCCGTTTCAGCGACGGGTAGAGCGGCTTGTTCATGTGCCCGAGACCGGTGCCGGCGATTACGATCCCCTTGTATCCGTTGTCGATGAGCGAATCGATGATATCGGGCTTCATGTTGGGATAGTAGTATACTATCGTCACCCTGTCGTCGAACGCCGTGTTTATAGTCACGTTGCGGTCCTTTCGGCGCCTCTTATAATCGTCCCTGAGCGGAGTGAATTTTTCCCTGTCCACCATGGCGATGGGAACGTCGCCGATCGTCCTGAAGGTCGAACGATAGGAGGAATGCATCTTTCTGACCCTGGTTCCCCTGTGCAGCAGGCCGTACTGGTCGCTCGTAGGACCGAACATGCAGACCATGACCTCGGCAAAATCGCTCTCGGCTGCGGTTCTTGTGGCGTTGATCAGGTTGATCGCCGCGTCGCTCGAGGGCCGGTCGCTCGACCTCTGGGAGCCCACCATCACTATGGGCACGGGTGAGTTCTGTACCATGAACGAAAGGATGGCCGATGTGTGATGCATCGTGTCGGTCCCGTGACCGATAACGATACCGTCTATTCCCTTTTCTATTTCCCTGCCGATCGCCTCTGCCGTTCCTCTCCACTGTTCGGGGCCCATGTTCTCGCTGAAAACGCCGTAGAGCTTTTCAGTGTCGAGGTTGCATATGTCGGCGAGCTCTGGAACGGAACCGTACAGCTCTCCGGGGGAGAAGGCCGGTATCACCGCGCCGGTTCTGTAGTCCAGCCTCGACGCTATGGTGCCGCCGGTGCCGAGCAGCTTGACGCTCGGTTTTTTCGGGTCGAACGGGAACGCCTTTTCCGGAATCTTGTAGTGTGCTTCCTTGCGTCCGAGTTCCTTGATCGACTCGATGGTCTCTATCGCAAGCCCGACGTTGTAGCCGTTGTGCATCTTAAGGACGATATGTTCCGCGTCGGCGGTCTCGGACCGGGGAAGAATGATGCCGGTGAAATTGCCCCTTGTCGATTCTATATCGACATCGTACCAGACTCCCACCTTGTGCCGTTTCAGGCAATCGAGAGCCCCTCCCCTGTACCCCTTGTAAAGATCCGATGTCAGAGCAGACCACCTCGCTTCGGGATTTGCGCCTCGCGGAGTATTTTGCCGCAAGAGCGCACCGAGCGGCCGGCAGGGCCGCATGTATCCGGATTTACCCGGACAAATATAAGGCAAACGGCCCGGCAGAGGAAGAGAAAATCTGTAAAGATTCCCGATCGAATGCCGAATCTGTTAACTGAAGATGATAACGTGTCCAACAGTCCGAGTCACGCAAGGCAGGGGGAGCGTCTTGATATATCACGAGAATATAAGGTCAGCCGTATGGCGCGTCAAAGCGCTGCTTGTCGCCGCGTCGTTGTCGGTTTCGATCGTGTCCGGTTCGGAGGGGTCTGAAGGAAACTGGCTGAACGTGGCTTTGTCGGGAAGTCCCGTGACCAGGGATCCGAAGCTCGTTCAGGACGCCCTGACGCTGTCGGTGATCCACAACACCGTTTTCGAAACGCTCGTAAGATACGGCGGAGACCGCGGTCTCGCGATAGAGCCGGCGCTCGCCACAAGCTGGGAGGTCAAGGAAAACGGGACCGTGTGGGAATTCGTCCTGAGATCGGGAGTTCATTTCCACGACGGTTCCCTTCTTGCGGCCGGCGACGTGGTCAATTCGTTCAGGCAGGACCCGACTTTCACCGGCCGGATAGAAGCCGTCGACGCGAAAAGGATCAGGGTCATACTGCCGGATAAAACGGCTGGATTCGCCAAGACGATATCGCAGGTGACATACGGGGTGACAAAGCTGACGGCGGATGGCGCAATTATCGGGACGGGGCCGTTCTATATCGATCACTGGGGACCGCCCGAAAGCGTGGAACTGAAAACTTTCTCCGATTACTGGGGGGAAAAACCGTCCCTGGAGGGAGTGACCTTTTATTGCTCGATGCCGGCGGAAAAAGCGATCGCCATGATGCGGTCCGGCGAGATAGACGTGCTGGATATCGTACCGCCGTCGATGGCAAGGAACCTTTCGCAGGACAAGGAGATCGTGCTTTCGATACTGGAGGGAGTGAACATCAGTTTCGTGCACGTCAACATCAACAACCAGCCGCTCGATTCGGCCGAGTTCAGGCAGGCATTGAGCATGCTGATTCACACGGAAAAGATCATCAGGGACGTCCATTTCGATCAGGCCATCAGTTGCAGGGGCATCCTGCCGCCGGTGATCGGCGGGGAGAAGAGCGGGCCGCAGAGGATCCCCTACGATCCCAAGACGGCGAAGGAGATCATAAAAAAATATATCGGCGAGAACAACAGGCCGCTGAAGATGGTGGGACTGCCTTTCCCGCGCCCCTACTGCCCCGATCCCAACGCCCAGGCGAGACTGATCGCCGGGTATCTGAAGGGAGCCGGGGTGAAGATAGACTACTACCAGACTGAGTCGATGGAGGATTACCTTGAGAAGAGGGCGAACGGGGATTATGACCTCCTGATATCGGGCTGGGTCATCGATTCGAGGAACCCGGACGATTTCTACACCCTTCTTTTCGGAATCGGCGACGTGGAACCGGCCTTTGGAATCAGCTGGGAAAACGCGGAGTTCGAATCGCTGATTCTGCAGGCGAGAAGAACCGTTTCGGTAAAGAAACAGTGGGAGTTGTACGACGAAGCTTCCGATATATTCTTCAGGGAGTATCCCTGGATTCTTATAGCTCACACAAACCAGCTCGGCGCGTACAGCAACAGGATCGCGGGGCTTGAGTTCAATCCCATGGGGGAATTGAGGCTGGTAAGCGTAAGGAAGACGGTTCGAAGCTGAGAAGGTCAGCTCTCAGCCTTTACGCAGTCCTCGATCATCCTGAATATCGCGCGACCCGGGGCGAGCCCGCCGAATTTCTCCATGACGGCTCGCGCGAGATGCCTCGCGAGTTTTTCCCTGTCTATGGCCGGACGGTCGAGCATCGAGATGAATGTTCCGATCGACACTCGGAGTTCGCCCGCGGGAACCGGCTCGAGCGCCTTCAGCGCGTCTTCCAGCGCAACGGGCCGTTCCGGGAAGATTCTTCTCATCAGGTGGGGCAGGGCCTCGGAGAGGAGTCCCCTCGATCCGGCGGCGACGATCGCCGATTCCATCGTCTCTTCGGAGTAACCGGGCAGCTCTTCCTTCTTTCTCAGGCGCCTGAGGATGTCGAGCAGAAAAACGGCCAGGGAGAGCGGAGGATAAGGGGTCTTTTCGACGAGGCGGTCGAAGACGAACCTCAACGGGGAAATGCTCATCCTACGGGCGAGATCCTCGCGCAACCCGTTTTCGACGTACCTGTTTCTTCTCTCCCACGGCCTTTCGGGAAGAGAGGCCGCTATCCTTTCCATGTGTTCGGTGGTGATGGCGATGGGGGGCAGATCGGTGTCGGGATACATCCTGTTGGGGCCGGGGAGTATCCTCTCGAATCCGTTGGTCCCGTCGGGGAGCGCCTGTCTTGTCTCGTTGCACACGCCGTCGATCGCCTCCTCGGCCCTGATGGCGATCTCCTTCACCGCTGTTACCAGGTCCTCCGGAGCGCCCCAGACGACAATGATCGTGTCCTTTTCGCCCATGCCGGCAAGTTTTTTCATCTTCGTCCATTCGGCGCTGGAGAACGTCTCTCCCTCCATGTCCGAATGAGCGATGTTGGGAAGCCGGTCGAGACAGGCGATGACCCTCACGCGGTCGGATATCTCCTTGGAAAAGGTGGTCTCCGGCTGGGTCCTTGTCGATAGTACGCCCCGGTACCCGCGAAGGACGACGGTACGTACTTCGAGACCCTTTCTTAGCGCCTTGGCGACCGGGTAATATTGTGTCCCCTTGAGAACATCGGTAACGTCGTGCGCCTCGTATTTGAATGTGGAATGATCGATGCCGCGCGAGGCGAGTTCTTTCTTTATCCGCAGCAGGGCCACCTGCCGCAGGGCCTCGTTGTGAACGAGAAGCAGAATGTCGGGAATCCTCGGGACCCCCTTTATCTCGACGCGCTGCCCGCCCTCGACCGATACGTTGACATCCTGGCGGGTCGCGCCGATTCCGCGGCGGACCTTTCCCGTGGAGCGAACGAGCCACCTGAGAATCTGCCCCACCTCGGCCACTTCCTGCGGCGTGCGCATATCGGGACAGGTCACCGTCTCGATAAGGGGGATCCCCAGCCTGTCGGTCCTGTAGGTGCGAACGTGCCCGATGTCGCTGATCTCCCTGCACGCGTCCTCTTCCAGCCCGAGCTGTATGATGCCTATCCTGCGGTCGCCGTAGGGGATCGATCCGTCCACCCCGAGGATCGTCGTTCTCTGGAATCCGGTCGGGATCGAGCCGTCAAGGTATTGCTTGCGCGCGATGTGAACCTCGCTGACCAGCTTGCATCCAAGCAGCATCGTCACCTCGAGGGCGATGTCGAGCGCCTGGGGATTAAGTTCGAAGGGAGGCGTGTCGTCCATCTCGTAAGTGCAGACCGTCTTCTTGTTGATCTGGTATATGATCTCCTTCTTCGTCTTGAACTCCATCAGGGCCGTGCCGTCGTACTCGCCGAGTTCAGAAAGGGTGGGCCTCATGTGACGGAGGATCTGGGCGTGGAAGATTTCGTTGTAAGGCAGGATCGGGCACCTGCAGAAAAGTTTCTTTTCGGTGTCGAGCTGCTGATGTATCTCGAGACCGCTTTTAAGTCCTATCGCCTGATAGTCATCGAGGGTCATTTCGTTCAGTTTTTTGAGTTCCGGCAAGAGAGACTCCTTCTTAAAATGCGCCATGCCTCCGAGCCCCGGGTATCGGCGCCGAGCCGCATCCATTTCACCGGGGTCGCCACGACCCGCCGGCCGCGCCCCGGCAGCGACCGATCGGTCTCGCCGCGCCCGGCGCGATCCGCCTGCAGCAAGCGCGCCCCGCCTGTTCCGCCGCGCCGGCCGCGCCCCGTCATTCGATCGCGCCCCGATCGGCCGTCAGCAATCGAGGTAAAGCTCCACCTCGAGGGGATGCGTCCTGTTGCGCATCGGAACGATGTCCCGTTCGAGCTTGAGCGTCATCCAGTCCTCGATCATCGTTTTATCGAATACGCCCCCCTCGAGCAGGAAATCGTGATCCTTACTCAATGCGTCGAGGGCCTGGGTGAGCGTTCCCGGCAGGGATTTGATCCTGCTTCTTTCCTTCCTGTCCATTTCGAAGATGTTTACGTCGTACGGGCCGAACCCGAGCTTCGTGGGATCCATCTTCTTTTTTATCCCGTCGAGGCCCGCCATGAGCTGTGCCGCCATCGCGAGGTATATGTTGCACGTCGCGTCGGGCGGACGGAATTCCATCCTCTTCGTCTCCGGCGTACTCGCGTATTTGGGTATCCTGATCGCGGCGCTGCGGTTTCCGAGGGAGAAGAAGCAGTTCACCGGCGCCTCGAATCCGGGGATGAGCCTCTTATACGAATTGGTACTCGGATTTGTGATAGCAAGAAGCGCCGGAGCGTGATGCAGGAGGCCGGCGATATATTGAAGGGCCGTTTTGCTGAGCCCGGCGTACCCCGATCTGCTGTAGAAGAGGGGCTGTCCCTTTTTGAAGAGGTGCTGGTGGAAATGCATTCCGTTGCCCGCCTCGTTGTACAGGGGCTTGGGCATGAAGGTCGCGATCTTGCCGTCCTGGTGGGCGGTCATCCGCGCGAAATATTTCACCATCATGCTTATATCGCCCATCCTCGCGAGCGGAGCGAACTTCACCTCGATCTCCACCTGCCCGTGCCCGCCCACCTCATGGTGGTGGTATTTGATCGGGATGCCCGCCTGTTCGAGGAGGTTGACCGTGCGATCGCGAATACCCGCGATGGCGTCCTCCGGCGGAAGGGCGTGGTACCCGCCCTTCGTCTTCAGGCCGAATCCGCCCGCCCCCTCCCCCTCGCACGGTACGATCTCGTATCCGAAATCCATCGAGGACATCCAGAGCTGCACCGCGTCGAATATGTAGTACTCGAACTCGGGGCCCCAGAGGGAAAGGTCGGCGATCCCGGTGCGGCGCATGTATTCCTCGGCCTTGGTCGCGATGTGCCTCGGGTCCCTCGGGAACGGTTTCTTCGATTCGGCGTCGACTATGTCGCATATGAACGATATCGTCGGGATCTCGCTGAACGGATCGATGAACCCGGTGGAAAGATCGGGAACGAGCGAAAGGTCGCCTAGCTCGATCGTCTTCATGCCGGCGAAGTTGGAACCGTCGAACCCGAGCCCCTCGGTGACGAGCTTCTTGTCGAGGCTCGAGACCGGCACGGTGAGATGATGCCATTTGCCGAGAAAATCGGTGAATTTAAGATCGATCAGGCGTATATCGTTTTTTTTGACTTCGGCCTTGAGTTTCGTCAATGAGGTAAAAATCTTGGAACCTCCTGATAAGTTCGCCCCGCGGTTCAGCCGACAGCGGGGCTTTTCAATCGTTTACGGGATTCCAATATATTGGATGGACGCGGCCGATTCAAGGAATAAATCGACCCTGAAGAGCCCCGGCGGACTTCGTGCCGCGGCGTGGCCGCGGGCACTTTCACGTTGACTTTTATGCGCGCCGGTGATATTCAGAAACCTGGTCGGTCGGTGGTTATAAATGAGGAGGATCCGCATGAGCGACAAGAAGGTTATGAACAGGTGGCTGGTCGTATTCGGCGCGATACTGATCCAGCTCTGCCTCGGCGCCATATATGCGTGGTCGGCATTCACGCAGAAGCTTACGGTCGATCCGTTCAACCTGTCGAAGACGCAGACGCAGGTGATATTTTCCGTCGGCCTTCTCGCCTTTGCCGTTGTGATGGCCCTGGTGGCGGGGAAATGGCAGAAGAAGGTCGGGCCCAAGGTGGTCGCCATCACGGGCGGGATAGTCCTCGGGGCCGGCTACGTGCTGGCCGGGCTCGCGGGGAACAGTTTTATCGGCATCCTCGTCGGCGTGGGGGTCCTCGGCGGGGCGGGCATAGGCCTTGCCTACGTCTGCCCGATAGCGGCCCTGGTCAAATGGTTCCCCGACAAGAAGGGGCTTATCACCGGCCTTGCCGTCGCGGGTTTCGGGTTCGGCGCCCTCATCTGGGTGAAACTGACCGGCGGTTTCAAGTTCGGCCCGGTCGATCTGACGCCCGGCTGGACCGGCCTTTTCGGCATGGGCTGGTCGGTCAATAATGTTTTCATCCTTTACGGCGCTCTTTTCGCCGCGCTCGTCACCATCGGTTCCCTCTTCATGATCAATCCGCCGGAGGGATGGCTCCCCGCGGGGTGGACGCCTCCTGCGAGCGCCAACGCCGCCGCGACGGGCGGGAGGGACTTCTCGGTGAGCGGGATGGTCGCGACTCCGCAGTTCTGGATGCTCTTCGTATGCTTCATGGTCGGGGCGACCTCGGGCCTGATGGTGATCGGCGTGATAAAACTTTTCGGGATGGACGCCCTGGCCGCCGGCGGCATCGACGCCGCGCGGGCGAACGTGATCACCGGCACCGCGATGGGTCTTTTCTACGCGCTGCTCAACGGCCTCGGACGGATCATCTGGGGAAGCATCTCCGACAGGACGGGGCGCCGCCTGGCGATAGCGATGATGTCGCTCCTGCAGGGGATAATGATGATCGCCTTCTATTTCATCGGCGGGACCGAATGGGGGCTCTACCTCGGGGCCGCCGTCATCGGTTTCAACTTCGGCGGCAACTTCGCCCTCTTCCCGGCGGCGACGGCCGATTTCTTCGGCAACAAGAGCGTCGGCACGAACTACCCGTGGGTCTTCATGTCGTACGGCGTGGGCGGCGTGATAGGCCCGATCCTCGGCGGGAAGATGGGGGACATGCAGGCATGGATGTGGGCCTTCGTCCCGGCTGGGATCGCCTGCCTGGTGGCGGCCGGCATCGCGATGATGCTCAAGACTCCGGCGACGGGCAAGGCCTGACGCCGGCATATATATGAAGAATGCTTACAGGGGGCGCTGCGGGCGCCCCTTTTTAATGTCCGGTCCCCGGGGAGGTTGTTATTCACCGTGCCGGGGCTTTTTTATGCCCGCGGCTTGCGCTAAAAATGTATAATGCCCGAAGGCGCATCGAACCATGGAGCGATCATCGAATGACCGGCAAGGATAAGATTCCGGTGATAGGCATCGCGGGAGGGTCCTGCTCGGGAAAGAGCTCGATCGCGGCGGCGTTCGCCTCGATGTTGAAGGGCCGTGGCGTCGGCGCTGCCCCGAAGGAAGGGTCTGAGGGTCGCGGCGTCGACGGCGGCGGTGCGGAAAAGCGTGGCGGTGCCGCGATTCTCAGCCTCGATTCGTATTACGTCGACCTTGCCCACCTGCCGCTGGAGGAAAGAAGCAGGCGTAATTTCGACGCCCCGGAGGCGATCGACATCGAACTGGCCGCGCGGCACCTTCGCGCGCTCGCCTCGGGCGGAGCCGTTCTTGCGCCGGTCTACCGTTTCGGGGACCACACAAGGGCTCCGGAAAGCGAATGGATCCGGCTGGCCGCGGGGGGCATTGGCGCTTTGGGAGGCACATGTGCAGGTGGAGCCGGCGGGTCGGACGGCACCGGAGTCGCCGGCGCGGGAACCGGGCGCGGCGGCACGGGGAATGGCGCGGTCATCGTCGAGGGGCTCTTCGCATTATATTTTCCTTCATTAAGATCGATGTTCGACCTGTCGATATTCGTTGATGCGGGGCACGATACGTGTCTTGCCAGGCGGCTTAAGCGCGATGTGGCCGAGCGCGGACGGACCCGCGACGACGTCGTCGAACAGTACGGGAAAACTGTAAGGCCGATGTACGAACGTCATGTCGCTCCGACGAGAGCGTTCGCGGACATGACGGTCGACGGGGAGGCCGGAGTCGGGCCGGCGGCGGCCTCGATACTGAAACGGCTCGTCGATTTGGGATTGTGCTGAACGACCGGAAGAATTATATTTATTTCAGTCTTGGAAGGAAAATTTTGAAGTAAAATCCCTGGAGATCCCATGCAGGCCGTAATCCTTGCCACGGAGACCTTCTCAATTCCCCGTTCCAAATGGAACGGGCTGCCCGTCGCCCTTCTTCCCGTCGCGGGGCGTCCCGTGATCGAGCATATTCTCCGCTTCCTCTGTTCCGACGACTCCATAGGCAATATCAACGTCTGCACCGGATCGGGAGGGTACCCTCTCTTCATCGAGTGGCTCAGGGGGTGCGACTACACGGGGAAGGTCGAACTGTTCAACGGCAATCACAATGCCGGCGGCATGGTCGTCGACCTTGCGAACATCATATCGAAAAGGATGCCGCAGGAGGACCTTCTCGTATTATCCGGCGATCACATCCTCGATTTTCCGGCCGGCCCCTTCCTGCGCTTCTGCGCCGAAAAGGACGGGGACGTGGTCGGCGTGATCAAGGGCCATTTGCCGGATGCGAGGGTAAGGTGCGGCATCGCCGCGGTGACCTCGCAGGACAGGGTGATAGGATTCGAGATCGATCCGTCCGAGCCCAAATCGGACCTTGTCGCCTTTCCGCTGGTCAGGCTTTCCGCCGCGACGATCCCGTTTCTCGGCGAATACATTTCGGATGGGAACGACACCGAGTGCATCGGGTCGTTTCTCGCCTGGTCGTACAGGATACGCCCGCTCTACGCCTTCCTCCAGGGCGGAGGCCGCTACCAGATCTTCAATGAATCGCCGCTGAGGAAGATCTCGGCGACGGGATCCCCCGCGGGAAAGCTTTCCGAGGCGAAGCGGGGCAAATAGCGTCGCCGCATCAACCGCGTAAAATACCGCCGGCCGGTTTCACGACGGCCGCCCTTTACTCCGGGGCCGCGTCCTTACCATTGTCAATCTCTCTCTTTCTTCGGGCGGGTAGAATGTAAAAGCACCGTTGCATGAATATTCAGTTGAAGGTCCTGACCTGAAACCTTTTGGCTTTTGGCGATTCCGCCATCCCATTAAAATAAACTTGACATAAAGTATAGTTTATTGTACGTTGGCTGCATGCGTCCAAGGTACGAAATAGACAATAAACTCAAACTCCGCCGCCTGCTGGCCGGAGATATAACGCAGGAAGATCTCGCCCGGCGGGTCGGCGTCACCCGCCAGACGATCCTTTCCATCGAAAAGGGACGCTACAATCCTTCCGTGGGGCTGGCCCTTCTCATCGCGAAGGAGCTCGGCGTCACGGTCGAGGAGCTTTTCACGCTCAAGGAGGATGATGAAAATGGCCGGGATACATGAGTGGTTCGGCTGGCGCCCGGCGCGCGGAACCATCGCGGGCGGCATTCTCTTCGTCGCGGGTCTTCTGCTGACCGGCATCAGCTGGAGGTTTCTGTACCTTTCGGCTGCCGGGACTTTCGGCCCCGGGATCCTGAGAGAACTCGGCTTACTAAGGGACCAGGACGAATTCCAGAGGAGGGCCGCCAGAAAGGCCGGCTATCACGCCTTCCTCACGACGGGCTTAGTCGCCTTCCTTATAATAGGCCACTACAGGGCCGGCGGATCGCAAATCGGCGAGCCCGAGGCAATCGTGAGCATGCTCCTCTCGCTGCTTTGGTTCACCTGGCTTCTGAGCTCCCTTCTGGCCTACTGGGGACCGCACCGGACCGCGAGGACAATACTTTACGCTTTCGGGTTCGTATGGCTCATCTTCGCCATAATGAGCAACATCGGATCCGAATACAGGGGGCCGCTGGGGATCATCATGCACGCGATCCTCGCCCTGCCTTTCCTGATCCTCGCCTTTCTTTCGAAGAAATGGCCCAGGGTAATCGGTGTTCTGCTGATCGCGGCCTCGGTATTTTTCTTCCGCTTCTTCGGATTGTACGAGATATTCGGGGCGGAACCCCTCGCGAAGGGGCGCGGCGAGGTCATAATATTCTTCTTCGGGCCGCTGCTGACAGGCGGGCTTGCGCTTCTCTTCGGCACAAGAAAAACGGACGAGGAGAACGAAACCGCGCCCGCCATGGTTCGGTAGAAGCATGACCGGGAAGGCCGGGGGTTCATATAGAGGCGGGTTGACCGCCGCTTTATTCCGGTGTAGACTGCCGGTGAATTAACACTGCCGACGAATTGACTTTTACCTGGAGCAACAATATGGAAGACCATGTTCGCGGGATACTGAAGCACATCGGCGAGGACCCCGAAAGGAGCGGCCTCGAAAGAACCCCGGAAAGGGTTCGCAAATCTCTCGAGTTCCTCACGAGCGGGTACAGGGAGGATGTCGAAGCGCTTCTCAAGGATTCGGTGTTCGAGGAGGAGCACGACGAGATGATCATCGTCAGGGACATCAGCCTGTACAGCCTCTGCGAACATCACATGCTGCCGTTCTTCGGCAAGTGCCACGTGGCCTATATCCCGAAGGGGCGGATAATAGGCCTCTCGAAGATCCCGAGGGTCGTCGAGGTCTTCTCGCGGCGCCTTCAGATACAGGAGCGCCTCACCAACCAGATCGCCAAGACGCTGATGGACCACCTGAAGCCGTACGGCGTCGCCGTGACGATCGAGGCCCTTCACCTCTGCATGGAGATGAGGGGGGTCCAGAAGAGGGATTCGCTGATAATCACCAGCTCGATGCTAGGAGCGTTCCGCAACGACAGCAAGACGCGGATGGAATACCTCAACCTGATCGCTAACGGCGGCCGAAGCAAGGGGTAGGGATTCTCCACGGATCGCGCCGGATGGACAATTGTCAATCATGGCGGGGCCCGCTCTCGTGCGCTATCATGTCATATCATTACAGGGCATAGTGGCATTTTGACACTATGTCAAGCCTGCTCGCCGCGGCAGGCCCGGACGGCCGGGAGCCTGCCTGCTTGTCCGCCTGCCGGACTGCCTGGCGGCCGTGCTCCCTGGCCGCAGTGCTCTTTGCCCGCCGTGCTCCCTGGCCCGCAGTGTATTGAAATCCTGTGATTGATAATAGTACCAAATATTGGTACATTATGGGCATGAGAATATCGATGACAAAGGTCGATTCGCTCTGCAAGGAACGAAACGTGCGAATCGGCGAGCTGCTCGAGAGCGCCGGTGTGAGCCGAAACGCGTTCTACTCGGTGGCGCGAAGGAAGTCGGTCGTCCCGTGGTCACTGATCCGCATCGCGGACTACCTGGGGGTGCCCGTTTCCTGCCTGCTGGAGGAAACGCCAACTCCGTTTGCACGAATGAAGAAACTGGCCGCCGAGACGCGGAGGATCCTGAAAAAGCACTCCGATTGCGACCGCGCCAACGTAAGGCAGACGCTGCTGCTGCTGGATGAAAAGCCGGAGGAGCGGTTGAGGAGGGCGCTGCGCCGTGGCAGATACTTTAATTTTCGGTGACCGGGAGATCGAGTTTCTCCGGGAACTGGTCCGCCAGAAGGTCGAATTCATGATAGTGGGGCTTTCCGCCGCGGCGCTGCAGGGCGCGCCGGTCGTAACCCAGAGTGTCGACCTGTGTTTTCGGACCCTTACCGATCCGGGCATCGAAAGGGCCCTGAAGAAGGTCGGGGGCAGCTATGTTCCTCCGATGGCGGGAAAGCCTCCGATGTTCGCCGGAGACGGTGTCGAGTTCTTCGATATCGTGACACGTATCTACGGGCTCGGCCGGTTCGACGACGAAGCGGCGAACACGATCAAAATCCCGCTCGGCCGGATCAAAGTGCTGGTTCTAAAGCTCGAGAGGATCATCGCCAGTAAAAAAGCCGCGGGACGCAAAGAGGACAAGCTCGTCCTGAAGGTGCTGACCGACGCTCTCAAGACGATCCGGGAACAGAAATAGCCGCATCTTGACAGAATGGCTGAGTGGTGTATAATAGTGGTGTATACATCATGGAGGCGCGGCGTGGAACGGACGCAGATATATTTGACCAAACGGCAACGCGACGAACTGACGGCCATCGCCAGGGCCGCGGGGAGGAACAAGAGCGAGCTGATCCGTGAGGCGGTCGACCGGCTCATCGACCAGGCCGGCGGCGGCCGCAGGGAATCGGTTCTGCGCGAGGTCGCCGGAATGTGGAAGGATCGCCCGGATCTTCCCGATTTCGACGCCGTTCGCGCCGGATGGGACAGGGATTGACCATGGCGGGGCCGATCCTTCCGGACACCGATATCATCGTCGATTTCTTCAGAGGCAATGGGAAGGCGGCTGACTTCTTCCGCGCGCATCACGCCCGTATCATCCTGTCGTCGATTGTCGTCGCGGAATTGTACGCCGGCGTAAAAGGAGCCGTTGAGCAGGAAGCCCTGGGAAACTTCGTCTCTCTTTTCCGCGTCGTTCCCGTGACAGCGGAGATCGCGAAGGCAGCAGGCCTTTACAAGTGCGACTATGGCAGGTCTCACGGCGCCGGCCTTGCAGACGCGATCCTCGCCGCCACCGCGGAATCCGAAAACGCGGCGCTCAAAACACTCAACACCAGGCACTACCCGATGCTCAAGGGCCTCAAGCCGGCTTACAAAAAGTAAGGGGCGGGGGGATGATGAAAGCCCGGAATAAAACATCCGATGGGATCGATACCCCGAGCGAACTTGCTCTCATCAGGAAAATAGCGATTATCGCCCTGTTCTCGGACGACGTCCTGCTGGAACATCTCGTGCTTAAAGGCGGCAATGCCATCAGTATGATCTACGGCATCCAGGATAGAACATCGATCGATATCGACATGTCGCTGGAGAATGATTTTACGGATTTCGAAGAAATAAAACGGCGGCTGATAGAAACTCTGACTAAAACGTTCAAGGAAAGGGGGTATGTGGCATTCGATCTGGACCTCACCAGGAAACCCCGTGTCGTGAGCAAGGACAAGCCGCTTTTCTGGGGCGGATACGAGTTGACCTTCAAGATCATAGAAATGGAGAAATTCAGGAAGTTCGGGGATGATATAAGAACCCTGAGAACGTCGGCAATACCGCTTGGAAAGGATGACAGGGTCACATTCAAAGTGGACATCAGCAAGTACGAATATTGCCGAGGCAAAAGGAAGGAGGAACTCGACAATTACACGATCTTTGTGTACACGCCGGAGATGATTGTTCTCGAGAAAATCCGTTCGATATGCCAGCAGATGAAGGAATACAGGGAAATAGTGCCGGGATTCAAAGGATCGCCCAGGGCAAGGGATTTCTTCGATATTTACGCCGTTTGCTGGAGATTCGAGATCGATTTGACGACGGCGGGCAACATCGAGATTTTAAAAAATATATTCAAGGCCAAAAACGTTCCGCTCGAATTGATCGGGAAGATCAAAGACTCGTATGAGTACCACAATACGGATTATCCTTCTCTCGAAAGCACGGTCGTCAACCGGCCGGACCTCAAACCGTTCAAATTCTATTTCGATTATGTGGTCGATCTCTGCGGATCGTTAAAACCCGCGCGGGATGAATAATCTCCACTCCTTGATGTAGTCGGTATCCTTCATGTTGTAATCGAGGTAAAAGTCGTGCGCGATTCCGAGATCTCTCACAAGCCCGATCTGTGTGTCTGTAAATGAACCGGATCTGTCCAGATAGAACCCGATTGCCTGATGATACGGGTAGGAGTAATCGAGGGTTTTAAGGTATGCGACGAGTTTGTTTATTGAAACGCGGGGTTGGGCATTTCCGTACGCTTTGAGTACCTCGGCTATTCCCCCTGAATAAGAAGGCCGGACGGCGATATCGATGAGCGTCCTTTCGATGTTTGTGCATCTGAGCGCTTTTCCATATGGGGAATCGATCGTCTCGACACCGAGATCGCCGGTCTTCTTGCCATAAAGAAAATAGATCCTGTTCCCGCCCAGGCTGGCAAAATTCGTGGAAATTCTCTGCTTGTTGGAAAAAGCGCGGCCGATATTCGATTGATCGATTGTGCCGCTTCGCTTCGAATCATGAGGCAGCTCCATCCTGACGAATATCGATTTCGGCAATTGCTCGGTCAACCCGTGCAATAAAACGGCGGAATAGTGTGAAAAGTGACTTTTATCAGAAACGGATTGGGCCACTTCATACATCGAGGCATCTCCCCACGTATACCGGACGTATTTTCTTTTGGGAAACTCGAGTGTCACTTCGAGCAGTCGGGAGGATGAGATCAGCTCGCCGGTGAATCTGGAGAGGGACATCGATTTCGAGAGTCGCCAGAATTCGCGGTTTTCCTCGAGAATCGACGAAAGATCCGCTTTCGAAAATATGCGTGATTTCTGCTTGTCGAAATAAGATTCGATATCCGCTTTGGCGATTGAGAACCTTGTCTCTCTTGCAGGCATAACTAGCTCCCTGAAAGGATGATTACCGACTCATATGAAGTATATATACATCATATGAGTATCTGTCAAGAGGGTAGATTTAGAATTAACTCCATTACAATAAAGTAATAAAAAGAAATTATCAGACAAGTGTTGGCAATATATTGTAGTATATATACTACAATATACCTATATGAGCGAGAAAATAGTCAATCGTTGTTGTTTTTAAGCTTGACTATTGTTAACGTGCATGTTAACTTTTTTCCATGAAAAAGGAAGTACTGTTTTACCGGGGGATTTCGGGATCAAATCCGATAGAGGATTTTCTGGATGCCCTTGCCGCAAAACAGGCGAAGAAGGTAACGTGGGTTCTTAAGCTTATCGAGGATCTCGATCCTGTTCCGGGAGAGTACTTTAAAAAGTTATCCGGGTCGGACGATATTTGGGAGGTAAGGATAAGGGAAGGAGGTGATTCCATAAGATTGCTTGGGTTTTGGTATAAAAGGAGCTTCATCGTGCTTGTCCACGCATTCAAGAAAAAATCGCAGAAGATCAAGCGTTCGGACATCGATTTAGCCGAGTCGCGAAAAAAAGAATATTTATCAAGGGTGAAAAAATGAGTGATCTGAAGAAGTATATTACGAAAAGAAAAAAGAAAGATCCGGAATTTGCGAAAGACTATAATGTCGGCTACGAGGATTTCAAACTGGGAGTCATGCTGAAGGCTGCACGAAA
Source organism: Candidatus Krumholzibacteriota bacterium (assembly GCA_041309605.1). Classification (GTDB taxonomy): domain Bacteria; phylum Krumholzibacteriota; class Krumholzibacteriia; order Krumholzibacteriales; family Krumholzibacteriaceae; genus JALOPX01. The sequence continues at coordinate 17,552 of JBFYZH010000109.1, forward strand.
GAACGTCGGGATGACCCAGGAGCAAGTCGCGGAATATCTCCACACGAAAAAAGAGGCCATTTCAAGGTTGGAAAATCATGCCGAGGATATCCGCCTGTCCACCCTGGAGAAGTATGCCTCCGCCATCGGCAAGAAAGTGATCATTTCACTTAAATAGGCGCAAGTCTTGATCTGATAAGCTGTTCCGTGCTCAACCGGATCCTATGCCCTGGTTTTATATATAAACGGGTCACTCATACTGACCAGATTCACCTAAATATGGTCAGTTGCCGGTTTTTTCTTTTTCCTCTGGACTTTCGGTTTTATTTCGGGTATGATCCCGATTGTGCCGCCCGAGGTCCCGGGACAGCCCGGGAGCCGACGCGCCGCCCGGCGTCCACGTCGCACGGGGCGCCGCGGGGCGCGAACCGCGCGGGCCGGCACGGAAAGGGAGGAAACAATGGTCTATCTGACAAAGCGGCAGAGGGAGATCCTGGAATTCATAAGGGAGTTCCAGGCGAGAAACGGCTACGCCCCCTCCCTCGAGGAGATAGGGAAGCGTTTCGGGCTCTCCGCCGTCAGTACGGTCCACGAACATCTCACCAATCTCGCCCGCAAGGGGGCGCTGACGAGGGGCTGGAACAGGGCCCGCTCGATAGAGCCGCTGGAGTTTGCCGCGGCCGCAGCCGCAACCACGGCGGCCGGAATCCCCCCGGCCGCCGACGCGGCCGCGGGGTACGGGACGGCCGGCATGAAGGGTGCGCGCGTCCCCGCCGGCGGGGTCGGCGCGGGGGGCGCTCGCATTCCCGCCGCCGGAGCCGCGGCGCACAGGGCGACGCTCGCCGCCGTGGTGCGCGAGGTGGTCCTCGCGGGAACGGTCGCCGCAGGCTTGCCGATCGAGGCGCTCGAGGTTCCCGAGAGCATCGCGCTCCCGCCGGGCCTTGCCGGGCGCGGGGAGACATTCGCGCTGAGGGTCAGGGGAATGTCGATGATCGGCGACGGGATCCTCGACGGCGACACGATCATCGTCGAGAAAAGGCAGCGCGTCGAGAACGGCGCCCTGGCTGTCGCCGTGGTGGACGGAAGCGAGGCGACGGTCAAGCGGTTCTACCAGCGGGGGAACACGGTCACACTCAAGCCCTCGAATCCGAAGATGGACGACATCGTCCTTGCCGCCTCGCGTGTCGAGGTGCGCGGGGTCGTGACGGGCCTGATCCGCAGTTACCGGCAGGGGCAGGGAGGATGATCATGCCGCTCGTCTACCGCAGGGTCGACCTGCTCCTTTCGTCGAACGCAGGCGGCGAGGTCCGCGAGGGGGACTGCCTTCTCATCGACCCGGGCCGCCGGCCCGAAGAGGGAGCCCTGACGCTCGTCAGGAAAGGGAGCCTGGAGATGCTCTGCCGCTGGCACGACGGGCGCGCCGGCGACGTGCTGGGACTGGTGATAGGGGTGAAACGGAGGTTGTAACGCGGGCGGCGGGCACCGGGCTGCCCGGGATGCCCGGGCTTCGGCGAGGTTTGCGGCGGACGCGCCTGCGGTCGCCGCGCGGGGGGACGATGAATGGAACGCGAGATATTGCACGTCAACACGGACGATTTCTACGCCTCCGCGCTGAGGCTGCGCGACCCGGCCCTTCGCGGCCGCCCGGTGATCGTCGCGGGGCCGGCCCCGCGCGGGATGGTCTTCTCCGCCTCGTACGAGGCGCGCGGCGACGGCGTCAAAAGGGGAATGACGGTCTCCGCGGCGGAGCGGCTCTGCCCGCGGGGAAATTTCCTTCCCCCCGACTGGGACCTCTTCAGAAAGGTCTCCGGCGGGATCTTCGACGTGCTGAGGCGCTACAGCCCGCTGGTTGAGGCAGTTTCGCTCGACGAGGGGTGCGTCGATTACACCGGGTGCGGCCGCGTCTTCGGCAGCGCGCTCGACGCGGGGGCCAGGATAAGGAAGGAGGTCCTCGCCGCCTCGGGGCTCGAGGTCTCGCTCGGCGTCGCCTCGTCGAGGCTCGTCAGCCACGTCGCCTCGCGCACCGCCAAGCGGGCCCACATGGTCGACGTCTACCCGGGATGCGAAAGGTTCTTCCTCGCCCCCGTCGAGATAGGCCGTTTCCCGATAGCCGGCGAGAAACATGTCCCGATGCTCGCCGGGCTCGGCATACGCGTTGTCGGCGACATACTGCTTTTCAGCGAGGAGATCCTCTCCTTCTGCTTCGGGCCCTGGGGGAAACGGCTCTACAGGGGGGCGCTCGGCGAGGACCCGGCGCGCGTCAGGAGCGGCAAGGCGGAAGGAACAAGATTCAGGGTGGAACGGACCCTGCAGCCCGACACGGATTCGCGCGCGCTTCTCGAATCGTTCATATACTCGATGGCCGAGGAGCTCGGGGGGCGCCTTCGCGCCGACCGGCAGGCCGCCGGGAGATTTACGATAGAGGCGCAGTACGCCGACTCGGCGATCGCGCGGGCGGAAGGGAAGGTGCGCGAGGGGGCGGCGGGCTCCGGTGCGGGAAGAATGCGGGGCGACGGCACGAACGACGACGAGGCGATCTATTCGGCGGCCGCGGAGGCCTTCGAGCGCCTCTTTACGCGCAGGGTGAGGGTGCGAAAGCTCACGCTCTCGGCCGCGGCGACAAGCCCGGCGCCGCTGCAGATCGGGCTTTTCCACGAGGCCGGTGGGGACGGCAGGGAAAAGGCCCGGCGCGTGCAGGCGGCCCTCGACGGCCTGAGGAAAAAGTTCCCCGCCGGGATAGCCCCGGCCTTCGGAAGGGCTGTCCCGGCACTCAGGGCCGGTGGAAAGGCCTGAGGCTATGAGCGCGCCCTTCGTCCATCTCAACGTCCATTCGAACTTTTCGTTCCTTCGCGGCACGGCGACCGCGCAGAGCCTCGCCTCCGCGGCCGCCGCGATGGGAATGAAGTCGATAGCCCTGACCGACACGAACGGCCTTTACGCGGTGGTCCCCTTCGAGAAGGCGTGCCGGGAGGCCGGGATAAGGCCGGTCTACGGGGCGGAGGTGGATGGGGAATGGGGCGGCGCTGCTTGCGGGATGGCGGATGGCAACGGACCCGGCGGCGGATCCGGCGCCCCTGGCGCCCCCGCCGGGGGCGGTGCCCCCGGCGAGGCCAAAGTCCACGCCGTCCTCCTCGCCCGGAACCGCGCAGGGTTCGGCGAGGTCTGCCGCATCGTGACATCAAGGATGCTGGACGAGGATTTCTCGCTGCGCAAAGCGCTCGAAGGGGCCTCGGACGATGTTTACATCATCTCGGGCGATTCCCGGATCATCGAAGCCCTTTGCCGGCGGGCGAATCTTCGCGCCGCCCTCCCGACCGGCGAGGGAAGCGAATACCAAAGGGAACGCTGGCGGCTGCGCGAGCTCTCGCGAAGGCTCGGCGTAAAGACCGTCGCCTGCGGCAGGGTCTGCATGGCGGCCACGGGCGACCACCTGGTCCACAGGGTCCTGACGGCGATAAGGACACGAACGACACTCGGGACGATTCCCTCCGGCGAGGCGGAACCGCGGGGGGCTTACTTAAGAACCCCCGACCAGGTAACTCGTGTATTCTCAGACGATCCGGAATCGGTCGCCGAGACGGCGCGCGTCGCGGAGGACTGCCGCGTGGACCTCGAGCTCGGAAAGCGGAGGCTCCCGCGCTTCACCCCGCCTCCCGGCGAGACGGCGTCGTCGTTCCTGGAGAAGGTCGCGATGAAGGGGCTCCGGGAACGCCTCGAAGTCGGTTCAAGTGCCGAAACCGCACCCGGTGCCGGCGCCGGCACGGTCGCAGATGCCGGCACGGTCGCGGACACTGCCGCCGCCGAACTGGAAAAATCCGAAGCCACCCTCCGCTACGAGCTTTCCGTGATAAACGGCAAAGGGCTCGCGGATTATTTCCTCATCTGCTGGGACATCGTGAGGTTCGCGAGGGGGCGGGGGATGCGCTCGGTGGGGCGCGGCTCGGCCGGCAACAGCATCGTCTCGTACGCCCTCGGGATCACGCACGTCAATCCGATCCGCCACAACATGTTCTTCGAACGCTTCCTCAACCCCGAGCGCGAGCAGCTCCCCGACTTCGACATCGATTTCGCGACGGAGGACCGCGAGGAGGTCCTGCAATACATCTTCCGAAGGTACGGCAAGGACAGGGTCGCGATGATCGGCACCTACAGCACCCTTCGCGCCCGCTCGGCTCTGAGGGAAACGGCGAAGGCGATGGGGATCCCCGAGGGGGAGATCGCGCCGCTCATAAAACGGATCCCGTTCTACGCCTCGATCGACAGGCTCGAGGACCTTCGCCGCGTCTCGCCTGCCGCGGCGGGGATACCGCTCGAGAGCGAACCATTCCGCACCCTCATCCCGCTTGCAAGAAAGATCGGCGGCTTCCCGCGACACATGGCAACACACCCGTGCGGCCTCGTGATATCGCCGGGGCCGGTCACCGACCTGATGCCGCTGCAGCGCGGCGACAAGGGTTACGAGATAACGCAGTGGTCGATGTACGAGGTCGAGGCGGCGGGCCTCGTCAAGATCGACATCATCGGCCAGAAGGGGCTCGCCGTGATCCAGGAGACCGCTTCGATGGCGTCGCTGAACGAGGGACGGCCGATGCACCCGGACAGGATCGATTACCTCGGCGACCCGCTCGCCAGGAAGATCCTTCGCGAGGGGAGGACCGAGGGGTGCTTCTATATAGAATCGCCGATAATGATGCAACTGATGAAGCAGGCGGGGTGCGACGATTTCGAGGTCCTGACGGCGCTCTCGTCGATCATAAGGCCGGGGGTGTCGAACCACGGCGGCAAGAGAAGCTACCTTCGCCGCCAGCTCGGCCTCGAGCCCGTCCCGGCGCTCCACCCGGCCGTCGCCGAGGTCCTGAGCGACACCTTCGGGTGCCTGATCTACCAGGAACAGGTGATAAAGCTCGCCGTCGCCGTCGCAGGGATGAGCTACGCCGAGGCGGACGGCCTTCGGCGCTGCATGTCGTTCAAGAACCGCGGCGACGAGAGGATGTCGGCCTACCGGGATTCGTTCCTTCGCGGGGCCGGGGCGAGGGGGATACCGCCGGCGGTCGCCTCGGAAGTCTTCGAGCGGATCGCGGCCTTCGCCGGGTACGCCTTCTGCAAGGCGCATTCGGCCTCCTTCGCGGTGGAATCGTTCGAGAGCGCCTGGTGGAAGGCCCACTACCCGGCCGAGTTCATGGCGGCGGTGATCTCGAACTGCGGGGGGTTCTACTCGCACGAGGAATACCTGGAGGAGGCGAAGCGGCTGGGCCTAAAGATACTCCCTCCGTGCGTCAACGAAAGCGGGATCAGGCATCATGGCCGTGGCATGGTCCTTCGCGTGGGGCTCGCCCAGGTGAAGGGGCTCGCCTCGGAGACCGCAGAGGAGATCGTTTCCGGGCGCGCGGGCGGAGCGTACCGGTCGCTGGAGGATTTTGCCAGAAGGGTGCGGGCATCGGCCGCAGTCGTAGAATCGCTGATACGGTGCGGGGCGATGGATTCGTTCGGGCGAACGAGACCGCGGCTGATGTGGGAGATGAAGCTGCTTCAAGCCGCAGGGAGGTTCTCCGGTGATGGTTCCGGCGCCCATGTATCGGAAGGTCCTGATGTCGGCGCGCTGATCGCGCGCCTTCCGGACCTGGAGGAGTACGACCTCGGCGAGAGACTACGCGCCGAGAGGGAGATCCTCGACATGTGCATAAGCGCGCATCCGCTCGATATCTATTCGAACGAGATAGCGGAGCTTGCCGCCCGGCGCGAGCTGGTCCGCTCGGATGCCCTCGAACGCCATGTGGGACGCGAGATCGACATCGTCGGCTGGAAGGTGACATACAAGGCAACGAGGACGGAAAGCAGCGGCGAGGAGATGATCTTTATTACGTTTTCCGATCACGCGGGCCGGTTCGAAACGGTCTTTTTCCCCGAGGCCTGGCGCCGTAACGCCCGCGAACTGGTCAGGGGCAGAGGGCCGTTTCATATATGGGGGAGGGTGGGGAGCGAGATGGGGGTGGTTACGATAACGGGGACGGAGGCGGAGCTGGTCAGGGGGCTGGCGTAAGGGAGGGTGATGTCGAGAGTCTCCCGCTCAGACAGGTCCTCGCGGGGCGCTACGCGCCAGGCTGCGGAACTCTCGGATAGGCTCTGACATCACCGCTGAGCTTAAGTACACAACAGAATCTGAAGTAAAGTATCGTGCGGTACAAAGTTTGCTTAATGGTGTGATTTTATGCAGGAAAATTCGCAGTTATTGTCCAATTACGCAGCCCCCAGCATATTACGATCTAGGAAGGATATTGCTTGTAGTAACATTATAATTATAGTAAGGTATTGGCGATTTACAAGGGACGGTTTTCATGCTACACGGCGAACAATACAGATATTATCGAAATAACCAGGGCTTTATATTATAAGTAAGGCAGGTCAACCTGCACCTCGTCGAAAGGCGACCTATGAGTGACAGCTTATTGCGTTTGACGATTGCTCCACAAGCTAGTGAGCCCACCTTTCGTCTCCCGTTCACGCATGCTACATCTTGGGCAAACTTCTGTGATATCGTCAGGGACGGTCGTCTTCGTCCTTCGCTTTGTCCCGTGTTTGGTGAGAAACTGGTGTATTTTTTCTGCGGCACTGTTGCACGTCGCGCGTCCGATGATGCACAAGCATGGGGACGATCGGAGTCACCGATCGTTCTCGTCTTCGATCCTGCGCTCGTAGCGTGTATTCGCTGCTACTTTCCTCTGGACACTGGTGCCCTCGCGGCTGGTCGACTCGGTAAGACTAGAAACGATTTCCGCACTGCACTCAGATTCAATGTAACGGAACGATCCACTCCTTGGCACTTCATTTCGGAGGTGTATGGTACACCGAACCGGTATTTTGAGGGCGAGCTCCGTTCTGAAGTTCGCCTTAACCCAGGGGTGTTTGACTCCGCGCTGACTATTCTTACAACGAACACTGATCGGAGCGATGTAGACTATCGGTGCTTCTCCGTCGAGTGCCAGACGACCCAAGACGTGCCGCTTGAACGGTACTTTCACAAGGTCTGGGTTCCCGCAGAGCGGGTACCTGAAATGAGAAAGCTGGCTCCGTTTGGTGTGCGCTGGGTGGCGTACGACAAGGGACAGTGCCCGCAGTTTTTCTGTTCGGGTGGCGTGGCATTGCCGTCCCACCAAGTGAGCAGGAGGGTATGAGTGAGCAGCCCTAGTCTAACGAAAGGCTATCGGATCCGCCAGTTCTTCGAAGCTGA
>JBFYZH010000110.1:0-15927 GCA_041309605.1 Candidatus Krumholzibacteriota bacterium
CCTTTACCGCAACAACATCTTCCGGCACGTTCTGCGCGGCGGCCCGGCCGGCGGCGGGTACACGACGGTCGAGGATCTTCTGGCCTTCGGCGAAGCGCTCCGCTCCGGCAGGCTCGTCTCGAAGGAGACCCTCTCGAAGCTGTGGCGCGCATACCCCGAGATGAACTCCCCCCGGTACGGATACGGTTTCGGCATCTTCGAGACCCCCGTCGGCCGCGCCGTCGGCCACAGCGGGGGCTTCCCGGGGATCAGCGCCGATTTCCTCGTCTATCTGGACGCGGGGTACACGATGGCCGTCCTGTCGAACTATGGGGGCGGGGCGCCGCCCGTGAGCGACAAGATACAGAACCTCGTCGGGAGGAAATGACGGGAGGCCGGCGGCGGCTTCCGGCACGGTTACTCGTACTTGAGCGCCTTCACCGGATCGGTATGCGCCGCCCTGACGGCGTGCCAGCTCACCGTCAGAATGGCTATCGCCATCGCGGCCGCTCCCGCCGCGGCGAAGGTGAAAAATGAAATCTCCGTCCGGTACGGGAAGACCTCGAGCCAGCGTTTCATTATCAGGTACGCCGCCGGCCAGGCGACGACATTGGCGACGAGCACGAGGGCCCCGAATTCCCTGCACAGGAGTATAACGATCGAACCGGCGGTCGATCCGAGAACCTTGCGAATGCCTATCTCTTTCGTACGCCTCTCGGCTGCGAACGAGGCGAGCCCGAAGAGTCCGAGGCACCCGATGAATACGGCGAAGAACGAGAAGACACGGACTATCCCGCCCAGTTTTTCCTCGCCCCTGTAAAGCTTGTCCAGATGATCGTCCATGAAAAAATAATCGAAGAGCCTGTTCGGAACGATCTCGCCCCATTTCTTTTCGATGCGCCCGAGCGTCGCGGGCACGTCGTCCGCGTTGATCTTCATCGAGATCCTGCCGGCGAAATCCGACGAGTACCTCATCACCAGCGGCTCGACCGCGTGGTGGAGCGAACGGTGGTGGAAATCCCCGGCGACGCCCACGACGGTGTAGATTTCGTCGTACTTCGAAAGGTCCTCTTCGGATCCGATATAGAGCCTTTTGCCGACGGGATTGTCCCACTTCAGCTCCCTCGCCGCCGTTTCGTTGATTATGACGGCCTCCTCCGGGTCGGATGGAAAATCCGGCGAGAAATTCCTGCCGGAGACCAGTTCGATCCCGAACGTCCCGAGAAAATGCTCGTCGATCGTGAAATTCTGCAGTCCCAGGTTCCTGCCGGCCGCCCAGTCCTCGGGATGGTACAGGGTGATGTTGAATCTTTCCTCCCCAGGCACCATCATCGACGCCGACGACGAAAAAACGCCTTCGACCGTACGGAGTTCGTCCCTCAGGGTTCCAAGCCTGTCCTTCATCCCCCTGTCGGCGACGGGAAATACGATCACCCGGTCCTTTTTGAACCCGAGCTCCATCGAGCGCATGAAACGAAGCTGATCCGCTATAATCGCCGTCCCCGTTATCAGAGCGATGGAGACGGCGAACTGAAACACGACAAGCCCCCTTCGGAAACCCGCGCCGCCCCTGCCCTGCATGTAATCGCCCTTAAGGATTGGAGCCGGATCGAATCTGGAAAGATACATGGCCGGATAGCTCCCTGCGACCAGCCCCACGAATAAAACGAGGATAAATAACCCCGCCACGAGCCTGGGATCCGCGAGGAAACCCATCTCCATCGTCAGCCCGGCGAGATTGTTGAAATAAGGCGTCAACAGAGCCACCAGAAAGACGGCCACGACGGCCGATATCGACGTCATCAGGAGCGACTCGCCGAGAAACTGGCGGACAAGACGCGCTTTTTCGGCACCGAGAACCTTTCTCAGCCCGACCTCCCTCGCCCTGCCGGCCGAGCGCGCCGTCGAAAGGTTCATGAAATTGATGCACGCGACGAGAAGGATGAATGCCCCTATCGCCGCGAACACGTATATGTTGCGGATATCGCCGTTGGTCTCCAATTCGTTGTCGAGCCTCGAATGGAGGTGGATCGATGTCAGAGGCTGGAGGAAATTATACATCTCTGCTCCGGTCATCTTTTTGAATTCGCCGAGATATTTGTCGCCGAAGCCATCCAGCTTCGCCTCGAATTCGCGGGGGTTCGTCCCCTCCCTGAGCAGCAGGTACGTCTGGTGGTTGAAATTATACCAGCTCAGGTTGCCCGGATCGCGCTTGTAGAGCGTTTCGAACGAGGCGAGAAGATTAAAGGAGAAATGGGAATTCGCCGGCGGATTCTCGACGATTCCGGTGACGGTGTAATCCTCGCCGGCATCCAGGTATTTTATCGTCTTTCCGACCGGGTCCACGTCGCCGAAATATCTCTGCGCCGCATCCTCCGTCAGAACGATCGAATACGGCGCCTTCAGCGCATTTCCCGGGTTGCCCCGTTTCAGCTTGAACGAAAATATATCGAAAAAGGAGTTGTCCACGAAAATGAAGCTTTTTTCGGAAAACTTCCTTTCCTCGCACTGGAACATGTTGAAATAGTACTTCCTGAAACGGACCGCCGATTCCACCTCGGGGAAATCCCCGACGAGCTGCGGCCCCATCGGCGCTGGAATCGTCGGGATCCTGAAATTGGTCCCGGATATCGTCGCGTCCGTTACGACGCGGTGGATCCGGCCCGACTTTTCGTGAAACCTGTCGTAGGAGAGCTCGCTTAGTATGAAGGCGAGGATGAAGATGCAGCAGGCCATGCCGACGGCGAGACCGGCGATGTTGATTATGGAATACCCCTTGTGCCTTCTGAAATTTCTAAGAGCGATCTTCAGATAATTGGCGAACATTGCGAGTTACTCCTTTGAGCAGCCCGGTCAAGGCCACGGGTATCGACCCCGCGGTGCGAGGCGTTACCGGTAACTTCGGCGGGGGCGCCGAGCCCCATGGTTTTCCCGCGCGGTTTGAAAAAGCTCAGTCAGGAATACGGACCGCGCGGGATTATGTTTCGCGGCTGCCGGTCATCCTGACCGGAGGTTCCGGGGTTCCGTCATCCTGCTCAGAGCTATCGCCGCATAGATGATCAGCATCGGCTCGACCAGAAGGCGGTACCGGATCTTGAAGATCGTTATCACGATGTGTATCGCGAGATATCCCGCCATCACGAACATCAGGATCCTGTTATTTCCGTCGCAGTAACGGAAGAGCCCGATGAATCCCAGCACCATGACCGGCATGTATCCGTAGATCAGAAAATGGGTCAGGTGCCGGTTGTTCCTGCTGATAGCCTTCAGCACATGACTGTCCCATCCCCTCGAAATCAGTATCGACGCCTTGCGGTAGATTATATCGAGGGTCTTCCACTTGTTGGAAGCGATGAAGCTGACGGTTTCCGATATGTACTCGTCGTCCGAGGCGTCCGTCCCGCCGAGCTCCGTTTCTTCCATTTTAAAATGGGGAGTCTGCGCGGCTTTGGGATTGTACGCCTTGTAAATGAGCCTCGCCCCGCGTTTTTCCCCCTTTCCGGTGAGACTGCCGTATATGAAATACGGCGCGAGGACGGCCAGTACGGTCAATACGAGAATCAATTTTTTCCTGACACCGAAAAATAATCCGGGCGCGAAAAACAGCAGGGCCGGTTTCACGAAGAACCCGATCGAAAGGACCAGGCCGGCCAGCATCGATCTGTATCCTTCCCTGATCGGCGATACCGCGGCGTACAGCACGAGCATAATCAGCAGCAGGCTGAGCGTCTCCGTCATGGTGGTCAGGTTGTACGCGATAAAATTGGGATATATCGCCGCTATCGCGCCTGCGATCAGCCCCGCCTTCTCCGCGGCCTCGATCCCCCGCGGCCCGCCGGCAGCCGGAGATTTCGCTTCGCCGTCGCCCGGGCCCGGATTCCGGACGGCGACCACGCGCGCCGTGGCGTACACCAGGAAAACGGTAAGCACGCTCAGAAGCCCCTGGACGACGAAAACCGCCTTGTAATTCAGAGCTCCGAACGCCGAATATATGAGCCTCAGGAAGAGCGGATACCCCGGCGGAGGGAACAAGGGAATCCCGTCGGCCATGGCGGCGTTATTATAGATCGCCATGTCGCTGTAGTCCGGTATCGCGTCGCACGTAAAGGCGAAATAAAGCCGCAGCCCGGCGGCGATCAGCAGTATTACCGTCAGTATAATCCGTCTTGTCATATCACCGTTTCTCCATGACACAGGGTTTTATTCATGAGAAAAAACGCGCGATCGCTATTCCGGTCGCCGCCGCGCCGTAACCTTCGAAACGCGTTTTTCAATCGTGCTTTTCCCGCCTGATGGCCGACACCTGGTCGCAGAGCAGCCCGAACATGAAGATGATCAGCGAGGATACGGCCATCAGCACCGTCGTATCTCCAATGCCCCCCCTGCCTCTCGATATATCGTTGACGAGGCTGGCGATGCAGATGGCAAACATGAATCCCGCGACCGAAAGAAATATTTTAAGAGGCTCGAAAAGCACGGCCAGCCTCAACAACAGCATCAATGTGATGGGGCCGTGACGCCATTGACGAACCGTGCTCCTGCCCGCCCGCTTTCGCGTCGTTATGGGGACGAACCTGATTCTGCGCTGGGATTTGATCATCGCGAAAGTGCTCGTCGTCGAAAACGAGAACCCGCCGGGCATAAGATGCAGATACCGCCTTATAATGTCGCGCCTGAAGAGTCTCATGCCCGAATTAAGATCGGGGATCCTCTGCCCGGCCAGAAAGTCGGCGAACAACCGGATAACCAGTTTCCCCGGCTTTCTGATCAACGGGACATGCGACTCGGCCGTCCGGGCTCCGACGACCATGTCGAAATCCCCGGCCTGCTCGACTATCGCCCTCGCGTCAGAGGCCGAATGCTGCCCGTCGCCGTCGCAGAACAGTACGTACTCGCCGGTCGCGTTCCTTATTCCCGTTTTCAGCGCCGCGCCATACCCAAGACGCCTGTCGTGGCTGATAACGCGCGCGCCCGCTCCGCGCCCCAGCTCTTCCGTCCTGTCGGTGGATCCGTCGTTGACCACCAGGATTTCGGCATCGACGAACTCCCGCCGCATCTCCTTTACGACATCCTCTATGGCCCGTTCTTCATTCAGGGCGGGAATGATAATGGTGACGGATTTTTCAGGAATTCCCATTCGAACGATCTCCCCCTGATAAAATCATGACAGGCCGCATGTCATTGATGTCTACCTGGTTACATCATTCTAACATCATTCAGTGACGGCTGTCGAGATTATTATCCGTCCGGCCGCCGATCCTTCGCCTTTCTCCACCGAAAGACATGATAACCGCGGCCAGAAAAAACACGAACTCCACCAGCGTCATCAGGATCCGGGACGCGAGTACGAGCGTTATGATCACAGGGTCGGCCAGGCCCATACCGCGCAAACCGAACATGAGGATCGATTCGCGCACCCCGATCCCGGCGGGTACGAGGATCATGAAAAACCCGACGACCCACGCGGCGGAAAAGATCCCGGTGATATACGGCAATTCATTTATGCCCAGCGGCGAGACACCGCGGGCCAGAACCAGAAAACTGATTCCCCAGAAAACGAAAGTCGCGACGTTGGCCAGCATGAGAAGCAGCATCGCCCTGTACCTCGGCCTGTGGGTAAGAAGCGGCCTTCGCATCAAACGGAGGACCCGGTTCGTCGAGAAAATGAATACGCGCGGGTGGCTTGCCACAAGGCCGGCGGCAAGAATCGCCATCATCGTCATCCTGATCCCCGCGGAGAAGAAATGGCCTCCGGAAAATATCAGCATCACGACCGCTATGAGGACTCCGGCCAGCTGAAACCACAGGATCTCGACGATGACCGCCATTCCCAGCGCCGGCACCCGGCTTTTGTCCTTCGAGGAGAGCCAGGCCTTGCCCGCGACCGTCCAGATCTTGCCCGGCACGTACCGTCCCATCCAGGAAATGGCGGAAACACGGAACGAATCGGCCAGAGACATCCGTTCGCCGGTGAGCTCGTACCTCATCGGTGCCCAGAGGCAGGAACGTATCAGGTATCCGATCGCCATGAACAAGGTCGAAAGGGCGGCCGTCCCCCACCCCACCCACCAGTCCCCCGACAGGAGATCCTCGCGGTTGTTCTTTATATAGCGGTACCAGAAATAAAAAAGAACTGCGAGAACGGCGATCTTTACGGCCGCCGCAAAAAACCTTCTGCCGCCGGAGCCCGGCGCGCCGTTCCGCGGTGATGACATGATTTCCAGCCCGTTCATTTCGTATCTCTTCCCATTTGACGCTGCGATCGTCACCGGGAGCCGGAACCGGCTTCGCCGATGCACAGCTTTCTTGCGGTCTCGTGCATTTTCATCGAAGATTCGACCACTCGCGGAAGGTTCGCATCTATCTTTTTAACGATCTCCGCGCCGCCCGAGACGACGTCCTCGAATCCCCTTATCAGATTTTCCCCCGAAAGCTCCCTTCCCTGGTGACAGTAGCGTTCAAGATCGAATTCCTCGAGCACTTCCCTGTACTTCTGGAATCCCCATCCGAAGACCAGAACGGGAACCCCGGCGCAGAGAGCGGAGATCATCGAATGAAACCTCGAAGCGACGTAATAGTCCGCAAGCCCGACGATGACCCTCAATTCCTTGCAATCGTACGGCTCCCTGACTATGTGGATGCCATCCGTGGAGGAGAGTCTTTTCATTATATCGTCGACGGTGTACAGGTCGTTGTTGTGCCGGAGCCTGCTCTTTTTTCTCATGCTGTGGGGAACCATAAGGATGAAATATCCCTTCCCGCGAAGATATTCGATCAGCGAGACGAAGCTTCCGTTGTGGTCTATACCGAGCTTGTTGCATTTTCCTTCGACTATCGAGTTCACCGATATGCCGACGACCTTCCTTCCCTCGAGCATCGGAGCGTACCGCTCCCTGATCCTTTTGACCGTTTCATCGGGGACCCTGAGCGTAAAGGCCGAATCGGCGAAATAAACGGCGTTTTCAAGGCCAAGCGCGAGGACATTCTCGAGGCTGCCCGAACCGCGCGCGACGACCGTCGTTATCTTCGGCAGGAGGAATCCGGACAGCGCCCTGTTGAACCGTTTTTTCATGGGCCCCATGGTCTGCGAATACATCATCGATCTTTTACCGAGGATGACCGCCGGCAGAAGGCATGCCGCGTTGTACGGTATCTTGAAAAGCTGGGCGTCGCTGAACGTCGTCCCCCCGATTATGACGACCGCGTCGCTCAGGACCAGGGCCTTCATGCCGGGGGTCATGGATTCAGGACGCAATTTTATACCCACGGCGGAAAGCAACCTGTACAGGATGCAGAACGGAATAATCCTGAAGACCAGGCTGGCGGGCGTGCCGTCGAACAGGGTCACATGCCCGGTTTTCGGAAACTCCGCGTCGTCTCGGGGATAGACCGTGAATACGTTGAAGTCGCATCCGTTCTCGCCCGGCGAAAGGTTGTCTATCGCGCTTTCCAGCATCGACGCGGCCCCCCTGTTTCCAGTCCTGGATACCGCGAAAACGGAAATCGACGATCTCGCCATTATTACAATCTCCTTCGTTCCTTCGCTCCGGCCCGACCGAAGCCGGATACATGGAAATGTGTTTTCAAAGTCTTATCCGCGACAACGCCTTTACCGTCAGGGCTTCAAGTTTGACGACCCGCGAGGGAAGTCCGAAAAGGAATCTCCGCCCCCTCGCCGAACGCGATATCCTGCCGTTCGTGAACACGAGGGCCCAGGCAAGGGCGTGAAACAGATTGAAAACCAGTGGGGGCCTTCCGCTCGACCCGATTCCGGCGAGGCGGGCGGCAAAGTATCTCGGTCCCAACCTGTTGCTGAAATCCTCGACCGCCTTGAATCGATCCCTGTACTTCTTTATCCCGAAATACTCGAGATCGACGATCCCCCTTTTTTCCAGATCTTCGACCAGCCGCGCTCCCCTGCCGGACCAGCATACGAGCGCCGAATGCTTGATGTCGCGCTTTTTATATTCCGGAGCAAAGATATCTCCCACCGCGATATCCGCTTCCCTTCCCATATGCTCATCGCACCAGAAACATCGTTCCAACGAATGGATTCCCGCAATCCTGTAGGCGTTCATCGAGTCGAAAGGTATCGTTCTGACCGCACCGTCCCGGTAAGCGACCGTCACCGTTCCCTTCCTGTGCCCCCTGCGGACCTTTACCGAGTCCACTTCGGACCGGTCGAGCCCGAGCTTCGAAAAAAGATCCTCGTAGAATCGCTCTCCGACAGCTCCCCGGCAGAACAGCGCTATTATTACAGCGATTCTTTTTTCAAGATCAGGTTTTTCCAAAAGCGCTTTTCTCAAGGCGCGCGCCTGACACGGCAGGCAGACGACGGCGGCCCTGCCGTCGAAATCGCGAAGCCGCGCAGCCGCCTTGAGGACGGGCGTATCTATGTACGAGCTCCCGCCGTGAAGCAGTATCTCCGGCCTGTCTTTCACGAGATTCGTCACGGCGCATATATCGCCGTCTACGGACGTTATCCTCGAAACGAGCGCCCCGTCCGCCCCGCCCGCGGCGATCATGTCGCAGAGTATCGAAGAGACTATGCCTCCCGACGAAGCGTGAAGCCGGATCTCTTCGTCCACTGCGTACCCGGCGTACATCTCGCCGGTTTCGATTTTATTTACCCTTTTATCCATCATTTCCCGCGCGCCGGATATTGTCGCATCTTATTCAAGAACCACCATGAAGTCCATAACTTTAGGATCTTGCTTCCCGGAAGGCCATATGTTTTTTGTGGCGGAGCCTGCGCCGCGGATGTTAGTATCCGTTCTGCCGGCGGGCTGTCGACCTTATCCGGCTCGCGGCGCAGGATTGTTCCGCGGGATCGCCGTTCGTAACGATCCCGGCGCGAAAACTCGGATTCCGAAGGACGATCGGTGCGGAAGATCACGGAAATAACCGGGCGATACTGTGTCGACCTCTGGAGAAGCCATGTAAAACCCGCCTTCTCCGCGGATTGGGACCTTCTCGCCATTATTTTGTTGCTGTCCCTCGCGCTGCGTATTTACTTTGCGTTTGTCTTCAACGGAAACCTGACGCTCGGGTTCGGGCAGAACTACGTTCTGATAGCTGAATCGGGCAGGATCGACGCCCTTCAGGCCCCTCTCTATCCTTTTTTCCTGCGCGTACTCCTTTTCATATTCGGCTCCAAAGGTCTTACTGCCGTCTTTGTTCTTCAGAGCATAATAAGCTCGGCCGGCCTTCTACTGGTCTATTTCATAACGTCGCGTCTTTGCGGAAGAAGGGCCGGACTGATCGCGGCGGCGTTAGGCGCGATTTACCCCGATTTCATACTGTACAACCTTTCCGCCACGCCCGGTTCTCTCGAACTGTTTTTCATCCTTGTGATAATGGCCTCCGGCATATCGGGGATCGGACACACGGCTTCATCGGTCATATCTTCGGCCTCGCTCGCCCTGTGCATACTCCTCGATCCCGTCATGGTTTTTCTTCTTCCGGGATCGATCATTGCCGCAAGGAAACGCCTTGTTTTCCTGCTGGTCCTGGCCGGATTGATTATGCCATGGGCTTTGAGAAACTCGTTTGCCGAAGGAAGGCCCGTGCCGGTGTACGACACGGCCGCCTACCATGTGGACGTGAGCAAATACTCTCCGAACAATCTGGAAGGCAGATGGCATACAATCCGCCGCATTTACAATAACGCCTCGCTGATTACGGGAAAAAGCTGGGGCATGACCGACGATCCCGGCTCGGGCGCATCTCGCGACAGTACTTACGCCGCCGGTTACGCTTTCACGTTCGTGATGCTTTTCGGTTTCATGGGCCTTGCGCGCCACTACAGGAAGGGACACGGCCGCGTGGTCCTGCCGGCGGTAATATACGCAGTCCTGCTGATCCTTTTTACGGTATTTTTGAACCGGTTCCGAATACCGATCGAACCGCTGTTCGTGATATACGCCGGGGCTCTGGCGGGCGGCTGTAAGTCCGGAATTTCTCCGGCGGCCGACGATTCGCCGGACCCTCACAATCAACATGACAAAACGCGTTGAGTATCGTCCGCGGCCTGTCACCATGAAAGACAAGACCGTTCAATTAAAAATTATTACGAATTGAGGATTTCCTTCAACTTCTGAGAGAGTTCCCCCAGGTTAAACGGTTTCTGGATGAATCCGTTACAGCCCCTTTCCAGTATCGCCCGGGCCTGTCCATTGATACTGTATCCGCTGGCGAGGAGTACCCTGGCTTCCGGATCGATCTCCCTGATCCGGTCGAATACGGCACTACCTTTCATAACCGGCATGATCATGTCGAGAATTACGATATCTATTTCGCCATGTTTCATTTCGTAAATTTCTATTGCCTCCCGGCCACTTCGCGCAATGTTTACTCTGTAGCCGAGTTTCTCCAGCATCGGTTTCCCGACCTGGATCATGACCTCCTCGTCGTCGACGAGAAGAATCGTTCCGCATCCACTCATTATCTCGGCGGTGTACTGTTTCGCCTCGACAACATCCCTGTCGGAGGCGGGAAGATATATGTTGAATGTTGTGCCTTCTCCCACTTCGCTATACACGGTTATTATCCCGCCGTGGTTCTTAACTATGCCGTAAGCCGACGCCAACCCCAACCCCGTTCCCCTGCCCATCTCCTTCGTCGTGAAGAAGGGATCAAAGACCCGATGTCTTACCTTCTCCGCCATGCCGGTGCCGGTATCCGTTATGGAGATCTTGACATAGTCCCCCGGAGATACCTCGTGTGGGAAAACGTAATCTTCATCGAGCCGGACGTTCCCGGTCTGCAGATAGAGTGTGCCGCCCCCCGGCATCGCCTGCCATGCGTTGATCAATATATTGAGTACAACATTCTCCATCTGGCGACGATCGATCTCGACCGTCCTCAAGGATGGTTCAAGCTTTTTCTCGATCGAGATCTCCTTCTTCGTACGGCCGAACATCCAGGATATCTCATTCAGGAGTTTGTTCATATCCGACGGCAGCACTTCGTATTTGCCTCCACGGGCAAAACCGAGTAGATGGCTGCTAAGATCGGCCGCGCTCTTCACGTAATCCTCGATGCTCTTCAGAAAACCATAGTGAGCGTGTGTTTCGTTAATATCGAGGAGCATCAGCGATACATTCCCCTGTATCCCCATAAGCAGGTTGTTGAAATCATGGGCGACGCCTCCCGCCATCGTCCCGACCGCCTCCATTTTCTGCGCCCGAATAAGTTGGAGTTCCAACCTCTTCTTCTCCGTTACATCCCTTACGAACTCCACGACGCCGATTATTTCTCCGGTTTCCCTGTTCCGAATAGGAAAGCTGAATAGCTCGATGAACTCGACGGAGGATCCTTTATGGCCGGAGACGATGTTTTGTTCTACCCTTCCAGTCCTCATGGCCTTCAGCGATGGACAAGGGTCACACGGTTTATCTCGATCCTGGTAGCAGACGTAGCACTTCTTTCCTTCGATCGGAGCGTTGCGGGCGTACCACACCTTCATCGAATTGTTTACGATGACGATGTTCAAGTCCTTGTCGAGAATACTGACCCCGTCCTGGATGCTGTCCAGGATGTCCTGCAGAAACAGATCGTCCGCTTCCAGCGACTTTTCAGGATCCCGTGGCGGGGATCCATGTCCCGTACCCTCTCCGTTTTTACCGGCCATCAAAACCACCTTGATCAGGCCTGCTTCATGAGGGCATGGCATTCGTGATTAAGGCGAGTATTTGCGATACTTATAAATCAGGACACCTGCTCTAAATTCCGCCGGTTTGATAATCTTTTCCTTTTGCACCGGCAGTTCGCGATTATACCTCATTCTCTGACGTAAAGTAATCAATTTAATCTTCTGTCTCGCTGTCAGGATCTCCCCTTTCCGGACATCGTAGACATCGGCGGGCGGCTGCAAACCCGGAATTTCTCCGGCGGCCGACGATTCGCCAGGGCCCTCGGAAGCGATTCAATGACAAAGCGCCGCGGGGATAAAGGATCTCTCCCAAGAAATCTCCGTCGCGGGAAAATTCGATTTCCCTGATTTCCTTGACATTCAAAACCGGCCCATGTATTCATTCAATTCATGAAAATAAATTCTTATCAAAAAAGGAAGACACAAATGAAACAGACGATTCTCGGTTTATTCATTACCGCGATTGGAATAATGCTTACGGGATGTTCCGAGTCGCCGGATCCCGCCGATCCGGAGCCGGAGAGCGACGTGGCGACCCTGACCTCGACCGCCTATACGGTCAGCGCCGGGGGAACGGCGGCCGAATCGATCACAGGCGTTCGCGATGCGACAGGCAAGGCGCAGTTTCTGGCGGCGCTGACAAAGGGCGAAAGCCATCAGACCTGGAACGACACGGGCATATCCGACCCCGTTGCGACCGGCGACGACCTTGTCGTTACGGCGCAGGACGGAACGACAATCGTGACCTATACAATGACGGTGAATGCCGCATTGATCGTCGGAGATGCCGGCCCGGTGGGCGGAAAGATCTTCTTCGTAAACCCCAATTATGCGACCGATGGCTGGAAATACATGGAAGCGGCGACCGCCTCCACGCCGGCCATGGCCGGACCGGCTCTCGCGCCTGGCTGGGTAGATCAGATAAGAACATGGAGCAATGTCTGGTACACGTACATAGGAACTACAGGCACCGCGATAGGAACAGAAATGGCGAACAGCAACGCCATCATTGCGCAACCGGGGCACACGGCGAGCGCCGCGAAATTGCGCAGGGATTACAGGGGCGGCGGCAAGGACGACTGGTTCCTGCCTTCAAAGGACGAGCTGAATCAGTTATATATAAATCAAGTCGCCATCGGCGGATTTTTTTCCAATATCTATTGGTGTTCGTCTGAGGCCGGAGAGTCGGGTCTGTACGCGGGGGACCAGCATTTCGGCGCCGGCTTCTATGAAGGCCGCCTTAAGGAAGACGGATGCTACGTGCGTCCCATCAGGGCTTTCTGACAGGCCGAAAAAAGCCCGGGTATAATTATATCCGGGCTTTTTTTTTAATTTCCATGTGAATTACTTTCCTGACTCATTCGCTTTCACGAGATCACCAATCGCCGACGGAAGCAAACATGTGCCACCTGGCAACGCTACTGACTTATAATCGCCGGAAGGATTCATGACCGTCTGACTTGAAATGTTATTTAGCCGTTGCAGAAATTGCGGCGTCAATTCAGCAGCCTTTATGACCTGCTGATAACCTATCCCTTTTAGTATCAGATCACCGGTTTGCAGATGACAACAAAGGTCTTTATAGACCGTCATGAGAGTATTCTCCAGGTAATCGGGCTTTGGCTCTCTCTTTTGGCATGGAACAGGAACGTATATTTCCATCCCCCTGTAAATAAGCCGATAACCGTCATCCATGAAGATCGCGGAGAATGTGTCGTTCACGACAAACTGCTGGTAAAATTCAGCCATCAACTGTCTGGCTTCTTCAATTGTGCCGCCTGAGTCGATCAGTGCCTGGGCACTCTGTGCAGGAGCCCGGATTGCCCAATCAAAAATATCCTTCTCCCGATCGGGTTCCGGCATAAGAATAGATGGCTTTTCCACAGGTACATATACCTGTCCCTGCACAAGAATACGAGTACCATCCAAAGTAATTGTGTAAATGTCAATGCTAAGTCTGAAGATTAAAGAAAAAGTACTGCTTGACATTACAATCCCTACTGATAAATATACCAATAGTTCTTAATAAGTGTTGGTATTTCTATCAAGGAGTCTTTCGTGAAGAGTCCTGATACAAGGTTCGACAGAGCAATAACCATCTTCAAGAAGCACGGCGGAATCCTGCGCACCGCTCAGGCACTTCGTGAGGGCATCCACCCCGGCACGATATACGCCATGCGGGATTCCGGAACGCTTGAGATGGTGAGCCGCGGTGTATATCGTCTTGCCGGTGACACTCCCCTGGGCAATCCTGATCTGGTTACTGTCGCGACCCGGATTCCGGGCGGTGTAATATGCCTCATCTCCGCCCTGGCTTATCATGAACTCACGACCCAGATCCCTCACGAGATCCACGTGGCGCTGCAGCGCGGCGCTGAAGAACCGCGTCTGGAACACCCTCCGATCAGGACATACCGGTTCACCGGCAAGGCATTCACGGAAGGCATTGAAACCCGTAAAATCGACGGAGTAACCCTGCGCATCTACAATCCGGAAAAGACTCTCGCCGACTGTTTCAAATTTCGCAACAAGGTCGGTCTCGATACGGTGATGGAGGCGGTGCGTTTCTACCGCGAACGAAAACGAGTCAAGGTGGACGATCTCATGCGTTACGCGGCGATTTGCAGGGTGAAGAAAATCATCCGTCCTTACCTTGAGGCGCTTCTATGACGTCGGGGAATATCAGGAACGCTGCCGCATCGGTGCACCAACGCCTTCTCAACAAGGCCAAGGAATCATCCCGCCCTTTTAATGAACTGCTGCAGCATTTCGCTATCGAGCGGTTTATTTATCGGCTATCCATAAGTCCTCATGCAGACAGATTCATCCTTAAGGGAGCGCTTATGTTTTCCGTATGGGGCGGTCCCGTATCACGCACTACAAAAGACATGGATTTTCTCGGAAGGATCGATAATGACCTCGAAACGATTGCAACCGTGATGAAAAGCATATGCGAATTGGCCGTCGAGCCCGGCGATGGATTGACTTTCGATCAGGGTACATTGACCGTCGAAAGAATTGCCGATGATGCTGAATATAAGGGGATGCGCGTCCATGTCCCTGGTAACCTTGGCAATGCAAGGATTGCCCTTCAAATCGATGTGGGTTTCGGGGATGAGATCGTTCCGGGTCCCTGCAAGATCGAGTTCCCGACGTTGCTTGATTTTCCCGCTCCAAAGTTGAACGGTTATACAATGGAAAGTACAATATCCGAGAAGTTCCACGCTATGGTAAAGCTCGGCATTTTAAACAGCCGCATGAAGGATTTTTATGACATCTGGTTGCTGTCGCGATCGTTCGATTTTCATGGGGTCAGACTGTCGGATGCGATCGTAAATACCTTCAAGATCCGGCAGACACCCGTCACCGCCAATCCTTCAGTATTTGATTCTTCATTTATAGATGACGCCGGCAGGCAGGCCCAATGGCGTGGATTCATCGTAAAAACCAAACTTACTGCCGCACCCGAGAAATTTGAAAACGTGATCATTGATATAAAGAAGTTTTTAGGACCTGCTCTGACAGCTATCAGCGAATGTCAAACCTTCCATGCCATCTGGAATCCGCCCGGTCCCTGGAAATGACCGATGGTACCCACGACTTTCACCGTTGACAAATCCCATTTCACGTCTATAAATTAATTATAAGGCGGAAGGGGAAATAATATGAAATCGATGACTTTTGGAACGGGCTCAGAGTCAGTCAAGCTGACGGCTTGCACACTTATTGGAGCGTTCCTGCTGTTTTCAACAGCAGGCTGCCAGCAGGAAGCCGTCACTTCACCTGATGTCATTTCAAACGAGGGCGACCAGGAGGTCGTTTATGCCACCGTCTATGTCGATGCATCGACCGGCAGCGACGCTTATGACGGTTCGAGCCTGACATGCCGGGGGAATGGGGTCGGCCCGAAAAAGACAATACAGGCGGGAATAAACATAACGCCCAAAAACAGGATTTGCTACGTGGCGCCGGGGATTTATTGCGAGCAGATTATAATGGCGGAAGGTGTGAGACTTGCCGGAGCGGGAGCCGAGGTTACATTCATCGACGGCGGCAACAAGAGGGGGAACGTTATAAAAATCCTGGATTGCAACGCCGCCCAAACCGTCGTGCAGGGATTTACGATCCGCAACGGTTCGTGCTATGGGGATAACGCGGGCATCAGGATTCAAAGATCGAGCAACGTCGTAATCAGAAACAATGCCATTACGGCCAATAGAGCCGACGGCATACGCGTCTATTCGGCCTGCGCAAAGATCGTGAACAATACCATTGCCGGAAACGGACGCAACGGC
>JBFYZH010000111.1:0-13348 GCA_041309605.1 Candidatus Krumholzibacteriota bacterium
GCGGGAGGCCGGCGAACCGGCAATTTTTTGCCAGGTTGACAAGCAGCGCAGGCGGCAGCGGGCCGCGCGCCAGTCCTTCGACCACCGTCGCGCGCAGCGACCGGCCGGGAGAAAGTCCCCTTTCGGCCGCCTTTATGAATGGAAGAAATTCCTCGAGTATGGCGTCCGGATACGATCCGTTCCGCTGGATGACCCTGTTCCGCTGTCCGACCCCATCCCCTTTTCGAACTGAAGGCATAATCCGATCCTGAATATGATGCTATTCCCTGCTTCTTTTGCTCCCGCGGATCGCGCAGAACTCGCCGCACATCGTGCATAGCTCCTCGGCGCCTCCCGGACTGCGATCGTACATGCTCCTTGCCGTGGCGGGATCGATGCTCGCGTTAAGCGCGTTTTCCCAATCGAGACCGGCGCGCGCCGTCGATACCTTCCTGTCCCACTGCGCCGCCCCCGCGAGCCCCTTGCCGATATCGCCCGCGTGAGCGGCTATCCTCGCCCCGATGACGCCGTCATGCACATCCTGCACGGAGGGGAGCCTGAGGTGTTCCGCCGGCGTCACGTAACAGAGGAAATCGGCGCCGTGCCAGGCCGCGACCGCTCCCCCGATGGCGGCCGTGATATGATCGTACCCCGGGGCCACGTCGGTGACCAGGGGTCCCAGGACGTAGAACGGCGCTCCCCCGCAGACCTTCTTCTGAAGGATCATGTTCGCCGGGATCTCGTTGATCGGCACATGGCCGGGGCCCTCGACGAAAACGGCTACACCGCGCTTGCGGGCTCTTTCCACAAGCGCGCCTATGACGAGAAGCTCCCCGATCTGTGGACGGTCGGTCGCATCCGTAATGGCTCCCGGCCTCAGGCCGTCTCCAAGGCTCAACGCCACGTCATATTCGTGGGCTATATCGAGCAGCCTGTCATAGTATTCGTAATATGGATTCTCCCTTTGGTTCTTCGCGATCCACTGCAGCAGGAAACACCCCCCCCTGCTGACCACCCCCGCCGTTCTCGTGCCGGCGACCTCATCGGCCAGCCTTTTCACAAGGCCGCAGTGTATCGTCATGAAATCGACACCTTCTTCAGCCTGCTGCTCCACCACGTCGAAGAACTCGTCGACCGTGCAGTCGGCGATCTCCCTGCCCTGCCTGGTCACTCCCACGATCGCCTGGTATATGGGGACCGTTCCGACCGGGACGGCGCATTCCTTCAGAATCGTCCTTCTAATGGCGGATATGTCGCCGCCTGTCGACAGGTCCATGATCGCGTCGGCCCCCGCCTTGACGGCGACCCGCATTTTCTCGAGCTCGATTTGCGGATCGGCGTGATCGGGGCTTGTTCCGATGTTCGCGTTGACCTTGGTCTTCAGCCCCTCGCCGATCCCTATGACCCTGGAATGCCCGCGGGCCATCCCGGTCAGGACCACCCTTCCGTCCGCGACCATCCGGCGAAGCCATTGCGGGTCGACTCCCTCGTCAACCGCGACACGGCGCAGGGCTTCGCTGATCCTGCCCGCTTTCGCTGTCTCGTATTCCGTCAAGCTTCAGGCCTCCTTTTTCCCATCGAGGTTATCATTATACCGGAGGACCGGCCGCCTGTACAGAGAAGAATACCCGTGGCGGCCGCGGGGACCGCCGGATCCGGCGAAACGCTGACAGGCGGAACAGACCGGCGATTCATCAGAATGTCTCGATAAGCGAGATATGGATCTTGGTTTCGTCGAGGGAAAATTCCTCCCCCACCCCGAAACTCAGTTCCACGGTTCCGACCTGCGATACCGATCTGAGCCCGAACCCGAAACCGTTTCTGAAGGTCCATCCCTGCGCATCACGGAAGAACGCTGCGATGTCGTCGAAGAAGAATATCCTGCTTTCGTTTCCCAGCCTGTACTCCAGATTGACGTACTCCACCCTCTCCGCCCGGAACTGGTTCTCCCGGTATCCCCTGAGCGAACGCGCTCCGCCGAGCACGAACAACTCGGAGAGGGGGATCGCGCCGTCAGAAAAGATCCCTTCCGACACGGCCCGGCCATAGATGGACTGCTCCCCGGAGACCGGTATCACGAGCGACCCTTCGAAACGGTACAGCGCCTGCCCCCGTCCTTCCACGATCCCGCCCGCAAGATAATCCTTCTTCAAAGCTCCCTCCAGGTGCAGCGAGAAATTCGATCCGGACCCCGTATCCCTCTCGATCCCGACACGGTATCTCCGCCTTGCGTTCCTCTTCAGATCCGCGCCTTCGCCGAAGACGGTCCTGTCGGCCGCCGCACCCGTAACGATCGTCCAGGCCGGACCGGCCGGAAACCTGAAATACAGTCCCCCGGAAACGAGGTCGTAAAGGGTGTCGTGGACCGTTTGGCGCATCTCGGCGTCGATATGTACCGGCATGCCCAGCAGGAAGGGTTCGCGGACGAAAAGCTCGCTTCTGGAGTACTTCTGGCCGTCGCTCAGCCAGTCGAAACGGATATTCCTTCCCTTTCCAGCCAGGTTTTCGAGTACAAGCTGCACCGATCCGTTGACGCGGTATTCACCGTCATCCTTGCGTGAAAATCCGAAAGCTCCCTGGAAACTGTTACTGTTTTTCTTTTCTTCCACCGGGATGACGATGCCGACCGATCCCGGGTTCTTTTTAAGGACCCTTGGCTCTCCGACCGACCTGAAAAGCCTCGAAGAGAGAAGATACCGGGACGCCCTCTGAAGATCCTTCTCGGTGAAAAGGGCTCCCGGCCTGAGCCTCGAGACCCTCGCCGCCATGGTCGAGTCGGTCCTGGAGATACCCTCGAAAATCACTCCCGACACGACAGAACGGTCTCCCTCGTAGACGGAAAACGACAGATCCGCCCGGCCGAGGCCGGCGTCATACATGAACCCGGTCAACCATACCTGCGCGAAGGGATACCCCTCGTCGTTGAGGAACCCGAGCAGAGCCGCCATTCCGGCCCCGATTTTTCCCGGGTTGAAATATTCCCCTTCGCGCACACCGAGCCGCCTGAGGATCTCATCCGCTCCGAACGTCCCCTGCCCTGAAACAACCACCTTCCCCACCCTCGCCGGCTCCCCTTCGCGGATGGTCAGGAAGATGTCGGTTTCCTTTCCGGCGGTCGCCGTGTCCACCGCCATCTCCACGTCGAGCAATCCCAGCGAGAAGCAGAGAGAATCGATCCTGGCCATCTCCAGCGAAAGGAGCGAATCGGAAAAGACGGCTCCCTTTTCAAGAAGGCTCTTCCCGGCCATTTCCTCCATTCCGGCCGCCGCCACACCCGACCACACCACCCTTCCGATGACCCGCGGCCCGCAAATGGCTCTGCCGGCGGAAAGGAGGATCAGGCTAGAAAGAAGCGCGGCACTCCATCTTGAGCGCATGGACCGTCTTCACCTCCCCCATGTAATCCTTTTCCCTTCGCCCGTTGTAATTCGTGCTGAAACTGACGTTCCTCGAAAACCTGTACTGCCCGATGACGCTCCAGTCTTCGCGCAGTCCCTCCTCCAGGAAGAAAAGTGGTTTTCCATCGCCGGCGCCTACGGCCGTGTAGGTGAACTTCAGAAAGGAAGCGATGTGGATCTTCTCGCCGACCGATGAATTGAGCGAAGGGGCACCCATGAAGGAGGTCTGAGCCGCTCCTGAGACCCCGTCGTTTCTCTTCTCGAAGCCGGTCTCCAGCGATATCCTGGTCGAAGGTCTCAGCCTGTACCCGAGTATCTGGGCGGCCGAGAGGCTTTCGACCCTGTATTCCTGGGCGTTAGACCCCTCCGAGCGGGTTTCCCTGAGACTCGTACCGGCATCCCATTCGAAGGTGAAAGACTTGCCCGGCGCCGCTTCGGCCTTGAGCTGCATCTCCCTGTTGTATCTCGACATGGAAATATCCTGCGACCGGTTGTCTTCCTCGTCCTCCCGCACAAATATGAACCTGAGATTGAAATTTCTCACATCGTTGAGGAAACTCCACTCCTGCCTCAGGCTGTTCTTTCCGTAGAGGGTCAGGTCGTCGCGCTGCATTATCGACGGATCGAGAAGGTAAAGCCTCATCAACTCTCCCGACGAAGATTTCTCCTCCACCGAGAAGAAGTTGTCCACGGAGACGTTCTTTTTTATAATCCCGAACAATCCACCCCGGCCCTGCCCGGAATCGATTCCCCTGACTCCGCTCCCCAGGCTGAGGCGCCAGGTGAGTTCGACCGTCCTGACCGCCTCCACTTCGCTCGCGGGAAGGTAGAGGACCATGTAATCGCCTCTTTTCTGTCCGACCTCGCGCCCTTCGCCGTCGTAATCGCCTTCGTTTTCGCCGACGAATATCACGGCCTTTTCGAGCCTGCGGTCCTCTCCCGAGCTTATCCTGTATCCGATGTCGTTTGTAAGGCCCGCTTTTCCCCAGCTGTCCCTGAACCTGATTCTCGCGAGATCGTACCTGCTCGCTCCTCCGCTTGTTATCTCGCGTGTTTCCCTGTGGCTCAGAAACAGGTCTACGATCCTCGATCCCCCCGCGTATCCGCCATCGAAGCGTATCTCATCGTTCTCCCTGGCCCTTGTCCAGATCCCGCCCTCCGGCGACATGTTGTCGGTTGTGCGCTCGCTGTACGAAAGATCGGCCCTGAATGCGCCGGTCCGGCGGCTGGATACGCCTATCGTGCCCTGCTGATAGTATCTGCCCGTATCGGCGGCGGCGGAAAAAGCGCGGTAACGTTCGGTGTCGTATGAAACGCGCGGCACCAGGCGCCAGAAGGAATATGCTCCGGAGAGTTCGGCGTACCTTCGGTCCCGGGTATCGGCCGTCCTCGATTCGAATGCCCTCAGGCTTATTCCCCTCGACGAGGCGTCCCCGAGCTTCGCCCCTGCCTCGCCTCTTGTGGCGGTCAGGCCCTCACCCCGGGTGAGCTTCCTGAAGCTTCCGTCAATGTCCCAGAGTGTTTCCCTCTTTAGCCGCATGGACGCCCCCGATATCTCCTCGCGCCCGGAAAGGGGGAGATCCTCGAGGTTCCAGTTCCTGTAAAAATAGGACTCCCGCGTCCTGCCCGGGGAGACGAATCGTTCCTCGAGGACCGAGTACTCCCCCTTGAGGGTAAGAAGGCATGACGCCAGTTTCAGGTCGCGAACCCCCCCTTCCAGCAGGGCGGCGCCCCCGTCGTTGTCGGCGTCGTCGAGCCGCGAGAGCGTGTTCCTGTCGTACAGGCTCACGTTTCCCTCCGCATCGACGAAAAAGATTCCCTTCTCGGCTTCCAGGCCGAGCGTGAACACCTTCCTGGTCTCCGGAAGAGCCAGCGAGACGCCGGTGGCATAGGAGCCCCGGCCGGGGCCGGCGTAACTGTATCTGACCTCCCCCCTTTTCGTGAATCCGTCGGTCGTGTAATCGCCCTTTCCGCTTCCGACCTGGCGGAAGGAAACCCTGTGGGTGCCGCCTGTTTCGACGAAAAGAAAATGCGCGGGAACGGAATCCGCCGGCACGATGATATACGCGTCGGCGGCATCGAGCGTTTCCTCTATGCCGGACGAGACGGCCAGTTCCTTGTCGTCGCCGGCATTCTGCAGGATCGATCTGTCGGCGGCCGTGATGTTGCGCCTGAGCGGCTGGTCGGGGCTGTCCCCCTCCTGGAAAAAGAAAGTTTTCACGCGCACGGCGTTGGAAGCGAACGGAGCCGACCACCCCGCGGTCAGGGTGGTCCTCTCGTAATCGTCCTCACCCATCTGGTAATCGACAACGATCTCCGAGTCGAAACCTACCGGAATTCTTTCGGTGAAGGTGACTGTCCCACGGTTGTAGTCGATGGTGTAATCGTTTTCGCTTCCCCTTCTCAACTGCCTTCCGTCGAGGAAAACCGTCTCCGTTCCGGGAAGAATTATGACGCCGTTGAAACGCCTCGCGTCCAGAAGCTCGTAGGGCCCCTGCACGCCGTCGCGGCCGCGCAGCTGAGACGTTTTGAACCTTCCCTGCGCGAGGCCGCCTCCAGCCGAAAATTTCTGCCGCCCTGCTTCGACATCCACGGCGGCGCCCCTGAGCTCGCGTTCGAACGAGGAGAACCTCGACCAGTCGAGCCCTGTGGAAAAATCGCCGAGCCTCGCCTCCATGTGCCTGCTGTTCACCTGCACGTATACCTTGTCCAGATGCCTCAGTTCCTCGGTGTTCCCTTCCGGCTGAACGGGAAGATTGTCGTCGGAAAGGGAGGCCTTCACTTCAAGATCCCTGGCGAGCCGGCCGACCATCGCCACCTTCAAGCTCTGGTCTATCCCCACACCACGGCCCGAACCGATGGAGAACCCGACCGTCTTGCTTCCCGAAAGTCGCAATTTGTAGGCATTCCCGTCTCCGGCCGGACCGGATCCGCCGGCTTTGGCTCCGGGAACCATAACGGGGAAGACCGGTTTTTCGCCGGGGAAACGCGACGCAAAAAGAGGCGGATATGGAAAAGGATACCTTGACCAGGAAACGAGAACCTTCTGCCCCCCTTCTGCGGGACGCACGAGTATCAAGGTTCCCCTGAGGACGTTTATCCTGTAATCAGTCTCCCTTTCCAGCAACCTCCCGTCCACGCTGACCGAGTCGCTTCCGGGGATAAGAAACGATCTTTCCAGATCGATCCTCTCCTGTCCCGGAAGCATGATAAAGCTTCGCCGCTCCCTGAACTGCCTCCTTACCGGCCCCGTCTCGCGGATACGCACGGCGCCGGGCCGGTTTTCGGCCCCGCGCGCGGCCTGGCCGGAAATCGAAAGAGCGGCCGCCAGGAAAAAGGCCGCGGAAACGACGATCCGGAATCTTGAATATTTTCCGCCTGACGGGCCGGATGGAAATCTGCTGCGCATAATATTCATTTACCGGGGGAATAAAGCCTGAAAACAAGGATCGACCCCGATTCGAGATCGGCCACGTACAGATCGTCGTTCCAGCCCGCCGCGACGGCCGAAGGCGATATCCGTTCCCCGCGGTATGAATCGATTCTCGCGAGAAGGATCCCTTCGGGCGAAAAAACGTACAGCGCCCCTCCGCCGGTGTCGGCGACGAAAAGATTGCCATCCCTGTCGGAGCAAATGTACCTTGGACTCTGAAACGCGACGCTGTCCGGCGGGGAGAAGGTCCTCATGTAAGTTCCCGTGGGCGAGAAAAGCTGGACCCTTTTGTTTCCAAGCTCGGCGACCGCAATACGTTCATCGGGAAGAATGACCGCTCTGGCGGGCCTGTCCAGAGCCCCTGCCGCCCACCCATATTCGTTCCATGAAAGCTCCACATCCAGCAGCGGAGTCCAGACGATCACCGAGTTGTTTTTCAGGTCCGTAGTTACGAGCCTTCCTCCCCCGCCCGAGGCGACGGAAACCGGTTGTACCCTTTCCCGCGTGGAAAAAGAGATCAGGATATCCAGGTAGGCTCCCCGGTCATCGTAACGCAAAAGACGGTTCGTGGCGTAATCGAGTACGTAAACGAATGAACCGTCGACCGCAAGATCGATCGGGTAGATGGATGGATCGCGAGGCGGCTTTTCGAACTCGATAGACCCTCCGTCCGGGGAAAAGCGGAAAACCTTGCCCGTCATCGCGTCGGCCACATAGACGTTCCCGCCGGTATCGACGTCCAGCCCGAGCGGTTCGCGCAGGTCGCCCTTTCCCAGCGGGCTGTAGCAAGGTTCGACACTTATCCCGGAGTCTGGAGTCGAGCCCGGAGTATCGGCCGGGCCCGCCGGCTCGTTTGACAGGAGCAGCGCAAGCAGGAAGGGAATGGAGGACTTTCCCATCGGACATCCATTTCGGTCACGGGCCTCGTTTTCAAAAGCGGCGGCACAGCGACATCCTGACAGCGTCCCTGCCCGGTTCTATATCTATCCACATCCCTGTCGCGTCGCCGGACCCTGTATTCGAGTCCCTGGCGATCTTGAGAGCGTCGACCATGCTGACGATCCTGAGGCCCAAAACCAGGAAGACGGCATAGACCGCGCGTCTTCTCGATGCGTCACTGCCGGCGAACAGCTCCTTGAAATTGCGGTAGGATCGTTCGGTCTCCCATCTCCAGGCCAGATCGCCGCCGATCATGTTCTGCTCGTAATAGGAATCCATGGCGGTTTTGTCGGGATAATAAAGATTTCTTGCTTCGCTCCGCACCGATTCGTTGTACCCGCCGGGCCCGTCGCAGCTGATGAAATTGCCTATCTTTTCGTAATAGTCCTCGGGATGCCCGGTTCCAGGCACCCCGGCGTACGCGACGGCATATTCCCTGTACTCGTCCCTGCGAACGAGCGACTGCCAGTAGAACGCCCCCGCCGCTATCCATCCGGCTCCCTCGAGACCGAAATATAACTTCGCCTTCGCCCTGCTTCCCATCCTGTACTGCCCGAGACCCGGCAGAAGGAAGCTCAGAGCCGCCTCTTTCGCGGGAGACCTGCCTGCTTCCCCGTAAATCGATTCCCCGCCGGAACCGGTCCCGAGAAGACGCATGGCCGCCGTCCCGCCGGCGGCCGCCGGAGCGTTCGTCCGGCTCTTTTCGAACGAGGGTCCGGAGTCCGTCCATGAACCGCCGTCCCTGACGGGGATCTCCCCTAGGACCTCCATGGCCCGCGGCGAAGGGGAAACGAACTGGAGGAGCATTATCGTAAAGACGATCCTTTTCACCGGGACACCCCCTGAAAACGGTTAGAAACGATAAATTATGCCTACCGTCGGCATCTGGGCGTCGGGCTTGAATTCCAGATCCAACCCGCCGTGGTCGGCTTCGCCCTTGTTGATGTTGTATGCGAGCCAGGCGGCGTCCAGGGTCGATATCACCCTGTTGAGTATCGCGAACATGACATGCTGGTCCGCCCTGACCAGGTATTTGTCGCTCTCGTCGCGGAGACTCCAGTATTTGGTCCTGTGAGGGGTCCACGGCTGGAACGTCTCGTAGCTGCCGTCCCATCCGGCCGGGTCCCAATCGTCCCATCCGAACGCGAAGGCGTCGTACTTGCCGCAGTTCTCGTAATATTCCTCGCGGTCGAGCGATCTGGGCATATAGATGAAAAAGAATTGCTGCATTTCGCCGGCGTTTTCGTTGTAAACATGGTAATCGGCGCATCCGCCGATCCCCTCGCACCATGGGTGCTGCTCCAGGAACCTCGCTTCGCTCCAGTGCGAATCGCAGTAATCCTCGTACTGCCCCTTGTAGTCCTTCCCCTTGTCGAGGTTAGTCTTGTAACCGTACAACAGGTAGATGTCGAGTCCCATGAAAAAGGGAGCCCTGTACAGCGCCGGCCTGTATCCCGAGTCGAAATAGAGGTAGAGTTCACCCGCTCCTGGAAAGATCGCCGAGGCAAGCATGGAAATGGCCATCTTTTTCTTGCCGCCGGGCCGCAGACTGCGCCCGGGCGGTGCGTTTCTCATCGCCGGAATATCGGTATATTTTACCGACGGGCTTTCGAGCTTCTCGCCGCCGAGGCGCAGCGTCTCCCTGACCTTGTACTTGTTGAGATCGAAAACGCCCTCAAGTTCGAATGCCGGGTTCTCCACCGGCAGCGCGGGGCCGGGAGATAACAGTATGCCCGCAACAATCGCGATCAGTGGGAAATGACCTCTCCACGACATTTGAATCCTCCAGTATCATTTCACGACGGCGAATTTTTTTCTGGCTTCGACGGTCATCCCGCCGGATCGTATCACCAGTCTGCACAGATATATGCCGGAAGCTACCCCCGGCAGGGACACGCTGAATTCGTCCTCCCCGCCGGCCAGCGTCTTTCGATCCTCGTATACAAGCTCTCCCATAAGGGTCATGATCTCCAGCTCCGCCTCTCCCGCCGCCGGAGATTTGAAATGCACTCCCACCATCCCATCACGCGAGGGGTTCGGATAAACGACAAGATCGTCCTGAACCAGCCGCCAGTCCGCCCTGCGGCCGTCGAATCCAGCCGAAGCCGCCGAGAATGCCGTTCTTTCCGTGTCGCCCCACGGCGTTGTCCAGGACGTTGCAGGCTCGAATCCTTCGAAAGGCCCCAGGCGCCATCTGACCACTCCCGATTTCGGCCTTGAGGCATAGAATGGATTTATCCCCTCGTTGTATATCGCATCGACGTATGAAAACAGCCCCTCATCGCCGCAGTCGACAATCGTGGCGGCATGATCGAAGGCCGACGCTATCCTTTTGGGGTATCCTCTGACCAGGTCCCCGTCGCCGTTCAGAATGAAGAAAAGTCCCGCATCGGTACCAGCCGTCACCCAGGCGCCTGACGAAGACACCGCGGTGGTGAGTGGAGCGCTTATCCTTACGGCGGCCGGCAGGACGAAGGCGTCGTTGATATTCCTCGGCCACCCGGTGATATTCGCCCCCGAGGTTCCCGTCACGTTGATGCTCGCGCCGTCCGTGCTGACAAGATCGACATAGGTGTCGCCGTTCATATCCTGCAGGGCCGGCACGAAGACGACGGGGGCTCCGAGTTCTCTTGTCGATATTACGCCGGCGGCGCCGCAGAAGATCACGGTTCCTGAATCCATCGCCACGACGCATATCTCGCTTCCCGGCGTTACCGGATCGAGATTTCCGCCCAGAACGACTATCTTTCCGGCGATCTGACTCTCCGACAGGAATACCTGCGTGTGGTAACCGGGATCCGGCACGACGGACCCGCCTTCGAGCAGGTACCTGCCGAGCCATGCGCCTTCCCCGTCACCCGCGCTGCTGAGGGCGAATATTCCGGTCGCCCCGCCGCCTGGCGCGGTCTCTATCACAAGATTCCCGAGAAAACGCGAGCCATCCTCCAGGATGTAAGGCGCTGTTTCCTCCGTCCCGCCGGCCTGGATCATGCGCAGGCTTCCATCGTTGCAAGCAGCGGCGATATACACGCCTTCGCCGGCGTAAAACACGGCGGGGTGGAAAGCGAGAGCGGAGCCCGGATCGTACGGCCAGGAACCGCTGCAGTTCTGCCAGCTTTCGATTCTCTTCGCATGAATCCTCCCCTGCGCGTCGGCCACTATCACCGCGTCATCCCCCGAGGATGTGTCGAAATCGATCGCCAGGGCCATCGGGGTCATCGCCGGAGGATCGACATGAAACACCGGCGCGTCGCGGCCCGTCACGCGCGCGTCCCCGTAATCGTCCATCAAAAGGGCTTTAAACTGCCCGGGAAGATCGAGCGTCCCGCCGTCGGCTATCCTCGTAACCGGCGTGAACGTGCCGGCCGCCCTTATGTCCCTCACTCCCGCGCCGAAGGTCATGAGGGTGTCGCGTTCCGAAATATTCTCCACCCTGACGTTCGACGGCACGCCCCAGTTGCTCCACGAAGAAGGAAATGTCGAATCGGAAAGTTCAACGGCGTTCCCCGCGAAGAACGCGTCGTCGAACCATCCGAACCTGAAGCTCGAATATGGATTGCCCAGATCGAACGTCCCCGAGGCCTCCACCAGCGACACGCCGAACGGCCATCTCGAGTTGACGAGGTTTTCATAAAACCTGTCCGCAATGAAGTTCTCGTCGACATGCCAGACGAGTATTCCCGGTCCCGCGTCGCTCGCGGGCTGGTCCGACTCGGTCGGAAGGAGTATGTCGTAGGCGTTCACAAGCTCCCATTCGTATTCATCGGGCAAGGGGTCGCCGCAGTTAAGGCAGTTCCCCCAGCCTATTATCACTCCCGATACCGGATCCCAAACCGGCTGTGTGTATATGTCGTCTATTTCGCCCGTCCTGTTCTCTATCAGGAAGAACTCGTCGCTTGCGATGTCGACGCGGACAATCCCCGGGGGACATTTCTCGACGGCTCCGAGAGCTATCGAGTCGTCGAAGGTCCTCACCGTGTTGACCTCGGCCCATCCGAGCATGTACCTGGACCAGGCTCCGAAACCGGATGGCTGGATACCCGTGGCGTATATCTCCTGCTCCCCGTCGACAAGCCAGACGCCCACCTGGCTGCCGGAATCCATCTGGTCCCATACGCCGACTATCGGCATCCCGTAATATGTGTCGTAGAGATCGGGCAGTCCCAGCACATGGCCGAATTCGTGTGCCAGGACCGAAGCGTGTCCCCCGTACTGGCCGTCCTGGGTTGCGGTCTCGGGCACCACGGACACTTCCGTGATGATCGTCGTTCCTCCCTCGATCGGAATCCGGTCGCCGTCTCCGAGCACCGCGAAGAAAGAGGGAATATCGTTTGGGCTGTCGGCGTTGACGTCGCCCTGAAGGTCGGCTCCCGCGTGAACCAGTATTATCGCATCGTAATCGGAAAGTCTCGCGGGGTAACCCAGCGAGGCGAGCCCCTCGTCGGCCGCGATTACTGCGTCATGTAGAAAGGCGGCGAGCAGCGGCGTTGTCCATCCGGCCAGGCCGGAACCCGGGCCGTAATCCGCTATGTCGGAGAGTTTGAAACTGTCGTTCTCTCCTGGTGGAAGGATGTCCCACTCAACCTCCAGCCTGCCGCACGACTGGAAACCTATATAGTTGTTCAAACCCCGCATTTGCGCGTTGAAATACACGCCGTTGTGCGGCGTGGGATCGATAAGAGATGTGCCGCCCGGCGTAAGGTCGAAATCCCCTTCGGTCCTGATGCTCGTCAGCCTTTTCTCCCTGTTTGTTTCGAAGGCGATCCTGACGACCGCGACACGTATGACTCCTTCGACGGCGGCGGCGGAGCCGGCGCGCAACATCACCCTGCCCGTTCGTTTCCTCGACGGCCTGTCGAAGTCCAGTATCCGCCTTGTCCTTCCGCCGTCATCGGGAACCGTTTTCAATTCGCCGGTCCTGACGAACCGGCCGCCGCCGGAACTCCGGAAAACCGGCGCCTTTTTCCCGGCGGCAAGTGACGGCCCCGCATGCAGGAGCAGGATGACGAGTGACACGACAATCCAGGCCTGTTTATTGGAGCGGATCGACAACAATTCCGTTAAGACCTTTCCCAGGGAAGCACTTTAGAAATTGTACCCTACCGACCAGCGATATACTCTCGCGAGCTCGGCCGCCTGCGGAATGCTGGCGAAATCAATCCTGAGCCTGTCGTTGAGGATGAATCCAAGACCGTAAGTCGGGGCCACGATGTCCCCATCCTTGTCCTTTATGTATCCCGCCCTCACTATCAGAAGATTGGCGTAAACGAATTCCGCCCCCACATGATAGGTATTCGAACGGTTGTAGTCCTCTTCCGTCAAGTAATCGACCAGCGACTTGTTGATATCCGCGACAACGGTTATTTCTCCCGTTTCATTCTTCAGGGGGGTATACGCCAGTCCCACCCTGAGGTTGCGCGGCAGCGGGGCCGCCTGGTCCCGGTTCTTGTAGGTCAGGGAGGGTCCTAAATTCGAAAAACAGGCCCCGAGTCTCAACCTGCTGACGGTATACCCGGCCAGGCTGAATTCCGGGACCTTCCAGATCGCTCCGAGATCCAGCCCCACCGAATGCCCTATGCCGTCTACTTCCTCGACCGTC
>JBFYZH010000112.1:0-25806 GCA_041309605.1 Candidatus Krumholzibacteriota bacterium
GAGGCGGGGTATCTCTTCGAAAGCGTGGATCGGGGTTACCATTGGGCCGGCACGCGTATCGCCAACTCGAGACTGACCGACATCGATTTCGACCCGTCGGGCAGGGGGGTGATAACGGGCGACCGTGTCGTCTTCAGCACCGTCGATGGAGGGATCACGTGGACCCAGACGGCCATGTCGGTCGAACTCAGATGCGTACGGATGGTCGATTCTCTCACCGTCCTGGCCGCGGGGGGGGGAGGTTCCCTGTTGCTTAGCGAGGACGGAGGTGTTTCGTGGCGGGAAGCCGCGGACGGCTGCCCGGGGGAAGAGAATATCTGGCGTTTCGCACTCGATGACAGCGCGGGCATATGGACCGCGGGCGGTAACGAGGTCGTACATGTCGATCCCGGTTGGCGGACCGAACCGTCATGCGGCATATATGAACTTTCAGATACGATTTGGGGCGGAAACGTGGTATTCAGGCGGGAAGGGTGGAAGGATCCGGGCCGCAGGGTCATTCTATGCGGGCATTACGATTCGATAAGCAGGGCCAACGATCCCTACGTGTGCGCTCCGGGGGCGGACGATAACGCGAGCGGAACGGCGTGTGTCCTCGAGTGCGCCCGTGTTCTATCCTGCGCCCAGTTCGAGAGGACTGTGGAATTCGTCCTTTTCGACGCTGAAGAGCTTGGTCTGAAGGGAAGCGCGTGGTTTGCCGCCAACGTCGATACTGAAATCGTCTATGAAGGAATCATAAATCTCGACATGGTGGGCGCGGATTACGGCGGCACCGGCACGATCTCTCTCGGCGCCGTGGACGGAACGATCGACACGGTTCTCGCACGGCGGCTGCTCGATTCCTCGGAAAGCCTGGCGCTTCAATATCAGCTTTCCTGGGATTACAAGGCCCGGTCGAACCAGCCGATGACCGATAATCTCGCCTTCAAGGGCCTGGTCGACGCGCCCGCCGTCGCCCTGATCGAGAGCGGATTCAGGGACAATCCCCACTACCACAACTGTACGGACATTTTCGAATACGTCGATCCGGCCTATATACTGGACGCCGCGAGGATAGCCCTCGGCGCGGTGGCCGTCACCGCGGGGTATGGACAGGGCCCGGTTTCGCAGGTGGCCCTGCACCAGAATTATCCGAATCCGTTTTTCTCGTCGACACAGATAAGATTCGAGATCCCGGAAAGGATGAAAGTGGAGCTCGCGGTCTACGATGTCACGGGAAGGGTGGTGGCAAGGCTTGTCGACGATGTCGTCGAACCCGATCGCCATGTATATGTCTGGGATGGAAGGAACGATTCGGGCAACGACGTGGCAAGCGGGATCTACTTCATGAGATTGAAGGCCGGCAACACGACAAGGGTGAGAAAGCTGGTCATCTTCCATTGATCTTCACGCCGGACGGGCCCGCGGGCGCGCCGCGGTGCCCCGTACGGAAACCGCGGATCCTGCCCGTCCGCGATCGGATCGCACCCCGGCCTTCGAATGCGATTTCATTTTAAAAGTTCTATGTCGCCGAACACCAGGGAAGGCCTGACGGTGAGTTTCTCGGAACTGTTCTCGAAATCGGGACAGCTGTAATTTCCCCCGCCTATCCTGTGGCCCTCATGGTTGATGATCGATCCGAAGAGATTGCTGCCGCTGACCTCGTATGCGACGCATTCCGGCATATAGATCGTTATGTCCCCGAAAACGGAGTGAAGGTCGAGCTGCCCGTAGCTGCCGATTTTTTTCACTTCCCTCAGGTCTATGGAGATCTTGCCGAATACGCTGGAAACGCTGCCGCCCGAAAATTCCTCGTTGTCGACCTTGATCCTGATATCTCCGAACGCGCTCGAATGCTTCAGAAATGGCGATTTGGTCGTCATCGTCATGTCGGAGAAGACGTGGAAATCAGTCTCCTTCCGCGAGTGCCGGCCCCCCTCCCTGAGGATATGGAATCCCCACCATACCAGAAGAAGCGGAGTCAATTTCAACAGGGTTTCCCCGATATTGAAGAAGTAGAAATTATGCAGTATTAACAGAAACCCCACCACGATGAGGATTATCCCCAATTTGTTATTTCTTAATCCCTTGCTCATGTACTCCTCCCTGGAATGGTCATTCCTGCTTCTCCGATGCGTCGCCGTCGCCCCTGTTGTTGCGCATAAGCAGAAGGACTCCGATCGCCACCAGTACGAGCGGCCAAACGTACCTGATGATACTGTAACTCTGAAGCAGGAAAATCGAGCCGACAATCGTAAGGATCACGGCCGGGATGAGGATCCCCCGGTCTCGCTTGCCGAGCAGAAACATCGCGTAGAAGCCGAACGCCGGTCCGAGTATGAAGAACGGCCAGAGGCTGTCCATATTCGCCCAGCCGAACCGCGCGCTGAGATTGAAAATGATTCCGTAGGTGAGAAGCACTGTGCCCGGCATTATCAGCCCGTCCTTGCTGCGGTCAAAAATGAATCCAAGCCAGAATATCAACCCGAGGAGGAGAATGAAGTATGTCCAGATCACCTCCCAGTCCAGGAATATGGCGCCGAAATTGTTCAGGACCGCCACGATGCCGATACAGATCAGAATCAGCCCCGGCACTATGGAAGGTTTCCCGCCCTTCTTATTCATGATCCGACCTCCAGTTTTTCGAAGAATCCTTCTATATCTTCCTCGACGTTGTAGATGTGCGCGCTGAGCCGGACCGCGCCCTCGCGAAGGCTGCATGTGACCGACCGCGCGTCGAGTCTTCTTTGAATATCCTCGCTCTTCATCCGGGGATGCGTGAAGCAGATTATTCCCGAACGTTCGCCCTTGTCGAAGGGACTCGTGACGGTGTATCCGCGTTTTTCGAGGCCCGAGGCGAGCATCCCGGTCAGGTGCAGGATCCTGTCTTCCGTCCGCTCCACTCCGATCTCAAGGAACCTGTCTATCGACGCGCCGAGCCCGTAAATGCCCTGGAAGTTGCACGAGCCTTCCTCGAACCTCGCAGCGTCGTCCCGGTAGGTGAAATCGTAATTCAGATAATCGCGGCTGTTGACCACTCCCGTCCAGCCGGGATAAGCTATATCGATGGCTTCGAGCAGTTCGGCGCGGCAGTAAAAAATGCCGATACCTGGGGTCGCCAGCATGAATTTGTGCCCTCCGCAGGAAAGAAAATCGATACCGCAACGCTTCACGTCGACCTTCAGCGCTCCCAGAGCCTGAATCGCGTCGATGTGGAGATATATCCCCTTGTTTCTGCAGAAGGTTCCCAGCTCCTCGCAGTCGATGCGGTGCCCCGTCGAAAACTGGACAAGACTGGCCGTGACCGCGCGGGTTCTTTTGTCGCAGACATCGATCAGCATCTCGGCGGTGACGACGCCCTCGTCCGGTTCCACCATCCTCAGTTCAACGCCGCTGCGGGTAAGGCCCATCCATGGATAGACGTTCGCGGGAAATTCTATCGCCGGCATCACGACGTTGTCCCCGGTTTTCCATCTGATCCCGTTGGCCGCGAGAAGCACTCCATGTGTCGTGTTCCTGGTGAAGGCGATCTCCGCGGGGCTTGCACCGATCAGCCCGGCAGCGGATTTGCGGATTTCGACGACCCGCCCGGAAACCTGTTCCTCAGCCATCAGCCCCTTGTAGAGAAAGAGATCGTTGACCTCGTCGATGGCCGCCTTTACGCGGGTCGACATCGGGCTGATGGCGGCGCTGTTGAGATATATGTATTCTCCGGTGGCGGGGAATTCCGCCCTGTAGCCGTTCCAGTTTATCTCTTTCTGCACGTTGTCCCCCCTGCGTTTCGGCGATTCTCGCAGAAGCCCGAGCCTCTTACAAGTATAAAGAGTCGACCGGGAAAAACCCTGAACGGGCGAAAAACCCTTCTTGAACCCGGTGACGAGCCGACCACCCGTGATGTATCGAATACGAGGCGAGATACCCGGATGTTTCAATCCTGATAATCCGATTCTTCCCAGAACCCCCCGGCGAGCCGGATTGTGCCGCCTTCCCATTCAAGGATCTTCCTCGCCTTGAGCCGCCCGAGGAGCCTTGAAAGGGTTTCCGGCACCGTGCCTATCGCGGAGGCGATATCCTTCTTGGAAAGGTCGATCAGGTAGATTTCCCGCCGGCCGTAGTTTTCCAGCAGAAAACGGAAGAACCTCTCTTCTACGTCGAACGCGGTAAGGTAGAGGATGCGGTCGGCGAGGTATCGCTGCTTTTTCATCAGCATGGCTATGAACCCGTCGCGGAAATCAATGTCACCGAGCAGTTCCAGGAACGTATCGCGCGATATGCCGAAGAGCCTGGAATCCTCCATGGCCATCGCCGTCACGGGATATCTTCCATGCTCGAACAGTATGGTCTCGGCAAATGCTTCGGACGGCGATATGACCCTGATAGTGACCTCGCGCCCGTCCTGGGTCGATTTGCCGAGCCGGACCATGCCGTCAAGAAGGATAAAGAAATCCCTTCCCGGCTCCTCTTCTGTAAAGATCACGCCGCCTTTCTCGATATCCCTTGTAAAACCCCTTGCCGCGATCTTCTCCAGCAGGTCCTCGCCCAGGCCCGTGAATATACCGGCGTTTTTAATGGCGTTTTCCA
The DNA here is from genome assembly GCA_041309605.1 of Candidatus Krumholzibacteriota bacterium. GTDB lineage: Bacteria > Krumholzibacteriota > Krumholzibacteriia > Krumholzibacteriales > Krumholzibacteriaceae > JALOPX01. The sequence goes on from JBFYZH010000112.1 coordinate 4,561, forward strand.
TCCGGCGCACCTCGTCAGGAATTTTTTGCAGACATTCACAAATAAATGACATATGCTTGACCCAGGTCAAGGCAAAGCTTCAGGGATTCCGTTATTATCTCAACATGCATAGGCAGCTCATGAATTGTGACCGTGTAACTCATGAAGGGAGAAAGAGATGAGCATGTTCTGTTACCAGTGCCAGGAGACTGCGAAAAACAGCGGTTGCACGCTGAAGGGGGTCTGCGGCAAAACCGAGAGAACGGCGGGGCTCCAGGACGTTCTGATATACGTCCTGAAGGGAATAAGCGTGTACGGGGAACGAGCCCTCGAAAAAGGCGATCCTTTCATCGAAGAGGGAAGGTATATAGCCGAATCCCTCTTTGCGACGATTACGAATGCCAATTTCGATGACGAGGCCATCGAGACCTTGCTCTCGAAGGGTCTTGCCATCAAGAAAAATCTCGCGCGCGCTTACGCATCCTTCTTTGACGGGGCGCTTCCGGACTGCGCATCCTGGGATCCCGGGCCGGAGGACGATCCCCTTGAGAAATGCGGGGATGCCGGCATCCTGTCGACAGGCGGCGAAGACCAGCGTTCGCTGAGGAGTCTTCTTCTTTTCGGGATCAAGGGTATCGCGGCATATGCCCATCACGCGGCGGTGCTGGGGTACGAGGAGCCTGCGATATACGATTTCCTCGTAGAAGCTCTCGCCTCCACGACGAAGGAACTTTCCGTGGACGAGATGGTCGCCATGGTCATGAAGGCCGGCAAGATGGCTGTGGATACGATGGCCCTTCTCGACAAGGCCAACACGTCCGTTTACGGCAAGCCCCGGATCACCGAGGTCGACACGGGGGTCAGGGGGAATCCGGGCATCCTCATTTCGGGGCATGATCTAAAGGATCTCGAGGAGCTTCTGAAGCAGACGGAAGGAACGGGGATCGATATCTATACGCACGGTGAGATGCTCCCGGCCCACTATTACCCCGCTTTCCAGAAATATCCCCACCTGGCGGGAAATTACGGCGGTTCGTGGTGGAAACAGGGGGAGGAGTTCGCTTCTTTCAACGGGCCGATCCTGATGACGACGAACTGCATCATTCCCGTAAAAGACGCCTATCGCGACCGGATATTCACGACGGGGACGGTGGGATATCCCGGAGTGAGGCATATCCCGGACAGGGAGGAAGGTTCACAGAAGGATTTCGGTTTCATCGTCGAACTCGCAAGAAAATGCGCCCCGCCGGCCGGGATCGAGAGCGGAAAAATAACCGGAGGATTCGCGCACGACCAGGTCATGGCTCTTGCCGGCAAGGTGGTGGAAGCTGTCAAATCGGGGGCAATAAAAAGATTTGTCGTAATGGCCGGATGCGACGGGCGGCATAAGGGACGGTCCTACTTCACCGATGTGGCGAAGAATCTGCCGGCTGATACGGTTATCCTGACGGCGGGGTGCGCGAAGTACCGGTACAACAAACTCGGTCTTGGAGATATCGGAGGGATCCCGAGAGTGCTGGACGCGGGGCAGTGTAACGACAGTTATTCACTTGCTGTCATCGCGCTGAAACTCAAGGAGGTTTTCGGCGTCGACGACGTGAACGAACTGCCGATTTCATTCGATATAGCCTGGTACGAACAGAAAGCGGTCGCCGTTCTTCTTGCGCTTCTATACCTCGGATTCAAGGGTATCCGTCTTGGCCCGACCCTTCCGGCTTTCCTTTCGCCCGCCGTGGTGAAGGTCCTCGTCGACAATTTCGACATCAAGCCTATAGGGGAAGCGGCCGGCGACATATCCGCGATGATGGAAGGGAAGTGATCGTAATTCAATGACCGCTATGCAGATACCGCAGTGGTAATTCTTCCGCTCGATCCGGCCCGGGGTGCGCATCCCGGGCCGGGCCATTGATATTCAAATGAAAAATCTGGCGCGTTGCAGATATCCTTTTACAGCGGAAGGTATTATCGCTAAATTGCATGGTGACATTTATCCCCGGCGGGGGGATTGAACAGCGGATACGGAGACGACGATGCCCGATATCAGGAATTTCAGCATTACGGCACATATCGACCACGGAAAGTCGACCCTTGCTGACAGGCTCATTCAATATTCAGGGCTGGTGGCGGACCGCGATTTCCAGGACCAGATACTTGATAACATGGATATAGAGCGCGAGCGGGGGATTACGATAAAGAGCCAGACGGTATGCCTGCCTTACACGAGCAGGTCGGGCGGGGAATTCATCCTCAACCTGATCGACACTCCGGGACACGTTGATTTCTCGTACGAGGTCTCGAGGGCGCTTGCCTCGTGCGAAGGCGTCCTTCTTCTCGTGGATGCCAGCCAGGGCGTGGAAGCCCAGACGCTGGCCAATCTCTACCTCGCGATGGAGCACGATCTGGCGGTCATCCCCGTTATAAACAAGATCGACCTGCCGTCAGCCGATATAGACAGGACCAGGGAGATGATCGAGGTCGACCTGGGCCTGGATTCCGACGGGGCCATTCTCTGCAGCGCCAGGGAGGGCACGGGGATAGAGGAAATACTGGAGGCGATAACGAAGCGGATACCGGCGCCCGGAGGAGACGCCGGGAAACCTTTCAGGGCGCTGATATTCGACGCGCAGTACGACTCCTTCCGCGGCACCATCATCAGTTGCCGCATCGTCGATGGAAGCGTGAAGGATGGCGATATAATAAGGCTCATGTCGCTCGGCACCACGCACAAAATAGAGGAAGTCGGCGTATTCAAGATCTCAAGGGAGAAACGTGGGAGCCTCAGCGCCGGGGAAGTCGGTTATATAATCGCCGGTATAAAGACGGTGAGCGATACGAGAATCGGAGACACGATCGTACATGACGTGGATCCCATGCCTCCGGCCCTTCCGGGGTTCAAGGAAGTGAAGCCGGTGGTCTTTTCCTCTATCTACCCGATAGACTCCGACGATAATTCCGCCCTGGCCGACTCCCTGGAGAAATACAAGCTCAACGACGCGTCGCTTATCTACCAGAGGGATTCCTCGGCCGCGCTGGGCCACGGTTTCCGATGCGGATTCCTCGGCCTTCTGCACCTGGAGGTTTTCCAGGAAAGACTGGAACGTGAATTCAACCAGGCGATAATCATGACCTCCCCGAGCGTGGAATACAAATTCATCCTGTCCAACGGGCAGGAGATAGAAGTCGACAATCCCGAGTATTATCCCGACCCGGCCATCATAGAAAAATCCCTTGAGCCGTATATAAGGGCGACGTTGTTGATGCCGGAAAAATACATGGGCTCCGTGATGCAGATCTGCCTTGCCAGACGAGGTGTGAATTCGCATTTTCACTATCCCACTTCCGGACGCATAGAGCTTTTCTTTGAAATGCCTCTCGCGGAGGTGATATTCGATTTTTACGACAAGCTCAAGACCGTCACCCAGGGGTACGGTTCGTTCGACTACGAGCTTCTCGATTACCGGGAAGGCGACCTGGTCAAGGTCGATATCCTCGTGAACGGAGAAAGGGTGGACGCGTTGTCGACAATAATTCACAGCGACCGCGCCCGGACCAGGGCGAAGCAGATATGCGACCGTCTCGCCGAGGAGATACCCAAGCATATGTTCAAGATCGCCGTGCAGGGCGCCGTGGGAGGCAGGATCATAGCCCGTTCGACGATATCTGCCATGAGGAAGGACGTCACGGCGAAGTGTTACGGGGGGGACATTACGAGGAAGAGAAAGCTGCTGGAAAAACAGGCGAAGGGGAAAAAACGGATGAAATCGATTGGGAAGGTCATGATCCCGCAGAACGCTTTCGTATCGGTCCTGAAAACCAATGATGAATGACGATCGCCCCGGACTTTATCTCCATATACCTTTCTGCGTCACAAGGTGTCTTTACTGCGATTTTTTCTCTGATACGCGGTTCGGCCTTGCAGGGCGTCTTCTGGACTGTCTCGCCCGGGAAGAGACCCCGACAGGAAGGGAATTCTCCCCGTTCGATACCCTGTACATCGGAGGAGGCACTCCTTCTTCCCTTGGTTCGGGTTCGATCGCCGAACTGATGGAACGTCTCAGGGGCAGGTTCGAAATAACGCCGGACGCGGAAGTGACGATCGAAGTGAACCCGGACGATGTAAGCCCTGAAAAACTCGGGGAATACGTCAAGTCGGGAATCAACAGGGTCAGCGTGGGGATCCAGTCCTTCAACGACGGCCACCTGAGGTTTCTCGGCCGCAGGCACGACGCCGCCACCGCCATTAAGGCCGTCGGGGCTATTCGGGAGGCGGGGCTGGTCAACGCGGGCATCGATCTTATCTTCGGATTCGCGGGGCACACTCCTGAAAGCTGGAGGTCGACTCTCGAAACCGCGCTCTCGCTGAGCCCGGAGCATGTGTCGTGCTACCAGATGACGATAGAGGGATCGACTCCCATGGGGAAGATGCTTGCCGACGGCAGGATCGATGAGCCCGGAGAGGAACTCCAGAGGGAATTGTTTCTTCTGGCCTCCGGGGTGCTCAGGGATCGCGGGTATATCCATTATGAAGTCTCCAACTACGCGCGAGATGAGGGGTTTGTGTCGCGGCACAACGGCAAGTACTGGAACCACGTTCCGTACCTCGGGCTGGGACCGTCGGCGCATTCCTTCTCGGGCGCACAGAGATGGTGGAACGTATCGTCCATCGAGGCGTACTGCCGGGGTGTGGAGGAGGGCGCCGGGCCGCCGAGGGAAGGCGAACGGCTTACCCGGCGGCAGCTGGATCTCGAACGATTGTATCTCGGCTTCAGAACGGGAAAAGGGTTGCCGCTGGAGTTCCTCGGCCGTTTCCCGTCGTGGGAAAAAAGCCTGGAAAGGCTCGTACGCGAATCGTTCATCAGCGTGGAGGGGGATTCGGCGGTCCCGACGGTGAAGGGATATCTTTTCGCCGACAGCCTGCCCTCGTTTTTCCTGTGATGTTCGCGGACCGCCGGCCGGAGCGGATACGTTGTTTCCCCGATCCTTAACCCGGGCATAAAACGAGTTTCATGCACCTCGGGGATCCATGTCAGCGAAGAAGCACGATTTTTCGGTCGAGTACGGCGCGGCCGGCCTCCAGGCGGCAGAAATATACTCCTGAAGAAGCGCTTCTGCCCGAGTCCGTTTTCCCGTCCCAGTCGATCTCATGCCGGCCGGCGGGATACACCCCGTCGACGAGCGTCGAGACGAGAGCCCCGGAGACGTCGTATATCGCGATAGTCACGCGGGAATTCTCGCCCAGCCCGAATCCTATCCTCGTCGAGGGGTTGAAAGGGTTAGGGATGTTCCGTTCGAGCCAGGCGACGGGCGGACGAGGCGTCGTTCCGGTGACCGTCTCCGAAATGTTGCGGAGTATCCAGTGGCCCGGATCCATCTCGACATCCAGCACCGGTTCCCCCGTTACGATATGGAACGATTCCTCCGCTTCGTCGACCCACAGGATGGTGTCGATCGATCCGGACCATGTGGTGATACGGAAATCCACCGGCATCGAGTACGGCGTTGCCTGGAGTTGTTCGACGGATATCGCGAGGTGTTCGCCGCCGCCGATCGTGAAGGCGTCCCAGGCCAGCGAGTACGAGGGACGGTCCGTTCTCGTGAGCCACTGGTCGAAGAACCAGTCAAGGGAAGCCCCGTAATGATCCTCGAATATTTCCTTCATGTCGTCGGTGTCGGCGAAAGAGAACCTGAATCTCGGGTCTTCCAGATAGGCGCGGGCGGCGTCGAAAAAGGACGAGTCGCCCATCACGTGCCTTAACATATGAAGGACCCAGGCGCCCTTGTGGTAAACGACAAGGTTGAAATAGTACCACGGGTCGTCGATTGACGGGTCCCGCAACACCGGGCCGCTCCATGACGCCTGAGTGTCCTTTGCCTCCATGTAGCTCCTGAGCGTGCCGGGGCTTCCTATATGTTCGAACCACAGTGCCTCGCAGTAGCTGGCCCATCCTTCGTTGAGCCATATATGAGACCAGTCGCGGCACGCGACCAGGTCTCCGAACCACTGGTGGGAAAGTTCGTGTACCCAGACGTAATCGTACTGATGCGTTCCAAGGGTCAGGGCGGCGCCGTAACTGGTCAGGGTCTGGTGCTCCATCCCTCCGCCGATATTGCAAAGAGCCACGCCATATTTTTCGTCCGCATACGGATAAAGGCCGAAGATCGACGAATAGAACTCGAGAACCGGCACCTGTATGTTGAAATCCTCCAGGGCCTGGGAGACCTTTGACGGAATCACATAATTCATTATCATCATCGTCTCGCCGGGAGCGTAAACGAAGTGATCGTCCTGCCTCACGTAGTTGGAAGCCGCCACCGAAAAAAGATAAGTCGACATCGGGTATTTTTCACGCCACTTGTAACATTTGTAAGGCTGGCTCCAGCACGTCGTGTCGCTGCTTCCGATGAAGGCGCCGTTGGATGCCGCCGTCAGCGCGGATTCGACCGAAATACGTATATCGAAGAGGGCCTTGTCGTCGGGATAGTCCTTGCAGGGCCACCATGTCCGGGCGCTCCACGGTTCGCTGAGCGAATAAACGATGGGGCTCGTCCCGTACGTCCTGAAAAACAGCCCCGGGTAGGAGGCCAGGGCGGGGTAGCCGCTGTATTCGATTTCCAGTGCCGCCTGCCCGCCGGCAGCGAGGCCGGAGGGGAGCTGGACAGTGACTATGCCGTTTTCGTGCGACCAGGGAACGCCTCCGCTCCCGGCCAGCGAGACGGAAGCGATCGAAAGCGAGACGTCGGCGTCGAATTCGACAATGTGCAGGGAATCGACAAGACTCTCCAGAAGGATCGTGACTCTTCCGCCGACCAGCTGGGCCGGCCTGTCGATCGCTATGTCCAGGTAATAATGGATCACATCGAAGTTCCCCTGGGACGGAGTCGGGTCGGGCATGAGGAGCATCTTTCTTTCGAAGCTTCTCGAAGCTTTCATGGCTTCCATTCTCTGAATTATATCCTTGTGTATGGTGTCGAAGGGATCCTGGGCTTTAAGCGCAGTCGCCGAACATAGAAGGAACAGGAATACGGAGAGAGTTTTTTTCATTTCACAACCCCTTTATTCATGCCAGGTTGCTTTTCGAAATGATAACATATCGGGCGACGAGCTGCAAGCCTTGATGAAGCGGGGCTCGCTGTTTTCGAAATCTCTTGCGAGCTGCGCGCGGCGCCCGTGAAATCGGAGATGTTTCAGGGGTCGGAGAGCGGCGGCCGGAACAATCAGTTTGAACTTGCCGCCCTGAGCGTGGCGGTGTTACATTCCCGTGCACGGACATGGCACGGCGGCTCAGCTTGAGGTGTTGTTTCTCGGAAACATATTATGCTGTCTTTTTTATCCATTTTTTTCAGGTACAGGAAAACCGTCATCCTCGTGACGGTCGCCGGCTTCGTGCTGTCGGTCGCCGTGAGTCTGGTCATTCCTCCGAGGTACATCTCGTCGGTAGCGTTCATTCCGTCCGGGGTGGAAAAGGAACTGACGGGTTCGGGAGGCTTCTTCAAGGGACTTGGTTCCCTGGGCGACACTTATTCGACGCTGATCAGGGTGAGAAATAATCTCGTCATCGATTTCATCATAAGGAGCCGCAGGATGTCGGGCCTCCTGGCGGGGCGATTCGATCTCGAAAGGATATACGGCGCATCGAACCTTGATGAAGCCTGCAAGAAACTGCGGGACCGGACGAGTGTGGTGGTCAGGGACGAGGGGGTGATCGTCCTCGCGGTCGAAGACAGGGATCCTGTGCGGGCCAGGGATATGGCCGGCGCATATATCGAATTCACCGACAGCATAATGACCGATCTTTCGATCCGGAACCTGGAGGAGAAACGTTCCTTTCTTGAAAAAGAAGTGGTTGTGAGAAAGGCGAAACTGGCGAACGCCGATTCGGCGATAAGCCGTTTCATGAACGAGCGCGGGTTGTTCGAAATCCAGAGCCAGGCCTTCGCGGCGTTCGAGGTCATATCGGGATTGAGCGCCAGGAAAAGCATGCTGGAAATAGAGAAGGAACTGCTGGAGATGTCCCTGACCGAGGAAAGCCCGGAACTCGAGAAGCTCGACTCGGAACTCCTGAAACTCCGCGCGAAAATGAACAGTTTCATAGAGGGAGACGAACGGGAGATCATCTTTCCGCCCTTGAAGGATATGCCCGGACTGGTCTCGGAATATCTCGCTCTCACGGGCGAGAGAATGATGCAGGAATTCGCCCTGGCGTTCCTCCAGGTAAAACTGGCCGACGCGGCGGTGACCTCGTCGATGCGCACCGGGGTGATAAGGGTGATCGATCCTCCGTTCGTGCCGCAGATCAGGGCATGGCCAAAACGCAAACAGATCGTAATGGTAATGACGGTCGCGTCATTTTTCTGGGCCTGTTTCGTGATTTTGCTCAGGGAGCAGATCAGGGGCGGGCGGTTCGGATCGGGATCGCACGGAGTGCGCCCGGAGATCGAATTTCACGGGCCGGATGGACGTGTCGAGCCCGTGGGGAAATTGCGCCGATGAAAAAGGACTTTCATCCGCAGAAAATACGAACGGGCAGGATGACCGCACTGGCTTTCATCCTGATGGCCCTGGTTTCCGCCGCCATGATTCTTCTGCCCGCCGGGCTTGTGCGCCTGTCCGTCATGGCTTTTCTGCTTATTCCGCCGATGCTCCTTATATTTGACCGGCCCGAGTGGCTGTTCCATCTTCTTTTATTCCTGATCTTTTCGAACCTCCACATCTTTTCGGATCTGCCGACCATTAAACTGACCAGCATACTTCTGATCGCCACGTTCGCCGTGTCCGTCTTGAGGGGAAGGGATGTCGTGGTTCATGACCTGGGGTTCACCATGCTGATCGCGGCGTTTTATCTTCTCGCCTTTCAATCCATGTCTTTCGCGCGTGACATCGACTCGTCCCTGATGAGGTTCGAAATATTCACGAGGGTCATGATCTACCTCTTTTTCATCGTGCAGTTTGCCAGGACGCGGCGGCAGCTCCTTCTAATGCTTGTCGTGATCGTATGCGGCGGCATAGTGGACAGCTTCATGCCTTTTATCGTGCCGCCGCCGGAGGCGAAGGCCGATCTATCCCTGATGTGGAACCAGGCCGTGTACAGGTACGAGGGTTATAACGGAGAGGCCAACAGGTTCGCCTTCACCCTGAATTTCCTGATCCCGCTGCAGTTCTTTCTGTTTGCGAGGCTGAGAAGACCATGGTTCCTGAGACCGCTGATCCTTGCCGCCATCGGCGGGTCCATGTTCGTTCTTTTCCTGAGTTTTTCAAGGGGAGGTTTCCTGGGACTGGTGTTCCTTTTCCTGGCGCTGCTTTTTATTGAAAGAAGGAACAAGGCGATTCTCATGACCGGGCTGGCGCTTGTGGCCGCCGGCGCGATCCTGGCGCCTGCCGCATACTGGGAACGAATAGGGTCTATCGCCGAGATCGGCAACAGGATGACCGATGATACGTCGATTCTCTCGAGATTGCACACTATGAAAATCGCCTTCGTCCTTGGATTGAAGAATCCTGTCTTCGGGATCGGGATCGAGAATTTCCTTTTTTACGTGAACAGGTCCATCCCCTTCGGCAATTTCGTCCATAACAGCCTGCTTCAGGTTTTCTCCGATCTCGGGCTGATCGCGTTCACCGTGGTCGTATCGATGATTGTCTACAATTTCCGCATTATCTTGTTTCTCGCGCGAAAGAAAGAAGACCCGGAAGCGGCGCTGATGGGGAGGATTCTTTTCATCCAGCAGGTTGCAGTCGTCGTGAATTCGATGTTTCTTCCGGTGGCGTTTCACATGGTTTTCCTGTTGACGCTCATTCTTCCGTCGATAGCCCGATATGTCTACGGGAGATCTCCGGATGAATCCCGGGATCGTCCGCCGGAATTACGGGAATCAAAGCCCGCGGTTCATGGTTGATGAATCCAGCCGGCTGCCGGCGCAATCCGGCGGCGGCATTTCCGGGAACGTTCCGGTCTCATTGCCCGGCGCCTTCTTCCTTCAATTTCAGGTAGACTCTTTCGAGATCGTCCGACGGAGGCGGGACGTTCGGATCCAGTTCGGCGCATTCCTTGAGGTGTTCGAAAGCTTCCGCGTAATTTCCGCGCTTTTCCTGTACCAGCCCCATATTGTAATGGAGCTTTGCGGAAAAAGAATTGGATTTCAGGGCCAATCCGAGAATTCCGTATGCCTTTTCGTAATCGCCCATATCCATGGCCAGCGTGGCGCGATTGTTGAGCGCGATCCAGTTGCCGGGAAGAAGCACGATGACGCCGTCGTAATATTTTTCCGCTTCGTCGTACTGTTTGTTCTCGTGTAACTCAGCCCCCCTGTTGAGCATGGCCGAAGCGAGGTTCATCCGGTATTGCTCGTCGCCCGGGTCGAAGGAGAGCGCCCTTTCGTAGGCACGGACCGCTTCCTCGTATCTGCCGCTGTTGTTCAGGACGAAACCGAGCCTCGTCCAGTGACGAACGTTCGTCGAATCGGCCCGGATGAGCTGGTCCAGTCGGTCCGACGCCTCCTCGAACCATCGTTGCCCGATATAAGCCTCGACAAGATTCTCCGAATAGACGCGGTCCCCCGGTTTGATCTTCAGGGCTTTCGTAAAATCGGTTATCGCGTCGAGATATTCTTCCTCCTTCATCGAAGCCTGCCCGAGAGCGAACCACGACGAGTCGTCATGCGGGGCTTTCGCGACCGCCTTCGAGAACCATTCGGCCGCCCCGGCGAAGTTCTCCGATTCCATCTCCCGCAGGCCTATCGTCCTTTCGGCGGTTCCGGGGGCAAGGGGAAGGGAGAGAAGCCTATCCCTGCCGAGTCTCTCGGAACTTCCGACGGCTATCAGAGGCGTCATGTGCAGCAGGCCGGCCGCCGACAGCAGGATCATGGCCCGGCCGAAGTCGCGCCTGTCGGGGAGAAGCCTGCCGAGTTTCCAGAGGGAGAAAACAGCGAACGCCGGACCGGTGGCGGCGAAGATATCCCACCTCAGTCCGCCGTCTATACGTCCCGCTCCTACAATGATGAAAAGGACAGCCGATATGACAAGGATCAGGAGGAATCTTTCCTCGCCGGATGAAGCGAGGGCGGACTGCGCATTCTTCCTGGCTTTCAGAAAGACGAGGACCATGGCCGTCAGGGTAGAGGGGCCGAGTATCAGCAGTTCGTTCGCCCACAGGGCTGTGATCTTTCCGGCTGGAACCGAAGATGTGCTTTCCAGGCGGGCTGCAAGCGACTGGATGATGTATCTGGAGGGTCCGGGAAAACCGGTGTGACGGCTCATGGCAAGGTCGGCTGCGATCCAGGCAATCAGGACTGCCGAAACCGCCAGGACCGGCCGTTTTACCGATTTGGAGCGGCTGAACGCTCCTGCGATGATCAGCAGTACTCCGGGAAGCAGGCAGATCGCGGATATGTGAGTGAAAAAAGATATCATGAAAAGCGCCAGCGGAACGATTATGCGGGTCTTTCCCCTGATATGGGACAACGCGGCAAGGATGAAAAGGGACGAAAAAAGTATCCCCGGCGCCGCATTTCCGCCCGAGCCGAAGAAAACGACGAAATAACCGTTGGCCGCCATGAAGAGGGTGGAAAGAAAACATATCCTCGTTCGCGTGCCTTCGCCGGCGGCGTGAAGACATGCGATCGACGATGAAACAATAATGAACAGGAGGCCGCAGAGGATCCCCGTCAGCGATATGGCCGCAGTCGAGTTCGAAAAGAAGAGGGTGTTCACGAACCTGTACATCGCCTGGTTCAACGCCGTGCCGATTGGAGCCCCGCTCTTGAGCCATTCTCCGCTCTCGATCAGGGAGGAAAGCCGGATACCGTCGCCCCAGTACCCGTGGCCCGACCTGAACGTCCACATGAGGACGGGCGCCGCGACGCAGACCGCCGCGACGGTCCAGAGCGCCGGCGATCTCCTGTCGGGGATAATGTTCGCGGCCTTGTCAGCCATCCCGTTGTGGAGCAGGCACGCCGAAACCGCCGAAAGGATGAATGCCATGGTGAAAGAGACATGAGACCAGGCGCTTGCGCCCCAGAGCGGCGTGGTCATGGAAACCGACGCCAGAAGGATAAGCGCCAGGTGGAGGATGAACAGTATCCTTACGGTGCCGGTCATATGTTTTCGCCCTCCTTCCGGCCCCTATTCACAGAGAGATCTCCTTCTGAAGCGGCGACGATGACCGCTGCGGACGCGTCCCCGGTGATGTTGACCACCGTCCTGCACATGTCAAGAAGCCTGTCGACGCCGAGAATAAGCGCTATTCCTTCAAGGGGCACGCCGACGGCCTCGAGTACCATTGCCAGCGTTATTATCCCGACTCCGGGCACTCCCGCGGTGCCGATCGAGGCGAGTGTCGCCATAAGGACGATGGTCAGCTGGGCTCCGACGCCGAGATCTATCCCGTAGACCTGGGAGATGAAGACGGCGGCGACCCCCTGGTAGAGAGCCGTGCCGTCCATGTTGATCGTCGCCCCCAGCGGAAGAACGAAACTCGATATCTCTTCCGAAACCCCGAGATTTTTTTCCGAGCATTCGATGGTGACGGGAAGGGTGGCGTTGCTCGATGAAGTGGAAAAAGCTATGAGCTGGGCCGGTCTTATGCCGCGGAAGAATTCCGTGGGGCTCATCCCGGCGAAGATCTTCACGGCCGATGAATAGATAAGGCCCATGTGGAGAGCGAGGCCCGCGATCACCACCAGGGAGTAGTTGAGCAGCGAAAGCAGTATCTCCGAGCCGAACCTGCCCACCACCGCGGCGATGAGCGCCATTACGCCAAGGGGCGCCATTTTCATTACGATATGGACCATCTGTATCATGACTTCGCTTACCGCGTCGAAAAAATGAATCACGGGCCTGGCCTTGTCGCCGGGCACGAGTGTCGCGGCGATGCCGAACAGAAGGGCGAAGAATATTATCTGCAGCATGTTCGCTTCCGCGAGGCTCTCCATCGGGTTGGCCGGCACGATCCGCGTGATCGTTTCGACGAGGCCGGGTTTATGGCTTGCGATCTCGATGTCTTTCAAGGCCTCGGTCCGGTACGATCGGAACAGCTTTTCCCTTGTCGAATCGTCGATGCTCCTGCCCGGCTGGAAGATGTTGGCCAGGACGATCCCGACGGTAATCGCTATCGCCGTCGTAACCAGGTAATATGAGATCGTCTTGAGCCCTATCCTCCCCAGTTTCCTGATATCGCCGAGGCTCGCAGTTCCGACGAAAAGTGAGGAGAAGACCAGCGGAACGACTATCATCCGGATGAGTCGGATGAATAATATGCCGACCGGCTCGACGGCGCCGGCTTTCGGCCCCAGGATAATGCCGAGAGGGACCCCGGCGGCAAGACCGAGAAGGATCTTCGTGTGGAGCCTGGTCCCTGTGAATGTCTTGATCAGGTTCATCGGCTGCCGAGCGGGTTGAAGATGGAACGCGCGTTTCGGGCCGGCGGGTCCCGGCTTTCGAAATCACTTGAAATCCCAGATAATGTAAGACAAAATCGCATCGAGTGAAACAATTATTAATCCCGGCGCCCGGGCCAAAGTGACGGATAGTTCACGCCGAACCTTCGCCTGTAATACATTCTCGTCATGAGTATGATCGCCGCCAGAAACGGTACGAAGAGCGGGAAAAAGAACCCGGCGGTCAGCGCGAAAACCAGGGTCGCGATCCTCGCGGGAAGAAGGATACGGTCCGCGGCGAGGATTTTCTTTCCGGACAATGCCGCGACAAGAAAAAGAGGCAGTGAAAAAAGGGTCGCGTAAAAAGCCGGGCGGTTACCCGTGAGGATGGCCGATACCAGGGCCGCGGTCATGAGTCCCGCGGCGGTCCAAAGGCCGGCCGTACGTCCGGCAAGAACTCCGCTTGTTCTCAAACCGGCGGAATTGTCCGCCTCGATGTCCGCGAGCGCCGTCACCATGTGCACGGAAGCCACGGCCAGCGGATAGGGGAGCAGCACCATGTATCCGCGGACCGGGGCTCCCGCGGACGTCCATCCAACGAGTGTATTCAGGACGCCGCTTCCAACGGCGTTCGCCGCGATATCGAATACCGCCCTCTTTTTCAACCGCACCGGTTCGATGGAATACAGGAGCCCCAGCACAAGGCTTGCCGCGGCGATGATGAAAAAGAGGGTGTTCGTGAGAAAATACGCCGTCGCGAGGGAAAAGACGGCGAGCAGGATTGACTCGATCCATGCCGATCGAAGGCTGACGATGGAATGGGAGATCAGGAACAGCTTGTTTCCGGCAAGATCGGTCCGGCGGTCCGATATCTGGTTTATGACGTAGACGGCTCCCAGAAGGGCCGAGAAAGAGACCATCCCCGTAATGATCGCGAAAGTGTCGGGACGATCGTCCGAGAGGGAATATCCATGCCGGGCTCCGAGCAAAAAGAATGTCCATACGGGGATCAGGATCATGGGGCGGAGAAGAAAAAGATAATCGAGCGCGTTTGCGCCGCCCGGAGGGGGAAGGTGCGGTGGATTTCCCGGAGTTTGCGCGGACGAGTCGGCGCGGTCCGTTCCGGGCCGCCCCAATCCGGTTCCGCCCGCGGGCGGCCGTGGCGTTCGTTTTATTGGCTGGTCCATGTCACCAGGTGGCGTTTCACCTTGCGTGTCGAAGTTTTCGGGAGTTCGCGGTCCCTTATCCGGATATCGTAAATCTTCTTGTAATCGGGGAGTTTTTCGCAGAACAGCCTGACCTGCTCGCCGATGAACGCGCGTACGGTTTCGTCCGTGACGTTTCCCCTGAGCTGCTCGACGGTCGCGAGCATGTCGTAATCGGGGACTATGACGGCGCCGGGCCTTGTATTTCCCTTGCGATCGGCGACGGGCATGATCATGCTTTCAAGGATGTAGATATTCCCGTTCAGGGCGGCCTCCATTTCGTCCGGATATATATTTTTGCCTCCGGCCGTGACTATGACACTTTTACTTCTTCCTACAATGGTTATGTAGCCGTTTTCATCCGTTTTTCCGAGATCTCCGGTATACAGCCACCCGCCTTTCAGAACCGCCTTCGTCGCTTCGGGATTGCGGTAATATTCCTTCATCACGTTCGGTCCCTTGACGGTGATCTCGCCCGTGCCTTCGTTGTCCGGGTGGACGATCTCGACCTGCACGCCGGGCAGCGCCGGGCCTATCGTGCCCTTCCGGGGGCGGTCGAAGGGATTGACCGCCACCACGGGGGAGGCTTCAGTGAGCCCGTATCCCTGCA
The DNA here is from genome assembly GCA_041309605.1 of Candidatus Krumholzibacteriota bacterium. GTDB lineage: Bacteria > Krumholzibacteriota > Krumholzibacteriia > Krumholzibacteriales > Krumholzibacteriaceae > JALOPX01. The sequence continues at coordinate 19,726 of JBFYZH010000112.1, forward strand.
GCATCCGCAGCCCGGCCGAGAAAAACGCGTCCTCGACATCCGGTCTCAGGGCCGCCGCTCCGGAGACGCAATATCTTATCTTTTCGAGGCCGGCCATGACGATCTTCTTTCCGGTGGATGAGGACGATCGCTTTCCGCCGAAGATCCTGTCGAAGGTCATCGCGATCGTAAGGAATATCCTCCTGACGAATCCGGGGATCCTCACGCGGCCTTCCCTGGCCGGGGCGAGCATCGGAGCCAGGTGCTCGAAGAAAAGAGGCACGCCGACAAGAATCGTGACGCCTTCCCTGACGATATCCTCGAACACCTGCTTCGGTTTGACGGACCTCGCGAAAGCGATGGTGGACCCGCTTGCCAGCGGAGCGAGGAATACGCACATCGTCGAGAAGGTATGATGAAGAGGAAGCAGGCAGAGAAACGTATCGGCCGGCGTGATGGGGAGCCGGCTCTTTATCGATTTGAGATTGGACGCGAGGTTGCGCTGAAGCAGCACGGCGGCCTTCGGCTGACCGGTGGTTCCGGAGGTGTAGCATATCGCCGCGACATCGTCCGGTTTCACGGCGGACCTGGCTCTGGAATAGCCGGCTTCGCCTCCCGCGATCTTTTCCTTCCCGGCGGCCATGACCTCGGTCACCGTCGCCGACTTCATGGCGGAGTCACGTTCGCCAAGGACGATAATATCGGTGCCCTTGAGTTCCTTTCCCTCGAGCAGATCGGAGTGGATGTCCGGCGAGACTACGAGGAATTTCGCTTCGCAGTGCAGAAGAACATGCCTGAGTTCGTTTTCCGTAAGCGCCGTATCGAGAGGCACGATCACCGCTCCGGATGCGGTGACCGCCGCATAGACGACCATCCATTCCGGGCTGTTCGCGGCCATCAGGGCGACACGATCTCCGTGGCCGAGCCCGCGGGCGATCAATCCCGACCCGAGAAAGGAAATAAGCCCGCCGAATTCCTCATAGGAGATCGACTGGTAACCCCAGGAATGCCTTTTCTTCATCATTATCGATGAACTGAATTTCCCGACGGCGCGCTCGTAGATATCCGGCAGCGTGCGGATGCCGGGATCGTCGAGGATTCCGGGTTTGATCGATTCGGTTTGACCGGCCATCTCCCATCGCTCCTGGAGTTACGGCTTGAACGTGACTGCTGAAAAATTCGACCAGTCCAATCTATCATGATGGAAAGGCCGCAGGCAAACTTTTTTATCCGGCGGCGAGGTGAAGGAGGCGGGGCCGACGCCCGGCATCGAGAATTCCGGACGGCTATTCCCGCAGTGTTTTTCCCTTTTCCGCGGGATTCCTTTTTTCCCAGTGCTGGTTCGTCGAGGGAAGTCCGCGAGTATTCCTCGACGAACTGCGGCGGGTTTTTACTATGCTGCCTCCGAATTCGAGAAGTTTCCTGCCGATCTTCGCGTGAAGGGTCTGGATGGGGTCCTTGGATCTTCTGCATTCATAGAGGGCGTTGGTATACTGCCGTGGGAAATGCCGCATCATCTCGAAAATAAAATCGTGGGAATCGAAGCGGTCCTCCATCTTGTCGAGCACCGTCTCGAACACGTCGTCCCTGAACAGTTCCATGAGGGCGCCCTCCTTACCACTTTTCCCTGTGGACCCTGGATTCGTCGTATTGCGTTCTCGGTTCCTTCGTTTCCGCGGGATGTCCGATGGCGATAAGGCTCAGAACGCCGATCCCGTCGGGGATACCGAGGATCTCCCTGACGGAAGCCACCCGGTCCTCCCTTGGATGACAACCGAGCCACACCGATCCGAGCCCGAGGCTTGTCGCGGCAAGCAGGATGTTTTCGGTGACCGCCGAGCAATCCTGGATCCAGAAATCGGGAGATATGTCCAACTGCCCGCAGACGGCTATCGCAACCGGCGCTTCCATGAGCATCTTTCCATGCGGATGCGCTTCGCCGAGCCTGTTCAGAGTCGCGCGTTCGGTCACCAGCACCAGGTGCCACGGTTTAAGGTTTCTCGATGACGGAGCCGCCATCCCCGCCTCCATGATCGTCCTTATCGCCTCTTTTTCGACGTGGCTGTGCGTGTATTTCCTTATGCTTCTTCGGGAGAATATCGTTTCGATCGACATGCGACTGCTCCTTTCACGGGCTTTCCGCCCCAAGTATACAGGATTCGTCGCAAAAGGCAACCCTGCAGGTCCGGTTTGTGCTGTACGATCGGGAAGGAGGCCGTGCGGGGTTCGGTCAGGAGCGGCGCCGGCCGGTTTCAGCGGGCCTGGGGCGGGCTCACGGGCGGCTGCCGCGCGGGGTGTCGCCGAGAACGCGGCTTCGGACCGCCTCGTACAGCCGGTCTCCGAGGGTTTTCCTCGCGAAATCGAGGAGCCTGTACCTGAGGGCGGCGGACAGGGGCGGAGCGCCCGAAACGACCTTTGCGAACCAGGCGTCGGAGGAAGACCTCATGATCGCGAACCTGTGCACGGGCCTTCCCGGGACGAATGAACGATTGACCGCGGGGACGGAGTCGTATATCCAGCGGTAGCCGGCCTTCAGCGCGGCGTCCGTGACCCGTTCGTCCAGGCGCCCGCCCGGAGCGGAGAGGGAATCCACGGCACCGCCGGTTATCTCCTCGAGAACCTTTCTCGACCCGGCCAGCTCCTCCCGGAGCTCGTCGCCGGAAAGGGCGGTCAGAAACCTGTGCGAGCGGCCGTGCGAACCGACGATCATCCCGGCGGAGGCGAGATCCCGGATCATTTCCGCGCTCATGTATTTCTCTTTTCCGATCCAGTCCGTCGTGACAAAGAATATGCCCCGGAATCCGAGATCTGAAAGCGCCGGAAGGGCGGCGGAATGGTTCGATACGTGGCCGTCGTCGAAGGTAAGCACTACGCGGGTCGAACCCGCGTGCGGCGAAGAACGGGCGGCGCGAGGCTCCGGAGGCTCATCGTCTCCGGGCAGGACGACCTCGATCCCCATTTCGTTCAGAAGGCGCATCTGCCTGCGGAAATCCTCTTCCGGGAGAACGTACACGAGTTCCCCCCCGCCCGTCAGTCCGCAGGGATTCGACGCGCTTTCCAGCGCGTGATACATGAGGACCGTCGCGGAACACGGCTTCTCCGTCACCAGATCTCCTTTCGGCCCGGCCTGACAAGCACCAGGAAGGCGAGAAAAGCGAAATAGTTCAGCGAAGTGAAGGTTCTCGAAATCGAACACGCCTTGCCCATGAGCGGGATTCCGGCGAGCGGTTTTTCAAAGAGGGGCAGGAGCACCGCGGCCAGCGCCGCGGCGAAAAAGAGCGTGTACCCCGCGCTTCCGGCCAGGAGGGAAGAGACCATCGTGAAAACGAAGAAAAACGGGACAAATAGCCTCATGACCTTGTGCGAGAAAAACTGCAGGAAAATCGGGTTTTTCCGCGGGGAAAGAAGGCCCGGCATCAGTCGAAGAAGCTGGTAGTTGCCGAAGAGAGTGCGAACCTTTCTTCTTTTTTCCTGGGCGAGATCCCTCGACACCGTATCCCAGGCGATCGCCCCGGATTCGAAGATCGTCCTGTATCCCTTCATTACAACCATCATGGGAGTCATCACGTCGTCCAAAATCACCTTTTCGGGAAGAACAACGGCGAGATCTTTTCTTACTGCGTATATCGCCCCGGTGGCTCCCGCGACCGAGTGGATCCTGCTTTCGGTTTTTCTGATCCATTTCTCGAGATTCCAGTAAAGACCCATCTCCGTTCTGATCGTCGTGTCGGAGTCCTCACGGAACACGAGTTCGCCGCTCACCGCGCCGACCTCGGGATCGCTGAAATTCTCCACGAGACGCGAGATCGCGTCCGGTTCGAACTGCTGCCTGGCATCGGCAAAGACGATATGATCTCCCCGCGCCGCCTCGATTCCGGCATTGAGCGCGCCCGGTTTCCCCACGTTGCGCCCGAGCGTGATAAGCCGCAGAAACGGTTCGGGGATGGCAAAACTCCGTCCTTCGGGGCCCCCGCGGTTGCCGGTCGCCCGCAGGATGCCGGGTGCGCCGGGGTCGATCTTTGCCTGGAGATCGTCGGGCGCAGCCGGTCCGAAGGCCGCCGTTTGTACGTCGCCGCCGGCGCGGGCTCTGACGATCGAGTCTGTGGAGTCGGTGGATCCGTCGGAGACGATTATAATCTCCATCCTGTCTTCCGGATAATCCTGTTCGAACAGGTTCTCGATCCGGCGGGCGATATTTCCTTCCTCGTTTCTGGCCGCGATAATAACCGACACGAACGGTACACTATCCTGCCGTGTCTTGCGCACACTCCTTGGGAAAAGGATCGACCACAAGTAAAGGAGCGCCGGATATCCCGCGTAGGTGTAGAGGATGAAAAGAAGCGATATCCAGAAGACGGCTATAATCATTCTATTTTTTACTCCGCCCCGCCGATCGCTGCCTGAGGGCCTCGTAGGCGAGTATGGAAGCGGATACCGAGACGTTGAGCGAATCCGCGATACCGCGCATCGGTATCCCGATCCTTATATCGGATGCGTCGAGCCAGGATTCGCTTGCGCCCGTGTCCTCGCTTCCGACGACGACGGCGCATGGCGAGGCAAGGTCGGCCTCGGTATACGGCAACCCGGCAGCCGGACTCGAAGAAATAATCTTCACGTTTCTTCTTTTCAGCCAGGCCGCGGCTTCGGTTTCCGTCGATTCCGCCGAAGCGACGCTGAAAACCGTGCCGAGACTGGCGCGGATGACGTTTGGGCCGAATATGTCGGTCCCGCTGCCGGTCACGATAATTCCGGTCACTCCGGCTCCGTCCGCCGATCTGAATATCGCTCCGAGGTTCCCCGGTTTTTCCACGCCGTCCGCGACGATGTACAGCGGGTTTTTCCCGCATGGGAGATCGTCGAGTGTGTTCAGCGGTCTTTTCGCCAGGAGGATGATACCCTCCGAACCTTCCCTGTAGGCGAGTTTTTCGTACACCCTGCCCGTCACGCGGTTCATCGCGGTTCCGGCCTTACGCAGGCGCGGAAGCATCCCGGCGAGGAAGTCCTCGTCGGCCACTTCGGAACAGTAATACGCCTCGACGGGTTCGATTCCGCATCCGAGGGCGCGCCCGGTCTCCCTGGCCCCTTCTATCACCATCAGATTTACGGCGCCGCGTTCGCGTTTCCTGCGGAGCGCGGTCACGGCCTTGATCCTCGAGTTCTGCGGGCTTGTTATCAGGGGATCGTCGAAATTTTTCATCAGGTATCCGACCCGGAATCTTTCATGGACGCAGGTACGTTACCGGTTGAAATGAACCGATACCCTGTGGAAATTGCCGAGATCGCCGTAAGGTGTCCAGGCATAGTCGACAGAGAGTTTTCCCAGGATATCTATTCCGCCTCCGGCGGTGAATCCATTGTATTCCCTTTCCTTTTCACCGCAATATCCCGCCCTGAGGCTGACGGTATCCCTCAGGAGGAGTTCGGCTCCGACTACCGGGTAGGCATCGGTATGCCTGGGCATGACCAGGTCGGCCGCCATTGTGAATCCGGCGATACCCGGCAGGAGGGCGCGGCTGTAGGCGCCGCCGGCCCTGACCGTCATCGGGAGTTCCTCGTCATGCGAGATGAACCTTATCTTCGGGCCGATGTTACAGACGGAAGCGCCGATGGAGATCGACGGAAAAGGAAAGGTGTAAACGGCGCCTATGTCGATCCCGGCACCGCTAGCGGTCCAGTCGGCGATCTTTTCCTGGAAGTATTTGATGTTGAGGCCGGCCCCGAAATTATCCAGCGGAGCGATACAGAGTCCGAGTATCCCCTGGAAGCTGTTGTTATCCAGCATGTCCGTAGGGGCGCCCGTCTCGGTGAAACCCTGTATCTCGGGCGTGGACAGGTAAGTCAAGGCCGCTCCTACGCTCAGCATCCTGTGCGGGCGGTGGCTTACGAAAATGTTATCGTAGTAAGTGTCGAGCAGCCATTGGCTGTGGAAGATGCCGATTCCGGTCCCTTCGGCCTGTTCCAGAAGCCCAGGGTTCGAGAGCCATCCGAAAGGATCCCCCTGGAGCGCCGCTCCAGCCTCGCCCATCGATATCGATTTCGGGCCCACGGGCAGGCTCAGGTAAAGAGCGCCTGTCGTCCCCGGACCGTCTCCGGCGCGAACCG
>JBFYZH010000113.1:0-61932 GCA_041309605.1 Candidatus Krumholzibacteriota bacterium
AAAATATACGAAAGGCGTACGAAATGACTTAACTTTTCGATCCGGTGAAATTATATTCATCCCCGGCCCGGCCCCGTATCCATAGTCGATGGCGCGGGACTTGGGCGGCCCTGCACCGGACCGGATGGAGAAAGCCGCACGAAGATGGAGCCGAAAAAGAAAAGGATGCTCGCCACCGTTTCCCTGTACCACATGTTCAACGACGGCTCGCTGGTCATACTCCCCGCCCTTTTCCCTCTTCTGTACACGCAGGGCAGGCTGATAAGCAGTTACTCGGACATAGGTACGATGGCCATGCTCGGACTTGTCATGTCGATAATCGCCCAGGCCATTATCGGTCACTTTTCGAAACCGAGGCATTCGCGTTATTACCTGGCCCTTGACGCGCTCATTGTGGGGATCGCGCTTCTTTTTCTGACAACGTCGAAAAACTACCCGATGCTTGTTTTCTTTTTTGTGGGGATACGCCTGGGAACGAGCATCTTTCATCCCGTCGGATTTTCCTGGATATCGCATTCGTTCAAAGGCATCGCTCTCGACAAGGCGATGGGGATCCAGAGCGCCTTCGGCAACATAGGCGTTCTTCTAGCCTTCACGTCCACGGGATTTCTCGCCGAACGGTACGGGTGGAAGATGCCCATCTATATCTGGGGGGCAGCCAACCTCGCAGCCGTTCTGGCGGGGCTCTTCATCTCCGCGGGAACAATCAGCACGGAGGAGATAGCCGAGCAGAAGGAGAGCGAGAAAAAACCGATATCCTGGTCGCGCACCTTCAGGGAAATGAGAATCTTCATCCCGATGATGCTTCTCGGCGGTCTCGCGTGGGGTATCATGCTCGATTATTCCCCGAGCCTGCTCAATCACAGGCTCGGCATGTCGGCGTCCCGGATGGGGGCGGTCCTGGGCCTCTGGATGTTCGCGGGGACTCTCTCCGCGCTCTTTTACGGCAAGATTACGGAACTCCTCAACCGCAACAGGACCCTCATAACGGCGTACATCCTGATGACGGTTTCGGCCCTTACCCTGGCCCTCGGCAGGAACATTCCGATCGTCATAGCCGCTTTCGTTCTCCTCGGCCTCGGGCTCTTCATCACCTATCCCTCGATCCCCTCGTACATGTCCGAGGTCATCCGGCCGAGGGAAAGGACCGCCGCCTTTGCTCTCTCCGCCAATATCTCCATCGCGGGCAATTCGATCTTCTCCTACATCAGCGGACATGTTTCCGACAAGTTCGGCATACAGGCCCCTTTTGTTCTTCTCGGCGCCGCGGTCCTTCTGGTAATATCCTACATGTCCATGATGATCAGGAACGGAAGAATAAAGGCTTACTGAAAAACAAGACCCCGTCCTTCGCGGATTCCCGGAAGGAAACCCTGGAGATATGGATTTTACGGAAGAAAGAACAGAGCTGGCGGCCTTCATGCGCAGGATTTACGAGCGTCAATTGACGACGTCCACCGGCGGCAATGCGAGCCTGAGGCTCGGCGACGGACGGATACTGATCACCCCCTCGGGCCTGGACAAGGGCGCGACGCGCCCTGAAGAACTCGTCGTCATCGGGATGGACGGAGCGCGCCCGGAGGAAGGATTGAAACCGAGCATGGAATCGAGTCTTCACGCCGCCATTTACGCGAAACGCCCCGACTCGCGCTCGGTGATGCACGCGCATCCGCTCTTCGCCGCTTCATACTGCTCGACAGGCCGGGAAATCCGCTTCGACATCAGCGCGGAATCGCGCGCCGTTCTGGGCGAACCGGCCGTAGTGCCATACATCGTCATGGGAAGCCGGGACCTTGCCGAAGCGGTCTCCGAAGCAGCCCGCGGCGCCGATGTAGTGCTGATGGGCAACCACGGCGTGGTTACGGTCGGAAGCTCGCTTCGTGAAGCCTTCAACCGGATCGAACTGGTCGAAGCGGCGGCAAAGACATCCTTCATTACGGAGGTTCTCGGCGGAGTCCGCGCGTTGACCCCGGGCGAACTGGATCTGATCGACATGCTCGTCGAAAGAAACCGGGGCCCGGACAAGAGATGTCAGGGATGAAGAGGGCGGGCACTCTTCGAACCCGCGCCTCAGGCCCATCCCGCGGGAAAAACCCGCGCCGGGAATGAAACCCTCGCGCGGCGGCCTTCGTATCAATAACCGTAACCCGCAAGGAAAGAAGGTGGAACGATGATCAGTTTCCTTCTATGGTGCATTCTCCTGGTGCTGTGCTGGCCGCTGGCGCTGCTGCTCCTTATTCTTACGCCCCTCATATTTCTGCTGCTTCTACCGCTCGGGCTGCTGGGGGCGGTTGTCGGCGGATTTTTCATGCTTGTCTGGGGGCTTATCACCCTGCCCTTCAGGATATTGTTCTGCAGGTGGTGAACAATCCGCCCCCGGAATCATCCGGAACCGCTTTTTCCGCGCGGGCGCCTCTTCCCCGGCCGCCTGACGATCAGGACCTGATCCTCTTCGAGTACCAGTACATGAAGACCGACAACAGGGTCAGCATCGCGATGGCGACCAGCTCCGACAGGCTGTCAGAATAGTGCACCGCAAGAAAAGCGTCCCAGCCGAGCGCCGCTATCACCGCCGCCGCCACCCCGGCGATCGATCCGCCCGCTATATATCCTGAGGCCACCAGTATCCCCCTTTCCTGCCTCTCCTTGGCTGTTTTCTCGTCCCTCGAGCTTCTCCCGACCAGGTAGGAGATAAAACCGCCGAGAAGGATCGCCGTATTGAGCTGCACGGGCAGGTACATCCCGAGCGCGAAGGCCAGCGCCGGCACGCCGCTCATCGCGAGGATGACCGATATCAACACGCCGAACGAAAAGAGTATCCACTGCACACCCGCTTCGGGCCCCATCAGGCCGAAGATGATTTCCTTCATCGCCGAAGCCTGGGGAGCCGGCATCTCCAACGAGCCGAAGGTGTAGATTCTGGCGAACAGCATCATCGCCAGGGCGCAGAAGACGGCGGACACGAGAATACCGAAGAACTTGAACATCTGCTGGTTGCGGGGAGTCGCGCCTATCCAGTACCCGATCTTAAGGTCGGTGGCGAACGCTCCCGCCACGGCGAGGGCCGTGCACACGACACCGCCTATGATGAGAGCCACGAACATCCCCGGTTTTCCGGAAAGCCCGACCCTGGTCAGTATCACGCTCGTTATGATAAGAGTCGCCAGCGTCATGCCCGATACGGGATTCGTTCCGATCAGCCCGATGGCCCTTGCGGCCACCATCGTGAACAGGAACGATATCCCCAGCGCCAGAAGGACTCCGACGGTGCTGACAAAGGAGTTTGCCACCCCGCCCCTGAAGAAGAGCCAGAGGCATATCCCTATCGCCGCGATCCCTATGAAAACGTCCCTGAAGTTGATATCCCGTTCCGTCCTGACGTCTGCGTGTCCCTCGGCCCTCGAGGCGGCGATGCCCCTGATCCCCAGCTTGAACGACCTGCCGATCGACGGGGCGCTTTTTATTATCCCCATGATCCCCGCCCCCGCGATCCCGCCGATGCCGATCAGGCGGACGTAATTGACGAAGATGTCGTCGACCGACATGTCCGCTATCGGAACGGCGCCTGGAGGGATGATCCCCGACAGGTGCGAACCGATATAGTGGACGAGTGGAATGAGGACGAGAAAGGAAAGAAAGGATCCGGCCGCTATGATTGCCGAGTACTTGATACCCACGACGTAACCGAGGCCGATGATCGCCGCGAGCCCGTCGACCCTGAACGCCATCGAGAAACGTTCCTCGATCCACCTTCCGATTCCGATGACGTGGAACGAAACGATCTCCTTCCAGAACCCGAAGGTCAGCACGAAAAGGTCGAAAAAGAATGCGATCACCGCGCTGAAGATCAGCGTGGAGGCCTGCTGTCCGGCGCTTTCTCCGGCCACGAGAATCTCGGTCGTGGCCATCGCCTCGGGAAAGGGCAGCTTGCCGTGTTCCTTCACCATCAGGTAATCGCGAAGCGGTATCAGGAAGAGCACGCCGAGGCTGCCGCCGAGGAATGCCGTCACGAATATGTGCCAGAACGAAACCTCGATATCGAGCATGTACAGGGCCGGTATCGTAAAAACCGCCCCCGCGACGACCGCGCTGGAAGCCGCCCCGACCGACTGCAGGATGACGTTTTCGAGGATCGTGCTCTTCCGGGCGAACATGTTCGCCAAGCCGATCGCGAGGATGGCTATCGGTATGGCCGCCTCCATCCCCTGCCCGGTCTTCAGCGCAAGGTAAGCCGAAGCGAGCGAGAAGATCATCGCCATCACGAGGCCGATCCCTACCGACCTCGGCGTCACCTCGAGCGGAGAATCGCCCGCCGGAACGATCGGATAGTACTTTTCTCCTTCTCCAAGCTGCCTGTAGGCTTCGGGGGGAAGCTTCGCCGGTAATTTTGACATCCCGCTTTCCTTTCTCGGAGACCGTTACATCCACACGTCCGCGGTCCGCGCGCTACGCCGGGCCGCATCCGCATTTCTGAGAGACTATAAATCCGTTTCATTCTATCACCCATGGCGGTTTTGCTCCAGTCTAAAACTTCCGGCGCCGGCAACCCCGCGACTTCGCCCGACGCCTTGCCGGGTTTCAACACTTGACCGGAAGGGCCGGTTTCGGCGTATAATCGTCTCCGGTCCTTCGCCGCGGTGCCGCCCGATCCGATCGCAGGCCGGGCGCGGGTTCGAAGGGGACTTCAGGCAGGAAAAATCTCCATGCGAAAGCGAGGAAGATCATGAAAAAATCCGGAAGCAGCATCTCCAGAAGGTCTTTTCTGGGCAGGGGAGCCGCCGGCATCATAGGGGCCGGGTTCGCCCTGACCGCGGGAGGTCCGGGATCCTTATCCGCGCAGGACAAGCAGGAAGGATCCGCCCTCAAACCCTCGATAAGGGACTACCGCCGCCTCGGGCGGACAGGGTACAAGGTATCCGACATTTCGTTCGGCAACGCGGGCATGCAGGACCCGTCCCTTCTCGAGTACGCGATGGAGAGGGGAATCAACTACGTCGATACGGCCAGGCAGTATTACGAGATGGAAGTGATAATAGGCCGTATATTCCCTCAGAAACGCGACAAGCTTTTCGTCACGACAAAACTCGAGCCGGAGCTTTTCACGCCGGAGACGACCGAGGAACAGATCCTCGCTGCGATAGACGAAAGCCTCAAGCGGCTTAACACGGATCACATCGATTGCTGCCTGGTCCATTCGGTCGGCGACCCCAACCTCGGCGGCGACGACAGGATCCGGAACCCGGCCATCGTTTCGGCATTTCACAAGGCGAGAAAGGCGGGGAAGATAAGGTTCTGGGGGGCGAGCTCCCACGGGCCGGGAATGGCGGCGGATTTCGACTGGCTCCTCGACAACACCGACATAGACATGATCATGCCCGGAATGAACTACATGACCAGGGGACTCGAACCGGTTCTGAAAAAGGCCGGGAGCAAGGACGTGGCGGTCGTCGCGATGAAGTCCCTCTCCGCCGCAAAGAAGATAGATTATTCCAAGTTCATGAAGGACGGAAGGACCGCCAGGCAGGCCCTTTTGAAATGGATGCTGGCGCAGCCGGATATCAGCACGATCGCGCTGACGATGAGAACCTTCGAGGAAATCGACGAATTCGTCGGCGCCTCCGGCAATCCGGACATGAGCGCCGCGGAGATGAAGGTCCTCGAGGGGTACGCCGCGGCTCTCGGCGCCGATTACTGCCGGCCCGGCTGCGGCGGATGCCTGAACGCATGCCCGCACGACGTTCGCATTCACGATATATTGCGTTACAGGCTCTATTTCAATAACTATGGAAGAGAAAAATACGCGATGAATCTCTACGCCGCCATTCCGGGCGACAGGAACGCCTCGATCTGCGGTTCGTGCGCGGGACACTGCTCGGGCTCGTGCACCTTCGGCCTGGATATAAGATCCAGGCTCGTCGAGGCTCACAACGATCTGACGATCTGAAGGACCAAGGGAGAAATACAATGAAACGGACTTGCAAAAAACACCGTATCGCGTTCATCCTTTCCGCCTGCCTGCCGCTCGCCTTCATTCTTGCCTCCTGCGCCGCCACGGAAAAGGATCCGGCGAAATCGGTGCTGCTCGATTCGGTCAAGGCTATGGGCGGAATGTCCAGGGCGACAGGCTGGAATACGCTCGTACAGAAAGGCACGATGACCTCTGAATGGCCCGGATGGGGGACCGTGAAGGCGGACTGCGCATACTACACGCAGAAACCGGACAAGCAGCTTCTCGATCAGGATTACAGCGCCTACGACCATCCCTTCTATTTCGTTTATGTCTACAACGGCGGGCAGGCGTGGTCCGAGGTTAACATGGGGATTCGCCAGAACGAAAGAACGACCGCCATGCTGGAACAGCGGATGCGGGAAATCGACGGGCTCGCTCATTTCATATCGAGCGCCGATTCATTTTTCACGGCGGCCGCGGTCCCGGACGATTCCCTTCTCGCGGGGACGGAATTGACGCGGATCGGCTGCCTGGCCGGAGGAAAAACGGTCCTTTTCGACATCACCAGGGCGACGCGCCTTCCCGCAAGAAAGATAGAGAAGGATCAGGACGTGGAGACTCATACGATAATGGAGGATTACAGAAATATCGGGGGCAGAACCGTGCCGTTTCACGTGACCGTGTACCAGAACGGCGCGAAAACGACGGAATTCTTCTGGGAGGAAATCCAGTACGATGTGCCCGTGGACCCGGCCATCTTCGAGAAAAACAGGCCGCAGCCGGCGCCGGCGCCCTGACCTTCGCCCGGCCGCCGGCAAAAACCGGATTCATTCCGGCGAGCGCCTGCCCGGCACCGTGTTCCGGCCCGCTCCCGGACCATCGAGTTCTCCGTTCGGGCCCGACATGGGGATGAGTATTTCAACGACGGTGCCGCCGCCAGGCGCCGGATCGATCGTTATGGCTCCGCCGTGTATTTTGATGATCCCGAAGGCTATGGACAGTCCCAATCCCATATTCCGCCCGGACGTCCTTGTCGTGTAGAACGGCTCGAAGGCCCTTTCCCTCGCTCCGGGAGCCATTCCCTCGCCCGTGTCCCTTATGGTTATTCTGCAACACGCCCCGGTTATCAGATCGTTCATCGATTCGAAATCGCCGCAACCGGATTCGACGACCGACACTTCGACGGTCAGGGTACCGCCGTCCCGCATCGCGTCCCTCGAGTTGACACAGATATTGAGAAGAGCTCTTTCGATCTGCCCCCTGTCCATCACGACCGGAACATTTTCCGGGGCGATCTTCATGATTACGCTTATATTGTCGGGGAAGGTGTTCTCAAGCAGCCTTTCAAGCCCCTCCAGCAGATCCTTCATCGATTCCTTTTTCAGGTTCGCCGGCATGTTCCTGCCAAGCGACTGGAGTCTTTTCGTGTAACTGCCGGCCTGCTCGGTTGCCTTTATCACTTCCTGCAGATCCGGCAGGGCGGGATCGTCCTCTTTCATGCCGGACATGGCGAGCGTCACGTACCCGGTTATCCCGTAGATGATATTATTGAAATCGTGCGCGATGTCCGCGGCAAGATTCATCAGTGCTTCTGCTCTCTGAGCCTGAACGAGATCCCCGGCCAGTTTTACCTGCTCTGTCACGTCCCTTACGATCCCGGCAAGCCCGGTCACGTTCCCCGATCCGTCCCTGACCGGAGCCTTTACGACCTCCAGTATCTTCTCCCCGTCCGCCGAGGGTCTCCTGTAACGGAACCTGGCCTTTTTGCCTTCGAGCACGTCCAGGTCATCCCGTTCCATCGCAAGTTCCCCGCTGTCCCGGAATATTTCCGACAACCTTCTGCCGACAATCTCGTCGCGCCGTATTCCCATCAGGGAACAAAAATTGTCCGTGGCCACAACGTACCTTCGCAACCGATCCTTTACGAAAAATCCTCCATCCAGGCATTCGAGCACGACGGCAAGGATCGTCCCGCTGTCCATGGGAAATCCTCTCTGTTCATCTTCCCTGTCCATATCGATAAGCTTCCCTGTAAAACCTGACGTGGCCGGACCGGACGTCTTGCAAAAAGCCGCATCGAATTCCATTATCGGCCGGTTGCGCCGAAACGGAAATATTCAGATCGCGGCGGGCCCGTTAACCCGTTAAAATGCCCGCGCGCAACCCGATAATTCATCTTCGGCATTCGCCGCCCCGGCCTTGAATTATATATTGCGGGCGCCCGGAAAAGCATGACCGGGACCGGGCCGAAGGTGAAAGCCGGCGTGGAATGGACGTCACAAAGGGGGTTGACGAAAATGAAAATTTGTCATATTTCTTGCAATATATGGGCAACGCGGTCACGGGGGCACAGGGTGATGGAAAGGAGATGTCCTGTCTTGAAAAACAAAGCCAATGCTCACAAGCCCAAAAAACATCAAAACGCAACGCACGAAGACGGCAGTCCCAGAAAATTCACCGACAACCACGAGAAGAAGGCCAATAAATACGGGGTCGTGCCGGTTTTTATGGAGGAAGAACTCGAAGAATACGAAGACGAGTTCGAAAAGGAGTATTGACGATCTATTTCACGAGGGATGTCATTACTTTCAAAGCGTCTGAAAATCCGCGCCTTGTGACCATGCCGGCGATTCGACCGTCGGACCCGGTGACGGGAACAACGCTGAGTCCTTTCTGAAAGATAAGGAAAAACAGTTTTCCTGCGGATTCGTCCTCCCCCACCGTCCACGAGGCAAGGTCCGTGTTCATCACGTCCGACACGGCAAGACTCGGCCATTCATCCCGGCGAATACGCCTTACGTCGTCGAAAAAGACGACTCCGTTCAGGACATCGCCCGCGATCACCGGGAAGACGTTGAAATGGAACCTGAGAAAATAATCGTCGACCAGGGTCAATAGATCGATCGAGCCGTCGACGGAGATGACGTCAGCCCTCATTATATCGCGAACCCTGATCTGCCTTAGCGCTTCGGCATAGGCGACGTTCCTGTAGCCGTCATCGGCGGCCTTCTTCAGAAACAACCCGATAAAAACCATCCAGAGGCCGCCGATCATCCCCCCGTACTCTATGAAACTCCAGACTCCCAGGATCATGAGTAAATAGCCGAATCCGGCCCCTATCCGCGCACAGACCCGGGTGGCCTTGCGCAGGTCGCCGCTTCGCGCCCAGATCGCCGCCCTCAATATCCTCCCGCCATCGAGCGGAAATCCGGGTATCATGTTGAAAAAAAACAATCCGAAATTTGCGTTCGCCACCGTTACCAGCAGAACCCGCATGAACGGCGGCTCCCCCGGCAACCGCGCGGCCGCGCGCATGAGACCCGCGAAAAATAGCGAAAAAAGAGGGCCGGCGGAGGCCATCCTGAGTTCGAGCGACGGGGAATCGACCTCGCGGCTCATCTGCGCGACGCCGCCGAACATGAAGAGGGTTATCTTCCTTATGGGAAGACCGTTTCTGACGGCGACGATCGAATGGCTGAATTCGTGCAGAAGAACGGACATGAAGAGGAGCAGGGCGATGGCGACCGAAAGAATCCACGTTTGAAGGGCCGAAAAGATCCCCGGGTAATCCTGCGGTATAAACCCGGTCGCGAACGACCACGTTACGAGAGCGAATATCAGCACCCAGCTGACATTAAGTTCAACCGGGATACCCCAGAGCCTGAACAGATGGAATCCTCTGTCGAACATCGCCCGTCCGTTCCGGGTCCCGGTTGCCGGGACTGTCCCGTGATCCGGCCCGCGTCGATGGCTCCGATAAACCCGCATCCCTACGACACCGGTGCGGGGCCCGGGACAGCAAGATCCCCCGGACATCCGATTATCGCTCCGGCGCCGCGCGATGACAAGGCAAAGATATAGACAGGGGGGAAAAAAGAGGGCGCGGGACCTGGAGGCCCCGCGCCTTTTTCAACCGTCCGCGGCCCTTTCGGACCGCATCTTTTCGTCAGGCCGGATTAGAACGCGAAACCGTAGCCGACCATGACCATGATGCCGGTGTTCTTGAAGTCCGGAGCTTCCTCCATCTCGAAGAACTCGAGAGAGGCCTCGTCGTCCTTGGCAAGCTTGGCAAGACCGAGGGCATACCTCGCGTCGAAGGTAATGCATCCCTGTTCGAGTTTATACTCGCCGCCGACACCTATCATCGCGCCGTAATCCATCGATTCCATGTAGTCCTTGATATCAGCGGAATCGTCGCCCATTTCAGCATCGGCGCTCATCAGCATGCTGATATACGGTCCGGCAAAGAAGTAAGGAGCGAATTTGCCTTCCATCGGGATGGTATACCTGGCAAGAAGGTCGATGTCGACATACTGGAACTTCAGCGTGCCGCCATCCTCTTCCTCGGAATCGCAACCCTTGATCATGTACATCAGTTCGGGCTGTACGCTGAAGGCTTCGGTGATCGCGTAGTTAAGCCAAACGCCGCCGCCGAACGCAATCTTCATCGCGTTGCCCTCGGCGTCGTCGCCGGAAATATTGGCCAGGTTGAGGCCGCCCTTGACGCCGAATATCATGCCTTCCGCCGACGCCATGCCGGTCATGAATACCACCAGTGCCATCGCAATGAGAAAACGCTTCATTAGATATCTCCTTGTTTGAGAAAAAAACCGTTTGCGATTCACTTCACACAATCCGCGCCCCGAAGGGCTCTAAATCATGTGTATCACCTCCCTTTCCACGTCGGTAATTTTCCTTCGTCAAATCTTCTTGTTGTTTTTCCTGACAGCACAAGTTGCATTATATCGAGTACATCAGCCGATATTCTTGCGCAAGTACCGTAACTTGACAAGAAAAAAAATCACTTTTTTCAAAAAAACGCCACCGGAATTTCATCCCTGTTCAACGCGCGGCTCTGCCAGAAGCCATTGCAGTTGAAAGATTATCTGCCGGTTTGCAGCGCCATTCAGGCCATTAAACCATCTCTTGATTAAAAAAAGCAAGTTACGTACCCGGTTATTGCCGGGGCGCCGCGCCGTCTTTTCAGGGCACCCCATGAAAGAATGCCCGCGGACCGCGCCCGGGCAATCCCTTTTGGCCCGTGTCATCAGTTACTACGGGTAAAATCCCCATGAGGTTTCATCTTGGCACCCGGTTTGCTCAAATATTCACCGCATCCTGTGCGTTGCGAGGATTTCAATTGAATATATAACGGTCCCGGGGACCCTTTGTCAGGAGGCGTCATGTCACAGTTCATGGAAGTGCTGGAGTGGTTCGATCAGACGGGCGATGAGATCGTCCATAGAATCCCCCCCGAAGGTTCGGCCGAAATAAAGATGGGCGCCCAGCTCATAGTGCGCGACAACCAGGCCTGCGTTTTCTTCAAGGACGGCAAGGGACTCGACATCTTCGGCGCCGGCAGGCGGACGCTCACGACGAAAAACATGCCCATCCTGACGAAAATACTTTCCCTGCCCTGGGGCTTCAAGAGCCCTTTCCGCGCCGAGGTCTATTTTATCAACATGAAAACCTTCCTCAACCAGAAATGGGGCACGAAGGATCCCGTGGCGTTCAAGGACAGCAGGCTCGGCCTCGTGCGGCTTCGCGCCTTCGGGCTGTACACCTTCACGATCAAGGAACCGGCCCTTTTCGTCAACAGGGTCGTCGGAACGCAGGGAGTCTATACAAGCGAGATGATAGGCGACTACCTCCGCGACGTCGTCGTGGCCAGGATGAACGACCTGTTCGGCGAAAAGCTCGACACGATATTCGAACTTCCCCGATACTATGACGAGCTCGCCATCGAGCTCAAGGAACGGCTCGTCGACGATTTCTCGAAATACGGAATGGAACTTACCGACTTTTTCATCAGCGCGATAACGCCGCCTCCCGAGGTCCAGAGGATGATAGACGAAAAAAGCGGCCTGGAAGCGGTGGGCAATCTCGACGATTTCTTCAAGTTCAAGGCGGCAAAAGCCATGGGCGACGCCGCTTCGGGCACAGATTCGGGTGGCGGCGCGGGTTCCGCCGCGGCGGGTGCGATGGGCATCGGAGTGGGCGCCGGGCTCGGCATGATGATCCCGGGAATGCTCTCGAGAAGCGCCCCGTACCTGCAGGGCGGCGCAACTGCGACAGCCGAGACCGCGATCCGGTGTCCCGTATGCAATAACGAAATCGCCGGCGACTCCAGATTCTGCCGGAACTGCGGCACGCACATAGCCGCGATGAACCGCTGCCCGGGCTGCGGCACGGAGTTTCCCGCCGGGGCTAAATTCTGCAGCGGTTGCGGACAGAAGCTCGGCGCCTCCACGGCCTGCCGGCATTGCGGCAAAACCCTGCCCCACGGAACTAAATTCTGCCCGGACTGCGGGGAAAAGGCGGAATAACGAAATATGCTTGTAAGGTGCGACCTTTGCGGTGGCGAGAGCGAGATCCATCCGGGGCAGGAGATGCTCTTCTGCGGTTACTGCGGTTCGGCGCTCGCGATAGAAAGCGGGAACGCTCCGGAACACCTGATACTGCCGCATGAACGAAACGACCGTCACGCCGAGCAGGCCCTGAGATCGCTTCTCACGGAGAAGAGGCTCGCCCGGCCCGCGGACATCAAGGTTGAGTTCTGTTACGTCCCGTTCGTGATCGCGGAGAGCGACAACGGCGGGATGCGCACCCTTCCCGCTCCCGGGGCTCCGTCATGGGCGAAACCCCTGCCCTTCCCCCCGGCGGGGAATTACTCCTTTTTCGAACCGGGTCTTGCGGGAAAGGAAAAGGTTTTCGAAATCAGGGAAGTCCCCGCGGCAACGCGGCAATTGCTTCATCTTCCGGTCTACCGGATCGCTTACCGCTCCGCCGGAGGCGGATATTCGGCCGTCGTCGCCGGAGAAAGCCTTCTTGTGATCTCCGAGAAATTCCCTCCCGCGGCGGGCGCGCCGGCGAGCATTCCGAACATGCTTGCCGCGGCCTGCCTTTTCGCGGCCTTCCTGTTCATCGGCAGGATCGCGGCCGGTTGGGCCGGGCGGGCCGTCTTCATATTTCTCGCCGCCTCGGCCGGGTACGGCTTTTTCAGCCTCCGCGAAAGGATGATGAAGAATGCCGGATGACATGACCGCCATCGGCGAATCCACAGGGAACGCGCCGGGGAATCCGCCCGCATCCGGCGACCTCGAAATCGACGGCGGCGGCCGGGAACCGGCCGATATCGCGCCGCCCCGCGAGACCTTCAGCGTGACCTGCCCGGAATGCGGCGGATCGCTGAGAATACACGAGGGCGAAAGAAGCATACGCTGCGGGTACTGCGGCTCGGCCCTTTACACGGCCGCGTCGAAGGGGGTCAGACGATTCTTCCTCGCCCCCCGCGCGACTCCGGGCGGGGCCCGTCTCGAGGCCCTCCATTTCCTTGCGGAGAAAACGGGGGGCAGGATCAGGGCGCGGCACGCGTCGATCATGGACATGAAACTGGTCAATGTCCCTTTCTGGCGCATGAGGGGAAGGTTCGCCGGATGGGTCTCGGGGGAGAGGATCAGTCGAAAGCAGGTCCCTGTCGCCTCGCCGGGCTCCCAGGGCGAAACGGTCAGTTACAGGACGGTCGAGGAGCGGACTCCCTATTCGAAGCTTGTGTTCAAGGGAGTCGACTGGTCGACTCCCGCGTGCTCCGTCAGGCACCTGGGGCTGCAGGGGATATCGCTGAAGGCTCAGATGCTCGACTGGGACATATTCGATCACAGCCTCAAAAGGAAGATGGATATCGCCCTGCCGATGAAGACCAGGAGGGAAGCGGAGCGCGACGGATTCAAATATCTTTCCACTCTCGCGACACCCGCGGGAGCGACTGTCCGCGCCTCGAGGTTCCGGCTGCTCGACAGCGACCTGTCGCTTTATTACTACCCGGTTTTCCTCATGAGATACCGCCATGCCGGCGTCATCTACTCGATAACCGTGGACGGAAACGACGGGCACGTCGTCAGGGGCGATGTCCCCGAAAGAAACGGCGTCGACTATCGATCGATGTTCTTCGTGCCCGCGCTGGCCGCGCTGATGGCGGGGTTCTGGGCCCCGCTTATCCCCATCGCCGCCGCGGTCCTTTACATCGCCGACATTCTGCGGAACGGCGCCATCATCCCTCCTATGGGATGGATTTCCGGGAAACTCGAAAACTGGTTCGGAGGTGAGCTTTGAGCGGAAGATTCACCGTAAAACTTCTTCGATGCGAACACTGCGGGACGCAGCTTCCGGTGACCGGCGGCTACGTGAGTTTCCAGTGCGGGGCCTGCCACGAATACTGGATCATATCGGGGGACGCCCTCGTGCCGCTGCCCGTCTACCGGGTCGCGCTCCCCGGCGGATTCAAAGACACCCCGGTCTTTCTGCCTTTCTGGGTGATCGACGTAGACGGCGCGGAACTTGTCGGTAAAATCGAAGCCTCCTTCGCCGGGCTGCCGGGATCCGGCCGGGACGCAAGCGCCTCGTCGGACACCGAAATGTCATATCTTCTGACAAGGATAGGCGGCGGGACATTCCGCGTCTTCGTCCCCGCTTTCAACGCCGCGAACACCTTCGCTTATATAAAGATCGGAAAACTTCTGACGGCAAGGCAGCCGGCGTTCAGGGTCGCAAGACAGCGGGAGGCCGATCAACCGGTATTGTGCGCCCTCCCCCCCGACGAAGCGATCGATCTTATGGACTACATCTTCATCTCCACGCTGCCCGAATCGATCCAGCAAAGCTGCGACTTTCTGAAGGATTTGCGCCTCGAACCATCCTCCGCTCCGCGGATGGTAGAGTTCCCCTTCGAAAAAAACGGCGCCTTCCTGAAAAGTCTCACCTGCGGGTTCGAGATATCGAGCCGCATCGTGGACGGCGCGACCGCCGAAAAACAGGCGGTGCGTTAAATACCGTCCGGGGGAATATTTTTCCCTTTTCTTTACGGCCCGGGCCGCCGCAATCAGGCAAAAACTTCTTTATGACATGTTAATTGCTTTACCTACAGCTTGTTGCACGCATGAACCGGCCGGCCGCCGGGAGCGGTTTTCCGGCAGCATTCTTGCGTTGCGGATTTGCGGCAAGGCATGCCCGGCCGGCCGGGGCTTTTTTGGGGGTTTTACTCCCCTTCCCGTACCGGCGACGGAGGGCTCGAAATGCCGAAGATCGATGAAAGGGAACCGGACCTGAACACCGAAACCGAAAATATACGGCGTCCATCCGAAGAAATTGCCGGCGCCCCTATGGGCGGAGGGAAAATCGCGCCCGCAGCTGATCCTGAAAACGCGTCTTCCGGCGGTTCTCCCGTCACGCCGTCCGAACCAGCCCTTCGACCGCACGAAGGGAACCCCGCCGCCCGGCGGATAATGAAAAATTTCCTCTCCCTTTCCGGAGCGAATTTCCTCTGCAAGGGCCTTTCGTTCGCCGCCACGGCATACCTCGCGAGGATTCTTACCGCCGAGGGGTACGGCATCCTGGGATTCGCGCAGGCCGTACTTGTATATTTCCAGCTTCTGATAAACGAGGGATTCGACACCTTCGGAGCGAGGGAGATCGCGCGGCGCCCGGAAGAGACGAGGCGCTACGTGGACAACATCCTCACGATCAGGACGATCCTCTCGTTCGCGTCGTACGGGCTGCTCGCGGTTTTCGCGCTGGCGATACCCAAACCGCCCGTCGTGAAAGCCGCCATCCTCATCCTCGGAGCCAAGCTCTTCGACCTTACGATAAATCTCAAGTGGGTCTTCCAGGGCCGGGAAAAGATGGAATGGATCGCCGCTTCCCGGGTTCTTCCGCTGCTTTTTTACGTAGGGACGGTCTTCATGCTCGTCCATTCCCCGCAGAACATCCTAAGGGTGCCCATGTTGCAGGTCGCCACCGCCTTCGCGGGCAGCCTGGGACTTCTCCTGCTGTACGTCATGTCGACGGGCCGAGTGAGACCGCGTTTCGAACTTCGTTTCTGGCGGGAGATCTTCAGGCAGAGCCTGCCGATGGCCGCCACCTACCTGCTGATACAGGTTTACGTCAATTTCGATATGATCTTTCTCGGATTCATGCGCGACGAGGAGACCGTCGGTTATTACAACGCGGCCTACAAGATGATAAACATGATCAACCTTTTCGGCATCTACTATTTCACGAGCCTTTTCCCCAACATCTCGAGGCTGTACGGGGAATCGCGCGAGAAACTGCGCGCCCTTCTGGAGACAAGCATGCGCCACGTCACGATATTCGCCGTGCCGCTTGCCGTCGGGGGCACGATCCTTGCCGCCCCGCTCATCGGGCTTACCTACGGAAGCGGTTTCATGCCGGCGGCGCTGCCCTTCAGTCTTCTCGTCTGGAACATCTCGGTGATCTGGATCAGCCTGCACTACGGAAACGCCCTCATGGGATGCGACCGCCAGGGGAAATACATGCGGGCGGTCGCGATCGGCGCCGTGTCGAACATCGTGCTCAACTTTATCTTCATCCCCCGGTACGGAATGGCGGCGGCGGCCCTTACCACGATATTCAGCGAACTGGCCGTTCTCGCCCTTACGTACGCCGCCATGCGGGATATCGTCGATCTGAGGTTCGGCCGCCTGCTGGTAAAGCCGGCGATCGCCTCGGTCCTGATGGGGGCGGTCATTCTGCCGCTCGTTCATTGGCACGTGACGGCCCGCATCGCCGCGGGAGCCGCGGTTTATTTCCCGATCCTGTATCTGGTGAGAGGTCTGGGTCGCGGCGATATCTCGAGATTGAAAGCGTTCGCCGGCGGCAGATGACGGCGTGCCGGAAAAGCCCGCGGCGATCACGCGCCGGCCGGCACAACCGAATTTTCCCTGGTCCCGGTCACCGGCGCGGTTTCGCCGTCGCGAAGACCGTTTCCTTGCGCCCATATGGCGAACATAAGGAGACCCCAGATGAATCTCGCATTGCCCGTAGTTCCGTTTTCGAATCCGCGCACGGCCAGCGACACCTTTGCCGGATCGAGAAGACCCCATCCGGCCACGATATCATCCGACAGAAAACCCCTAAAGAGGCCGCATAAATCCTTCCTGAGCCACTCTCCCACGGGCAGTCCGAATCCGCTTTTCGGCCTTTCGAGCATCCCGCGCGGAATTCGCCTGAACGCGACTTCCTTCAAGACCGCCTTCAGGTTTCCGCGCCTGTACTTGTACGCGGCCGGCAACGTCGCGGCAAATTCCACTATCCTGTGATCGAGCAGCGGGACCCTGACCTCGAGCGAAACCGACATGCTCATCCTGTCGACCTTCGCGAGTACGTCGTCGACCATGTAGGTTTTCAGATCGATGAGCATCAGCCTGTCGAGGGGATCGAGCCCGCGGGCGCGTTCGGCCACGTCCTGAAACAGCGTGCCGGAGAGGATGGACGGATCCGGGCTGCGCGGAAAAATATCGACATCCCCCTTTTTCCATCCCTTCATCCTGGCGAAATAGCTCCCCGCGTAATCGTCATAGGCGAGCGATCCGGCCGCCCTGCCAAGTCTCCCGGGGAGCATGCGCGCAGCCGCGCCGAAAAAAGGCCTCCTCAGCGCCGCCGGCAGGCGGTCGAAGGCGAGAAGTTTCGCCATCGTGTCGTATCTCTGGTATCCGCAGAAAAGTTCGTCGCCGCCGTCGCCCGACAGGGCGACGACGATGCCGTTTCTTCGCGTCAGGTCCGAGACAAGCCAGGTCGGGACGGCCGACGGGTCCCCGATAGGCTCGTCAAGGCTGGAGCCGACCCGCAGGATGATTTCCTCCGTCCTGTCCGGATCGAGTATGAATTCTGAATGTTCCGTTCCGATGTGATCGGCGACAATGCGCGCGTAAGGGCATTCGTTGAAACGTTCATCCTCGAATCCGATGCAATATGTCCTGACCCGGCCGGCCGCGGAGTCGTTCATCATCGACACGACCAGGCTCGAATCGATGCCTCCGCTGAGAAAAGCCCCGACCGGAACGTCCGCGACCATTCTCCTGCGGACCGAATCCGCAAGGAGTATTTCAAGCCGGTCCGCCGCTTCGTCGAAGGAGCCCTCGAATTTCCGGCCCTCTTCGCCGTTTCCCCCCGCGAGCCTCGGTTCCTCCCAATACCGGCCGTATGCCAGCGTTCCCCCGCGGAAAACGGCATAATATCCCGGCAGCAGCTTCTCGACGTTCCTGAATATCGACCGCGGGGCGGGAACGTAGCTCAGATTGAAGAACAGTTCCGCCGATTTTTCGTCTATGATCCCGCGGAACGAGGGGTGCCTCCTGATCGCGTGCAGTTCGCTGGCGAAAACGAGTTCGCCGGCGCCCCTGTATATATAGAGCGGCTTTATGCCCAGCTTGTCGCGCGCGAGCACGAGCCTTGAGAGCCGGGCGTCCCAGATGCCGATCGCGAACATGCCGTTGAGCTTTTCGAAAAGATCGGTCCCCCATTCCTCGTATCCGTGCACGAGCACCTCGGTATCGGTCCCCGACCTGAAACTGTGGCGCGGCTCGAGCAGTTTTTTCAATTCCTTGAAATTGTAAATTTCGCCGTTGAAGACGACGTACACGGTGCCGTCCTCGCAGGCCATAGGCTGCCGGCCCGCGTCAGAAAGATCGATGATGGAAAGTCTGCGATGCCCCAACCCAACGTTGCCCTCGGCAAGGCTTTCGATGCCGGCGCCGCGTCCGGTCGACGTCAGGTACCAGCCTCCGGCGTCCGGGCCGCGGTGCCTCAACGATCCGCTCATCGACTCGAGCAGATCCCCCCTGTATTTTCGTACTGTCGAAACAAATCCGCATATCCCGCACATACCGTTTTCTCCCCGGTTTACAACGGGCCGCGCGGATCGCGCGCATAGCCCCGCGGCGCCATCCGCCCAAAGACATCTATCGACATGAAGCACTCCGGACTTAAGTCCCATATTCCGGTCCTCCGGGATGATCGCGGGTCGCCGCGATCGTCCGCGAAGCCTCCTTCGCCGAAAAGACTAAAGTCCCCTTTCCAGGCGTCCGAATAGTCAATCAACGATGTCTTGATTTAATGGAAGGATATGCTCGATGTGCGGTATAGCCGGGATATTCCATCTCGACCCGGGCGGACAGGCTGACAGGCGGCTCCTCATGAGGATGACCGCTCTTCTCGAACACAGGGGTCCCGACGCGGAGGGATTCCACGTCAAGGGCAGGATCGGGCTCGGACACAGGCGTCTCTCGATAATAGACCTCGTGACAGGACAACAACCGATGTCCAGCGAGGACGGCACCGTGTACGTCGTCTTCAACGGCGAAATTTACAATTTCAGGGAAATCCGGCGCGAGTTGGAGACGCTGGGACACCCGTTCAGGACTAAATCGGATACGGAAGTGATAATCGAATCGTACCGCCAGTGGGGCGGCGAATGCGTCAAGAGGTTCAACGGGATGTTCGCCTTCGCCATCTGGGACGAGCGCCTGAAGAGACTCCTTCTCGTCAGGGATCGCCTCGGCATAAAACCGCTGTACACAACGGTCGCCGGCAACACCCTGCTTTTCGCGTCTGAAATAAAATCGATCCTGGCGCACCCGGACTTCAGGCGCGAAATCGACCTCGAATCGATCTCCAGCTATCTCGGATACCGGTGCGTACTGGGCGACAGAACGATGTTCAGGAACATAGAAAAGCTGTCGGCCGGACACATGCTCGTCTTCGAAAACGGCTACATGTCCAAGGTACGGTACTGGGATCTGCCGCTGCGGGGCCAGCGCAAGGATCGGGGAGAGGAATATTACGCGCGAAAAATCCGTTCCCTGATGAATAAATCGGTAAAACGCAGGATGATAAGCGACGTCCCGATCGGCGCCTACCTCAGCGGCGGGCTCGACAGTTCGATAGTCGTGGCTCTGATGGCCCGGCAGTCCCGGCGTCCCGTAAAGACGTACACGATAGGATTCGCGGAGGACGATTTCAACGAACTCCGGTACGCGAAGGCGGTGGCCGGCATGTACGGCACCGACCATACGGAGATAATGATGGATGAGGCGGAATACATCGATCTTATCCCCAGGCTGATAAGGTACAAGGACGCCCCCCTGGCGGTGGCCAACGAAATCCCCCTGTACCTGATGTCGAGGGAACTGAAGAAGGATATCACCGTGGTGCTGTCCGGCGAGGGGGCGGACGAACTATTCGGCGGGTACGGCCGGATATTCAGGAGCCCCTTCGACTATGAAAGATCCAGGTTCCTCGAAAACGACAAGAGCATCCTGCCGGAATATAGAAACCTGCTGCTTTCGAAAATCAGGGATATCTACGGAGTGGAAATATTCGTCAACGAACTCGATCACTTCATGAGAAAATATCACTGGCTGAGCGCAATGGACAAGGAGGCCATCCTGTCGAGGGAGGTCCTCGACCGGATCGACGGCGATTCCAGGATCTTCAGGTATTTCTCGGAGCAGTTCAAGGCGGCCGGCGGCCTTTCGCATTACGAAAAGCTCCTCTACATCTTCCAGAAGACACACCTCGAGAACCTCCTGATGAGGGTCGACATGACCACCATGGCCGCATCCGTCGAGGCGAGGGTCCCGTTCTGCGACCACGAACTCGTCGAGTACGTCTTCTCCATCCCGTTCCATCACAAGGTCAGGTGGAAAAGCGATCTGCACAGGGTGATGGCCGCCTACATGTCGAGCGACGAGATCAGCGAAAATTTCGATACGACCAAATACATACTGAGAAAGGCCTTCATGGAGGACCTGCCCGCCAAGGTGGTCAACAGGAAAAAGATGGGGTTCCCGGTGCCGCTCGCCAGGTGGATGGGCGGGAAGTACATGCAGTTCACCAGGGAGGTGCTCCTCGACGGCCGCACGTCATCGAGAGGAATATTCAACATCGGGATTCTCGAGAAGAAACTGGCCCGCGGGAACGAAATCGACCAGGCATCGGCGATGAAACTGTGGATGATGATGAACCTGGAGCTGTGGTTCAGGGAATATATGGACAACCCGGAAGGAGGAATGGTCCGGGCGACGGAAGATCTCCGGATGGCCGGGACCGGGTGAAAATGAAGGTTATCATTCTCGCGGCGGGAAAGGGAGAGCGCCTCTATCCTCTCACTAAAAACAGTCCCAAGAGCCTTCTCGAGATCGGCGGAGGAAGAACCGTCCTAGAAAGCCAACTCGATCACATCGCGCAGGCGGGCGTCCGCGACGTCACGATCGTGACCGGGTACAAGACCGAGCAGATAGAGGCAAAGGTGCTCGGATACGGCGGCCCCTCCATCACGATTTGTTACAACCCCTTCTTTGCGACAAGCAACAACCTCATTTCGGCGTGGATGGCCGTGCGGGAGACCGGGGAAAACTTCGTGCTGGTCAACGGAGACGACGTCTTCCGGCCCGGCGTTCTATCCGGACTGCTCGAATCGAAGGGCGACATCACGATGGTCATCGACAGGAAGGAATCGTACGACACCGACGACATGAAGGTCGTCACCTCGGGCGGCAGGGTTCTCGCGGTCGGCAAGAAGATACCGGAGGGTCAGGCGAACGGCGAATCGATAGGAATGATCCTGTTCAGAAACAAGGGCCGCGCGATGATCCGCGAAACCCTGGAAAGAATGGTACGCAGGGAGGAGAACATGAACGTCTTCTATCTGGCGGCCCTCCAGGAGATCATGGACATGGGATTCCCGGTAAACTACCACGAATGCTCGCGCGAGGACTGGGCCGAAATAGATTTCCACAACGATCTTTCGTTCATAAGGGAACACATAGAAAAATACGCGGCGGACATAGTCAACGTCTGAAAGGACGGGGCGATTGGAATCGATAGCGGAGCTCAGGGAAATCTGCAGGCGCGAAAACGACGGCGACAACCGAAGGACGCTCTATGTCGCGGCGAGGGTCTCGATTTACTTCACGCGGCTCTTTCTCATGATGGGAATGTCGGCGAACCAGGTGACATGCCTTTTTACCGTTCTCGGCCTGGCCGCGGCCGCGTCGTTCCTCGGGCCCGGCCTCTACTGGACGCTCGCCGGCTACATCCTTTTCAGGCTTCACGTGATCGTCGACGTGAGCGACGGCGAAGTGGCGAGGTACCGCCGCACTTTCAGCCCCGTCGCGGCGTACGCCGATTTTCTTACCCATTATTCGGTGAACAACCTGGTGCTCTTCGCGATCTCCTTCAGGTACTGGCTCGACACCGGCCGCGAGTGGAGCCTGGTGGCAGGCGCGGTTCTCATGGTCAGCGTCACCCTCGGCCGCGCGGCCGTTGACTGCTGGTTCCGGGCAAACTTCGGAAGCTCGGACCGCGACGACATAGAGGAAGGAAGGCGGGGCCGGCATAGGAGCGCCCTTCCCGGCCCGTTGAAAAGCCTCGTCCTCGCGGCGGGCCATGTTTCGAGCATGCAGACCTTTTTAAATGTTTATCTTCTCGCCGCCGTGTTCGACAGGTTTGCCGGGTTCGCGTCGAGAGGGTGGCTGATCGCCGCTTACGCCGTCGTTCTCCCGGCCTTCGCGTTAGCCCGGATCCTCTATACGGCCGCAAAAGGCAGAATCCCAAGAAGGGCGACTTATTACTGATGAGAGACGACGCATCGAATATGCGTATCTGCAGGATAGCTTCCGTTCCGACCGCAACTTCCCCGGGAACGGGACTTCCGGGATATTACCTCTGCAGGGCGTTCGCCGCCCCCACGCTTTTCCTTACCAGAAAGGTCGACGGCGCGCTGCCTTTCGCCGATCACGTGGATCTCAGGATGATCCCTTACCCGAGCCCCGCTTTCGGCGAAAAACCCGACCTCCTCACGGCCCTGGTCAAGGCGGCCGGCCTTATGAAGTTTTTTCTACGTTCGATCGGCCCTATGACAAGGTTCAGGCCGGACATCGTCCACATTCATTCGCCCCTCTACCTCATACACGCCACGTGGGCCAAAATATTCCTGAGGGCGAAGATCTGCATGACCTTCCACGGATCGGACCTTCTGAGGATAAAAAAGAACGGGCTTCTGAAAAATATTCTGCCGCTCGTCATGGATCTTTTCTTTTACGTGTCGGAATCGATGAGACCGGATATCGCCGCCTTCGTTCCTGAGGAAAGGACCGTGTACACTCCCAACGGGGTCGACACCGGCACGTTCAGGAACCTCGGCTTTGAAAGGAAAAAACAGATAGTGGCCGTGGGGAATCTGCGCTGGCAGAAAGGGTACGACTACCTGATAGACGCATTCGCGATCCTGAAACGCGCGGACTACAGGCTCGTCATAGTCGGCGAAGGCCCGATGAGGGAGCGGCTGCAACGAAGGATAGACGTCCTGGGGCTGTCCGGCAGGATCGAACTGGCCGGAAGAAAGGATCATGACGCGATAATCGATATCCTCGGACATAGCGAGATCTACGTGATGTCATCGGTGTCCGAAGGATTCCCCAAGGCCCTTCTGGAAGGGATGGCGTCCGGGCTGCCGGTGGTCACCACGGACGCCGGGTGCTGCCGGGAAATCTCGAAGGGTGCGGGCATCTGCGTCCCCTCCGCCGACAGCGAGGCCCTGGCGGCGGCGCTCGAAAAACTGACGGCCGATCCCCGGCTGAGGCGCCGCCTCGCTTCGGTCGCCGCCGGAAAGGCTTCGCTCTACGGCTGGGAAGTATCCTGCGACGCTGTCCGCGCCGGATACGAAAGCCTCTCGGGAAAAACCCTCCTCCATTGCGATCACTGGCTAGCGCCGACGGCGCGGGTTCCGCAGGTGTCCGAAAACACCCGCGACGGGGGGTTCCCCGATCGTGACGCCCTGCTGACGGAACAGGTCTTGTAATTTCGCCCGGGAAATGCCATTTTCAGGCGGGAGGATTCCGGGCTTCACCGGTCGATCCTCGAATGCTCACAGTCCAGAAACCTGTTCGGGGCCGGTGATCTTTACATGAATTTCCGGATATCCGTTTTTCTTTCTACTCTCCTTGCGGTGATGCCGGCTGCCGGGACGGCATGGTCCTCCGGATCGCCTCCGGTCCCGAGCCGGGCCGCCGCGGATTCTTCCACCGGTTACTACCGGGCCGCCGCGGATACTCCGGCTGACCCCGCCGGAACGGCCGGCGTCTCCACTGGGGGGAAAGCGCCCACAGCGGATTCCCCGCCCGCGCCGGGCGGGGCGGATTCCTCATCGGCGATGGCGGGGGCGGTTGAAGGCGGGGCACGGCCGGTCCCCGGCGATTATCCTTTAGAGACGGGTCTTTTCCGCCTCATTAACGGCAGCGCGGCCAATCCGCTTTTCGACAGCCTCATGCCCTTCATCACCGATTTGAATAAATGGAAGATCGCCCTTCTTCTCGTATGGTGCGCCCTGGTATTGTTCGGCGGCGCGAAGGGCAGATGGGCCGCGCTGATGCTCATACCCCTGATAGCAGCCTCGGACCAGATATGTTCGTCGGTCATCAAACCGCTCGCCGCAAGGATGCGGCCATGCGAGGTGCTGGGAAACGTTCATCTCTGGAACGGTGCCGGCGGGTGGATCACCACGCCTTCCGAAGCGACCGGAGGGTACAAGACATCCTTCTCCTTCCCGTCCAGCCACGCGGCCAATATCACCGCGTCCATGCTGTTTCTTGGGCTCGTATACCGTAAATTGCTGGGCGCGCTCCTCGTAGCGGCCGCGGCCGTTTCGTATTCCAGGATATATACCGGGGTCCACTGGCCCCTCGACGCCGCGGCGGGAATGATCCTCGGCGCCGTTCTCGCGCTGGCGGCGTATTGGCTCTTCGGCAGGATCGCAGGGCCGGAACGCGGCGCCGCGGTTAAAACGAACGAATCAAGGGATACTGACGCCTCGAAATAAGATCGCCGGGATGATCGGGGAAGCGGATTTTTCGCCGGAGGAATGAAAGTGCTCGGGGAAGATCGCGGAAAAATCTACGTGAACGAATCCTTCCTTGCCGCCATGGTGGTTTTCATCGCATTTTCGCTGAGGATACTCCACGTTATTTTCACTTCCAGGCTCAATCCCCTCGCCGGCGATCTCACGCTCGACGCGATCACGTACGACAGGTGGGCGAAGGCCCTGGTGTGGGGCGGCGACGCCGGATCCACGCAGATGATGCAGGCGCCCCTTTTTCCCTGGTTCGTGTCGATCATCTACAGATTCTTCGGCCCGGACCTCGCCGCCGTGCGCCTGGCGCACGCGGCGCTCGGGACGATCGCCTGCGCTTTCGTGACGGTGACGACACGAAGACTTTTCCGTTCTTCCACCGCCGGCATTCTCGCCGGACTGACGGCGGCGCTCTACCTGCCGGCGATATTCTACGAAGGGGTCCTCGTTCCGGCGACACTTGTACTGTTCCTGAACGCTCTCTTCGTATTCGTCCTGGTCCCGGAGTCCGGATACCCTTCCCGTACCAGGCTTGTTTTCGCCGGGCTCGTTCTCGGGCTGACATCCGCCGCCAATCCCGCGGGCCTGCTTCTGCTTCCTTTCGCCCTCGTACATCTCGCCCTTTTCCGCCGCCCGATATCGGGACTTTTCATCAGGCGCGCGGCTTTCTTTCTGGCGGGACTTCTCGCGGCGCTCGGGCCGCTCGCCGTACGCAACCACGGACTTGCCGGGGAATTCACCCCGCTCACCAGCGGGGGCGGGATAAATTTCTACATCGGCAGCAACCCCGAAGCGAACGGCTTCTACCGCGTCCCCGCGTACATGGGGCGCTCGCTGGGCGGCACCCCCGAAAAGCAGCTCGAGCAGATGCATCTTGTCGCCTCGCGGGAATCCGGAAGGGAGCTGACGCCCTCGGAGGTATCCTCGTTCTGGCTGCGAAAGGGGATAAGGTACGGCATCGAAAATCCCGGCCGCTGGCTGACGCTCCTGAGGCGAAAAACCGTCTTCTTCTGGAATGCCCACGAAAGGGCTAACGTCGAAAACCTCTATTTTCACCGCGGGTTCGGGGGAATAATCGCGCTGCCGCTTCTGACCTTCGGCATCGTCGCCCCGCTCGGTCTTCTCGGCATTTTCATGTCGCGCGAACAACACGCGCAGCTATGGATCCTGTACGGCGGAACCTTGTCCTGTTTCTTCTTCGCCCTGATTTTCTACGTGCTGGCAAGGTACAGGCTGCCCGTGATGGTCTTTCTCTTTCCCTTCGCCGGAGCCGCCCTCACCGGCCTTCTTAAACAGCTTCGCGACCGCCGCCGCGTCGAACCGGCTCTTATGATCGTCGCTCTGCTGCTGATCGCAAGACTCGTCAACACCCCCGCCGCCCGGGACACCGGCGCGGGGATGGCGGGAAATTACGTCCGCCTCGGCGTCGTGTACAACGGCAAAGGCGACACCGGAAAGGCGGCCGAAGCCTTCCGCGAGGCATTGCGGCTCGATCCGTCGAACGCGGCGGCACGGGAAGGGCTTCGTCTTCTGGGAAAAGAATGAAAGAAGGGCCCCTGGACAATACCGGAGCCCCAATATCATTTCTCCGACGAAAACGCCTTTATGCCAGGGGGCGAATCCCGCCTTAAAAATCCTCGAATCCCTCTATCGGTTTTTCCACACCGTCCCTTCTAAGCCACTGCTCGAACCAGTCGAGTATCGAAGCGTACCAGAACCGAGCGTTCTGCGGCGCGAGTATCCAGTGATTTTCGTCCGGATACCTGATCATCTTCGAGGGGACGCCCCGTCTCTGCAGCGCGGTGAACATCTGTTCGCCCCCCGTTATCGGAACGCGGTAATCGAGTTCGCCGTGGATAATCAGGTGGGGCGTCGAAAAATTCTTCGCGTAACGGATCGGGGAGAGCTCGTCGGTGAGTCGCGGGGTGTCCCACGGAGTCCCGCCGAACTCCCATTCGGGAAACCAGAGTTCCTCGGTCGAGCCGTACGAACTCCACTGGTCGGCCTCGCCGGCGTGCGAAACGAGGACCGAGAACATCCCGTCCTCGTTATGCCCCTGGAGCCAGTTGCAGACAAACCCGCCGAAGGAGCCTCCCCAGGCTCCGACCTTGCCCGGATCGACCCAGCCGTAATTATCGAGCACGTGCCGGACCCCGTTTTTGATGTCGGCGATCACCTTGCCGCCCCAGTCGAGGTTCACCCCGTCGCATACCCCGGTGCCATACCCGGTCGATCCCCTGGGATTGCAGAAGAAGACGGCGTAATCGGCCCCCGAAAAGATCGCGTATTCGTTGCGGAAGGCGTAACCGAACATCTGCTGCGGCCCGCCGTGGATAAGAACGAGCATCGGGTATCTTTTCGACGGATCGAAGTTCATCGGCTTTACGAGAAATCCGTTGATCTTTGTCCCCCCGGCCCCGTCGAACCAGATCTCCTCGGCCGGCGGGAAATGATAATCGGCCACGATGCCGTCGTTGATCCCGGTCAGCTTCCTGGCCTTCCCGCCGCCGGCGTCGCACCTGAATATCTCGTAGTAGTGCTCCATCGGGCGGTAGAGATAGACGAAAAATTTCTCCTTCGGGGCGGCGGCGACCTCCATGTGATACCCTCTCCCGGCGTTTTCGCGCCCGATGACCGTCTTGATAGCCCCGCCGGAAACCGGCACGCTGAAAAGGTTGATATCGGCCGTATCCTCCGCCTCGAAGAAGATCCTCCTGCCGTCGCCGCTCCAGAAAATCGTTCCGACACTACGGTCGAAAGCGGAGGTGAGCCCGGTGGTTTTTCCGGTGGCGAGCTCCATCACCATCAACTCGTATCGATCCGCTTCGTACCCGGGGCGGCGCGTGGCGCGCCATGCCAGATACTTCCCGTCGGGCGATACGCGCGGGTGGCTGTCGGCCGCCGGGTTGGAGGTGATTTTCCTTACCGCACCGCCGCCGGTGGGCACTGCCCATATTTCCTCGTTGTAGGATACGGCCTGATCATCGTCCTGCTTGCCCGAAAAATAGACCGTCTTCCCGTCCGGGCTCACGTCGAAATCGCGCCCGGCCGAGGCCAGCCAGTAGGTGAGGGCGTCGTACTTAAGCTCCGGCGTGATGTCGGCCGGATCGCCTCCCTCCGGGGCCACCGTGAAAATGTGCTGGACCTTCCCGTCGCCGTAGGTGTCCCAGTGCCTGTACATCAGCCTCTTGTGAACCTTCGCCGAGACCTTGCGCTCCTCGATCGCCTTGTCTCTTGCCTTAACGCTGTCCATGTCGGCGACACCGGGGTAGATCCTGCCCGTGAAGATCAGGCTCCTGCCTCCCGGCACCCATTCAAGGTCGGAGACGCCGCCGGGGAAGTCGGTGACCTTCCTCGCCTCGCCTCCATCCACCGCTATGATCCAGGCCTGGGAGGATCCGTCCCTTCCCGATATGAAAGCGATACTCTTTCCGCACGGCGACCAGCGGGGATTATTGTCCCCCTTGGGGCTGTTCGTAAGGCGCCTCGGCTCTCCTCCCTCGGACGAGACGATCCATATGTCGGAATTTCCGCTGTTCTTTTCGTAATCGGTCTCCGTTACGACAAAGGCGATCCACTTCCCGTCGGGGGAAAGCCGGTTGTCGCCGACTCTCTTCAGTCTCCACAGATCGGCCGGAGTCCAGGGTTTCTTTTCCCCGCCGGCGACGTTCGCCGCTCCGGCCGTCCTCCCCTCGCCCGCGGCTCCGGCCGCGAGGACCGCGTTCGCCGCTCCGGCGACTTTCTCTTCACCGCCGGCGTTCGCCGCAAAGACCGTGTTCATATCAAGGGCGGCGGACAGGATCGACGCCGCAAGAAATAACGCCGTGCAAGTTCTTCGTGACATGGGACTCCTTTCGCCGGGAACACCGATAATCCTTTATGGCCCTTCCATCGATCGGCTTCAGTGACGGCAAGCCCGATGGATACGGGCCGGATGGTATTCTAACGGAGATGCCGTGCCGGTTAAAGGGACTTTTTGCCGTGGAAATACCTTTCCCGATGGAGTATAAATTCCATGAACCATAAAGATATGGAGGATCAAAGATGTTCTGGGAAGCAGACAACGAAAGGGACAAAAGAAAACAACGTTTCATAGAGCTTATGAAAAGGAAGAAATGCATGGAGCTTCTCGGCCCCCTCTCCGACAGGCTCCTCGCGCTGGACCAGGGGCAGGGAACCGTCGAGGAGGCGATAAAGGCGGCCGCCCACGCGGGGAAAAAAGGGGAGGCCCTTATAATCGATTTCAAAAAACGCCCCGACGTCATCCTCGCCGGCATAGCGATGGACGAGAACCGGCATCTCACCTCGATTGGAGAAATCGGCATCTCGGTGCGAAGGACCAGTGTGACGGAGGTTTTTTCCGACGCGATCGTCTGCCCTGTTTCGGGCGGCGTCACGATGCCGCCGGCGCTTGCAGCGCTGATAAACACCGCTGGAGGGCCTTCCATCGAAAAGGAATTGAAATCGAAGGCGCCTGTAAAGCCTGGAACAGCAGTGTCGACCGGACCGGGAAACCTGACCTGCGCGAACCTGATCTTCGCCGTGTACGGTGGGATCGCGGATGTCGCCGCAGCCCTTTCGCAGGCACTGAGGCTCGCCGAAGAACTGGGCCTCGAAACGCTGGCGATACCGGGAATGGCGCCGGGCGGCCTTTTCGAGCCCTCCGCGATGGCCGCGGCCGTGATCGGGGCGATAAAAGGCCACGAGGCGGAAAGCCTTGCCAAGATCGTCCTCGCCGACGAGGACGACGAAACGGTCGCGGCGTATATCGAAGCCCTCGAAAAATTCGACGAGGAGGACGGGTGACCCTTCGGAGGACGGGCGCCCGTCTCGGACGGCAACCCGGGGGCGGAAACCGCGGCCGAGAGAAAACCGCTCAGACAGAGGGCGTTTCCCTCAGACGGAAACTCCTGCCGTCGATCGCCCGCATCGTGGCGAGAACGCCGTCGAGATGGTCGACCTCGTGCTGCAGCAATTCGGAAAGATCCCCCTCGAGATCGATAGAAGCCTTTTTGAAATCTCCGTCGAGATAATCGATCCGGCAACTCCTGTGCCTTTTCACCCTCACGAGAAGCCCGGGAAAACTCATGCAGTCGTCCCAGAGCTCGATCGTCTCGTCGCTTTTTTCAGACAGCACCGGATTGACGAATACGAAAGGCGCGCCGGTGTTCATGTAGACGATCCTCCTGAACACGCCGATCTGCGGGGCGGCGATCGCCCTGCCGGCGCCGCTTCGGAAGCGAAACGCCATCAGCGTATCGTGAAGATCGAGAACCGTTTCCTCCACGAGACTTTTTTCACCGGGCTCGACCTCCAGCGAAGGCTTGTAGAGCATCGGGTCTCCAAGCATGAGAATCCTTCTTTCGGCCATAACATCCACCTGTCTGAAAATCGCTTCAGAGTTTGTCGAGGCCGGCGGCGCCGAGCCTTTTAAGCCCATCTCCGAAATAATAAAGACAGCCGTCAGGGGCGATGTAGAAACGATTCCATTTCACCTCGCCGAGGTCCGCATCCGATATCGTCCATTCCTTTCCGCCGATCGGCGAAACGTATACCCGCATATGGCTGGTTACGGTCATGACCCTCGAATCGGGCAGGACAAACACCCCAAAAGGGAATTCGAGGCTGCCGCCGAACCTCACGGTTATCCACGTGGCGCAGGTATCGGAGGAGATCATCATCCCGTCACGCGACGCCGCATAGACATTCCCGGCTTCGTCGATGTCGATCGAAAATACCCTTGTCCCTTCGATCGTGTGCTTCCAACTCGCGCCGTTATCCACCGACAGGTACGCCCCGGAATCGTTCGCGGCGAACACAAGGCCATTCCCGGCGGACAGAATGGCCCCGGCATAGATAATATTCTCTTCCATCATCTCGAAGGGAGCCGTTCCATCCGGCGAACATAGTATGCCGGCATCGGTCCCGATAAAAACCGTTCCCGCCTCATCGATATCGATTGAAAAGACGGACCGGTTCTCAAGAGGATCCGCCATCGTCCAGGTACCGTCGCGATCATCCGACCTGAAAAGCCGACACCCCATGTAAAAAAGGCTTCCGCCCGGATGGATCTCTATCCAGGCATTGCCGGGGAAACAGTTGATATCCCCCGTGATCGAAGCCCACGTTTTCCCGTCGTCATCCGACTTGTATATCCCCCTCTGCGTTGAAATATACATTATGCCCGCATCGTCTATTACAAGACCGGTTAATTCGTGCTTATGCCATCCGACGACATTCCAGCTCCCCCCCTGATCCCTTGAACGAAAGAGTTCGCCATCACCATAACGCTCTCCCACAAACAACGATTCATCGGTCACTATCATGGATGAAATGTGATTCCTGATATCCCGTTCCCCGATCCTCTCCCATGTGACGCCCCCGTCCCCGGAAACGATCAGGCCGCCCCTCCCCAACCCTCCAATGATTCTGCCCGCCCCGTCTATGACGACAGGATTGATTCCAGAAAAAAGGCTGTCCGTATAACACACCGTCCATGGCATCCCCGGGGCGCCTGATTTTAAGATAACCCCGTTGTACGTCGAGGCGAAGATCGCCCCGACCTCATCCTGCACGAAACAATTAACACTGCCGATCTCTTCATACTCGGGCCCTGTCCGGTTCCAGGTAGCACCCGAATCGCCGGATATGTAGATGCCGCCCCCCCCACACGCCGCGTATATCGTACCTTGCACCGAGACAAAAAGATCGCACACGCCGGAACCCGATCCCAGCGTATCGCACACCGCCCAGGACCGGGCATTATCGGACGATCTGTAAATGACGCCGTGCCCCGTCGAAGCCAGGATGTCGCCTGACGGGACGATCGCAAGATCTGTGATATATATGTCCGCCAGCCTGTTGTTCATCTGTTTCCAATCCGCTTCCCCGTCCCTTGCAAGAAAAACCCCTCCCCCGTCCATTCCCGCGAAAAGGTGCCTTCGATCCTTGCATACAAGAGATGAAATGGCTCTGTCGGGATTCAGCCCGCCCCCGCCGGCCCGCCAGCTATCGCCGTCATCCCTGGAGATAAATATATGCGCCCCCCAGCTCTCACCGTACGTATCGTACCGCCGTGTGCCGACGATGAGCTCACCTTCGGCGCCCCTTGTCATGCTGTAAACACCTCCGGCAAAGAGTGGGATGTTGACCTCCTCCCATGCCGGACCGTCTTCGGCGGGGGGAAGCTGAAGATCCTCCGCGCAGGCCTGAAAAAGAAAGATCGCCGAAAGCAGGATCATCGGCCCCGATCGCCCGGAAAAACACCTTATTGGATGTATAGCTTCTTTTGACATCGCGCCGCGGCGTTTCCCCATAATTTCACGCATCACTACCTGTCCCCGCTGTTTCCGGCAATCCCGGCCGGCTTCATTCTCAAGATTCTCCTGTAGGACAAAATATAGAGGTTCCCGGCCGGGTCGCTGATTATGTCTTCCATGAATAATCCGGTAAAATCCTGAATATCCGGATCGGAGGCATCCATCGAACATTCGAATAATATGCCCGCATCGGCGCAGGTCCAGAAAATCCCCTCGCCGTCGGTCCCCACATAGAGCGCCTCTTCGGTTGCATGCAGCGCGGTCACAGAGAGATTGCCTCCAGTGCCGTATCTTTGCCACGCGGAGGTTCCCTCTTTGAGCAGGAACAATCCTCCAGCCTTCGTCCCGGCGAAAAGCCCGGCCCCTGGAAGGACCGCCATGTCGGTCACCCTCAGGTCCTTGAGACCGGCGTTGACCTGTTCCCAAACGGCCCCCTCGCCGGTGTACCTGAATACGCCGCCAAAATCGGCCGAGGCGTAAAGCCTCCCCCCGAATTGCGCGATGGAGGTGAGGTCATATCCTTTCATCCCGATCTCGATCCAGGCGCCGCCTGTATTTTCAAATAGATAAATGTCCGAATACCTCCTCGCCGCGATGCGCCCGTCGCCAAGATGGAGAATATCATAAACATATCCCACACTGTTCCCGCCAAGAGGGCTCCATGACGGCGCGTCGATGGGCGATGTAAAAACCCCTCTCGATGTTCCCGCCACAAGGTCTCCTTCGGGGCTCTCCGCCATGCACATCGAATGAATCAGGTCGCCCTCGATCGAAAAACAGCTCCACCGGTCCTCTCCATATTTCATCTTCCAGATGCCGCTGCCCTGGGTCATGGAGTAAAGAGCGCCCTCCGAGTCAATGAAGATGAATCTTGTATCCGCATACGGAAATCCGATCAATTCCCATATGCCGCCGCCGTCGGTCGATCTCTGAAGACCCGGGCCTTCAGATGAAAAAAGGAAGATCCCCCCGGCCGGGCCGGATTCGATGGCAACATATCCGAAATTCTGCCCTTTGAGCGTCTCCTCGAACGTATAACCGCCGTCCGTCGACATGAACGCTTCGATATTCGTGAACACAAACAGCCGGTCCTGCCGGTCGACGAAAAAATCCCTGACTCTCGTGCCGGGGAATAGATCGCCCCATGTCCCGCCGTCGTCTTTCGAAAATAACAATCCCTCGTCCCACCAGTCGAGTGTCTGGTATTCGAATGCCAGATAGATCCCGCCTTCGCCGTCGATGAGGATCTTCTCCACGTTGTCCGTTATTTGCTCGGGGGAGTCGAACCTTGTCCATCCGCCGCCTTCGCCGGTCCGCCATAATCCATCGGAGGTGCCGGCATACATCCTTCCCGCGGGATCCACCGCAATCGAATAAAGATCGCTCTCTCCCCAGGGCAGGCTGTCATACATCGAAGTCCACGCCTTTTCTACCGGATCGTAACGATAAATACCGTCCCATAAGGTCGAGAGATAGACCTTCCCGTCAATGCAGGACCAAAGCCGCGGAAGCCAGTTGGTGAGGTCGGCGGGAAGGGTTCCCGAGACGTCGGTCCAGCTTTGCGCCCCATCGGCCGACCTTATCGAATTTCCCAGGTTTTCGGTAAGGTAAACGGCTCCTTCCCCATCGACAGCCATATTAGAATAGGAATTCTCCAATGCGTGCTCTGTCCACGATTCCCCGCCGTCGGTCGAGACAAGCACGAAGGTATGCCTCCCCCCGTGCCATCGATCGTATCTCTCCGTATATAGATAAATGGTGCCTGCGTCGTCCAGGACCATGCGGCTGACACATCCCGCGCTGTTGGGGCCGTCCACGCGCTCGATCGTGAAATCCGGCACCTCGGGGATCATTATGTCGTTTTCGGCACACCCTTGAAGGCTGTTTGCCAACGCGACGATGGCTATGATTCTTGCGGCGTTCAATGGACCCCAGCTCCGTCCCTTCAAAGCAGTCCCTTGAAAGACCCTGAAAATGGCGAACGAGCCCCCGCTCCTCCCGCGGCGAACACGCGAAACTACGTGTGGAGTATAACCATTTCGCGGCCCGGTTTCAAGGAGGCCTTCAGCCCCGGCCTTCCGCCCCGGACTGAACACTCTTCTTGCCGGCCGGGCGGCGCCGCCTTACAATGATGCTGCCATGAAAAAGTACACCGTGACCGACGAATGGAAGGGATCGAGGCTCGACAGGTTCGTGCGCTCCATTCTGCCTCATCTTTCCTTTCCCGCGGCCCAGGCCCTGGTCAGAAGGAAGGATGTCCTTCTGAACGGCAAAAAGGCCGACGGCGCCGCGAGGCTTTCGGAAGGGGATGTTGTCGAGATCCGGTTCCAGGACGCCGCGCACAAGCCGGTAACGCCGGAAGAAAAAACCGGGCATGCCCGGCCGCCCGGGGAAGATCGGCGGGACGGGCGGCAAGGGGGCATGCGCCCGGGAAGTCCGGCTGCGGAAAACAGGACCGCCGTCCATGCCAGGGAACTCGCGCAAAAATTCGGCCTCTTGGGAGCCGGGATCCCCATAATCTTCGAGGACGACCATATCCTCGCGATAGACAAACCGGCCGGACTTCCCGTCCAGCCTGGAAACAGAAAGGAGCTCGGCTCTCTGCTCGATCTTCTCGAGATGTACAGGGCGGCCGGGAAAGGCCGGCGCGGCCGGGGACGCGCCGCCGCGAGGAGCCGTGAGGGCCGCCCCGCAGACGAGGGCGCCGATTCCTTTCCATTCACGCCGGCCCACAGACTCGACAGCGCGACAAGCGGCCTTCTGCTTATAGCGAAGACAAGACGGGCGGCAAGGGCTCTGAGCGAAGCCTTGAAGGAAGGCGCCGTCGAAAAGAAATACCTTGCCGTGGTCGAGGGTTCGCCTCGCGACAAATCGGGACGCATCGACTCGAGACTCGAGACCCGCAAAGGGGCGGAATCGACAAGCGTGATATCCCGCGACGGGAAAGAGGCGGTCACGGTCTACAAGGTGTTAAAAAGCACGAGCCGCGGCCGTTCGATGCTCGAGATAAGGATATCCACCGGAAGAACCCACCAGATAAGGGCCCACATGGCCTCGATCGGAAATCCCGTCGCTGGAGACCGCAAGTATGGAACCTTCGCAACAGCATCGGCGAAAGACCCGGGGAAAGTCGATCGGCCGCCGGGGCAGGATCTCCCCCGGCCGGGCCGTCTCATGCTTCACTCGTGGAAGATCGCCTTCACCCATCCGGAAACGGGAGAGCGCGTCAGGCTTACCGCAGCCCCGCCCGGCGATTTTGTCCTGTGATCCCGCGCTTTTTTTCTGTTAGGATAGAAGCCGGCGGGCGACGATGCCCTTGCCATAAGGAACCAATGCGAAAGGACGCGAAATGACCGACAAGGCACTGATGGATTCGGCGGCGATCGCCGTAAGGGACTGCATGAAGGTGGTGAAGGGGGAACATTTCCTCGTGGTGACCGATACCGACCTGATGGAGATAGGCGCGGCCCTGTTCGAGGCGGGTCGCGCGCTCGGCGCCGTCGCGGCCCTCATGGAAATGACGCCGCTGAGCCGTAACGGCGAGGAACCCCCCGAAATGGTGTCGATCGCCATGACGCGCGCCCAGGCGGTTCTCGCCCCCACATCGAAATCGCTCACGCACACCGCCACGAGAAGAAACGCCTGCGCCGCCGGAGCGCGGGTCGGGACGATGCCGGGGATCACGATCGACACGATGGTCAGGTGCCTCAACGCCGATTACTACTCGATCGCCGACAGGACCGTAAAGATCACCCGGCTTCTGACGGCCGCCAAGGTCGCCCGGATAACGACGGCGGCCGGCACCGACATTACGATGCCCATCGACGGGATAAAGGCGATCGCCTCGACGGGCCTTGTGCACGACCCGGGTTCGTTCGGCAACCTGCCCTCCGGCGAAGCCTACATGATGCCGGCCGAGGGGGGCTCGGAAGGGATCTTCGTCGTCGACGGATCGATGGCCGGGATAGGCGACCTCAATGGGAAGACCCCGATCACGATCACCGTCGAGGGCGGGTACGCGACGAAGATCGCCGGCGGCCCCGAGGCGGACCGGCTCAGATCGATGCTCGAACCGCTCGGGAAGGCGGCCTTCAACGCCGCCGAGCTCGGCATAGGGACGAACGACGCGGCAAGGATCGTCGGGAACATCCTCGAGGACGAGAAGGTGATGGGAACGATCCACATCGCCCTCGGCAACAACATGTCGATGGGGGGCACGATAGACGTTCCGATACATCTCGACGGTATCGTGAAGAGCCCCACCGTCTACCTTGACGGCAGGGTCATCATGGA
Source organism: Candidatus Krumholzibacteriota bacterium (assembly GCA_041309605.1). Taxonomy (GTDB): domain Bacteria; phylum Krumholzibacteriota; class Krumholzibacteriia; order Krumholzibacteriales; family Krumholzibacteriaceae; genus JALOPX01. Next base: position 36,266 of record JBFYZH010000113.1, read on the forward strand.
AAAGGGGAAACTTCTGGCCGGCTAAGGCCGCCGGCAGATCGCCGTTCGCCGAAGTGAGTCCGTGTCCGCACCCGGAACAACCGGGTTCCGCATATGACCGCGCCCGGCAAAAAAAGCCCGGGCGCCACGGCGCCGGCCTCGACGCGAATGGAACGGGCTACAACGCCCTGATACGCGCCACCCTCTCGGCGAGCGGCGGATGAGTGCTTAAAAGCGACTTCGCCCTCTCCTCGAACGGCTTTATGGGATTGACGATGTAGAGGTGCTGAGTGCCCCTGTTCGCCACCTCGAGGACCTCCTTGTCCCCCGCGATCTTCTCCAGGGCCGACGCGAGCCCCTCGGGGTAGCGCGTCAGCTTCACCGCCGAAGCGTCGGCGAGGTATTCGCGCTGCCGCGATATCGCAAGCTGAAGGATCCTCGCGAAGATCGGAGCGAGTATGGCGAGCGCCAGGGCCAGTATGATGAGCAGGCCGCCGCCGCCCTTGTCATTGTTCCTTCGCCTGCCTCCCCCCCAGAACATGCTCCTGAGGAAAAAATCGCTTATCATAACGATAGAGCCGACCATAATGCCGACCATCATCGAGAAAAGGATGTCCCTGTTCTGGACATGCGACAGTTCGTGCGCCATCACTCCCTGGAGTTCGTCGCGATTCAGCTTGTCCATGAGTCCCGTGGTGATCGCCACAACGGCGTGTTCCGGGTCCCTCCCCGTGGCGAAGGCGTTCGGAGCGGTGTCGTCTATCACATATATCTTCGGCATCGGAACGCCCGCCGAAATGGTCAGTTCCTCGACCACGTTGAACAACTGGGGATAGTCCTTCTTCTCGATCTGCTTCGCCCTGCTTACGCCGAGTATCATCCCCGCCCCGCCGTAATAACTGAAAAGCGCCGAGATGACGGCCGCGGCGACGGCGAACCCTACGCCGTAATATCCGAATCCGTAGTACTGGCCGAGAAAGTAACCAAGCGCCACCAGGACCGCCGTAACGCAGAAGACGAGGATAAAGGAGTTCCTTTTATTCGCAGCTATCTGGTTGTACATGCACCGACCCGCCTTCGTCTCGCATCCGGTAATCCGCCCGGGCAAACACGCGCCCGCCCGATCCGGCTCGACATCTTAAAACTTCACCTTCGGAGCTTCCCTCTGGACCTCGTCGAGGAGCTCGAAGAACTCGCGCTCCTTGAAGCCGAACATCCCTGCCAGTATATTCGAGGGGAATGTCGCGACCTTCGTATTGAACATCATCACCGTATCGTTGAAATGCTGCCGGGCAAACGATATCTTGTTCTCGGTCGAAACGAGTTCCTCCTGCAGCGCCAGCATGTTGGTGTTCGCCTTGAGGTCGGGATAATTCTCGGCGACCGCGAACAATGAACGAAGGGTGCTTGTCAGCATGTTCTCCGCCGCCGCCTGGTCCTTCACCCCCGAAGCGTCTATCGCCTGCTGCCTCGCCTTCGTCACGTTCTCGAGCACTTCCCTCTCGTGTTTGAGATAACCCTTGGCGGTCTCTATGAGATTCGGGATAAGGTCGTAACGTCTTTTGAGCTGCACGTCGATCTGCGCCCACCCGTTGTCACACCTCTTGCCGAGCATCACGAGGGCATTGTAGATGCCGATCACCGCGAGGACCAGTACGCCAAGTACTATCAGCACTATCCATCCAAAAGCCACTTCGCACCTCCGTTATTCCGCCGCCGGCCCCTGCCGGAATATCCGGCTCCCTGTTCGGGGCCGCGGCGCTCGCCGTAAAACACTGAAGGACATTATATATGTCAAAACGTTTCCCGGCAACGATTGATTGCCGGTGCTTTCGGGAATATATACACGCCGGGGCGGATATTATTCGAATATCCCGCCGGTCAAAGTCTGATGCATAAACGCCGGGCTTCCCGCCGGCGCGATCCGTCCCAGGCCGTTATAAACGCCCCGTCGCCCCGCCCCGTGCCTGTCGCATACTGCGAAAAGCGGTATCGGGGAGCTCTTTCCGGGCCTTCCCGGCAACAATATGCCCCGCGCGAGGATGAAAACACGCCACAGGACCGTGCATGGCATTATGAGAATCACGAAAGAAGACCCGCGGCTTCACGGACAACCGGGGCCACGGTCAATTTCTTGAACGACAACGGGTTTTGCGGTCTTCCGCCGTTCGGGGCATATTTGGCACACGGGTTGCTGCCTGCCACTGCGAGGGGACAACAGGACTCACTTGAAGAGAAGGAGGTCTCATCATGAGAAAGGTCTTCGCAGTCCTATTAGCCTTGTCGCTGGGCAGTCTGATAGTTTCCTGCTCGGACGACGAAACAACCGTTACGCCGGTTCCCACGTTCGGTGTGACTACCGCAGCCCTCGTTCAGGGTTACACTTGTACACCGTACAATTTCACGCTTGAAGCCGAGGGCGGCACCGCGCCCTATGTCTGGTCGCTGGATGACGGATCGACTCTGCCTGACGGCATCAGCCTGACATCCGACGGCATGATGATCGGGATGCTGGAATCCACCGGGTCTTACGAATTCAGCGTAGTCTGCACGGACGCCGCCGGCACGCCGAGAACAGCGACCGCGGATTTCACGCTCAATATCGACGTTCCCGCGAACCCTTCGCTCGCCATCTTCTTCGATGAAGAGGCGACCGTTTGCGGGGCCGAAACACAGGCCTTCGCGGTCCTTGACTGCCATGTTTTCATCATGCTCGACAGCGACAGCGAAGTCAATTGCGCCGCCGGGACGGAATTCATGATCAACATCGCCGACGAGAACGGCAACACTCTCGGGGTCGGATCCGACTACGCTCATTCGTACGTGTCGTTCCCCTCGACCGTGGCCGTCACCATGGGCGACCCGTTCAGCGGTATAGCCATCGCCTTTTCGAGAGAACAGTATGCCGCTTACACAGGTCCCATCCATGTAGCGAGCTTCGGATTGCTGCTGTTCGAGAGCCTGGACAACCTTACGTTCCAGATTCTGGCGAACCCCGATACGGAAATTGTCCGTCCGATTATCTCCACCTGCGATGTGGCGCAGACACTCGTCGAGGTCGACGGCCGCGCGGCTGCGATCAACTATCCGACGACCAATTAACAGGGCGTTGAAAAAAGGTAACAACCGCCCCTCGGGAAAAGCGGTGCGCCGCCGATCCCGGGGGGCTTTTTTTCGACCCGCCCCGGCGCCATATCCTTCAGCCTGTCGATCCGATCCCGGCGCCATATCTTCCCGCCGGCCGGATCCGCCCGAAACACCGCGGTGGCGGCTTAATGAGGGGCACGACAGCAGGAAAAGCGATTGCCCTATTTCTTCCTGTTCAGAAGATCCTTCAGCTTGTCGGCCGCCCCATCCTTCAGCCCGTCGATAAGTTTCTCGCCGGCCTTCTTCTTCGCCGCGGTCTGATCGAGTCCGACCTTCGGCGATTTCGCGGTGCCCCCTATGTCGAGATCCAGAACCAGATTCCCCTTCTCATCCCTGAAAAGATCGACCATGTCCCGGAATTTCGCCAGGTCCTTCATCTTCTGCTGGGCCTGCGGAGGTATCACGATATGAGCCCTGTAGTCGAGACTTCCGTCGAACCCGAACGATCCGTTGATCGCAAGATCGCCGCCGGCCGACAGTATTTCCCAGTCGTCGGTGCTGAGTCTCCCATTCCGTATGCTGTACTTTCCCGTCCACCTGCTGAAATCAATCTTCTGCATGCCCGACAGGTCGACGACGCCGAGGCTTGACAGTGGGGAGACGAAAGGCGACAGGTCGACCGCGCCTTCACTTGATGTGGCGTCGCCTGACGCGACGATGTATTTCAGTGGATCGAGTCCCGGTCCCGATACTATTTCACCCTTGCTCCTGAACGAGAATGTGCCGCCGACAAGCGATCCCATTCCGTGCATGCGGCCCAGGGCCTCGGCGGCGCTGACTCCACTGAAGTCCATTTCGAATTTCGACAGTATACGCGCCGGATCCCTCAGATCGATCCCGGCGCTTCCCGTCCCCTTCCCTCCGGCATAGTCGAGCCGCAGCGGCGCGGCGTTCAATCTCCCGCGGACGATCTTCCCGTCCGCCTCGATCGAGGTGAACAGGGCCTTTTCAGTCAGGATCGAATCCACGCGGGCCGTAAAGGTGGTGTTCATCAGCATCACCACGCCGCCCGCGCCGGGCGCCGGCGCATCCGCGGGCGATTCATTCCCTTCCGCCCGCGGCCCTCCCCCCTGCGCGGCGGCCGATTTCCCTGCGGCGGCGAGTCTCTCGAAGGGCCTTGCGTCGAACGAACGCCCCCTTATCTCGATGACGACCTCGGGAAGATTCCTCACCGAATCCAGTATCTGTCCCGGCGTGGTCGACGGGCCGGCATCGGCGGCGGCCAGAGTCAACTCCGACAGGCACGGAAGTATCCCGGCGAACGAACCCGTTGCCGACCACGGACCGGAGCCCAGATTGAATTTCGCGTTTACTCCCAGAAGGCTTCCTCCCGAGAGCTTCGCGCCGGCCTGAAGCCCCGTCACCGCGACCGGATTTCCCGCTGTCCGGAAACTTGCCTCCTCGAGTGAAAGTTCCCCGGCTAGTTCGACCTCGCGCCACGCTTTTTCGATCGCCTCCCGCGATAGCTTCCGGTCCTTCCCGGGAAAAAGAGACATCAGCGTCGCGGGAGTACCCCCCGCGGCAATCCTGCCTTTCAGAATTCCCGCCGCGGCGATCTCCTTCGGGCCGATCCGGCTTGCGACATCGCCGATGTCGACCTTCATATCGCACGTAACGTCGACCCTTTCGGGACGATTTTTATCGTCCAGCTTCAGATCGAACCCGGCCTTCGCCGTCGAGCGCCCGAAAGCGATGTCGAGATTATCGCTTTGCGCGCCTTTCCGGTTGAAACCGACGTTTCCCCCGATAGATACCGGCATGTCGATATTCGCCGGCTTGATGGTGACGCCGTCGAGATGAAGCGCCCCCTTGATCAGGACCTCCGCCGGCTTCAGAAAAGATCCTTCGGCATCGATAGTCACGTCGAACCTTCCGGCGGTCACCTCGGGCAGAGGACCCTGCTTTTTCCCTTCAGCGGCGGACGCGGATAGTAGAGAGGCGAAATCGAGTTTTTTCATCCAGTCGACGAAACCCGGCAGTTGTGTTTCGGGCACGCCTGCAAAGAAAGCAAAATTCCTCGCCCCCTTAAGATCCTCCATCCTTCCCTTGATGTCCATGTCGACGATCCCGCCGATTCGGACCTTCGAACCGATGATTTCGATATCATTGAAATCGATTCCGCTTTTGAGGGAAGCCGTCAAGACGATACTTTCGACGGTCAATCCTCCGCCACCCGGCTCCTTCCCGATCTTTGCCGAATCAATATCGGCGTCCGCTTCAATGAGATTGAAACCGCCGGCCGGTTGCATTTTCATCCCGGCCCTGAGACCGGAAAGGATCACCTCCATCCCCTTTCCGGGCAGGGAAAAAGTCACCGTGGAGTTATTCACCTCGAACCTTCCGATTTCGGGTCTTCTCTTTATAAGGCTGATAAGCGAGACCTTGATCTGCGCGTCCTGAGCCTTGAAGAGAATCCCGGTCGAGTCAGGCAGCGTTTTTTCGAAAGAGAGATCCTTCACGTTGACGCCGAATCCGAACGGAAAACGTATCCCCATGTCGCCTATGGCGATCTTTGCGTCCACGGTCTTCTCTATCCTGGGAACTATAAGAGCGACGAGCCTGTCGCGCGTCAGCATCATCCTCAGGATCACGCTGGCCGCCACCACGACCGCCGCCACCAAGGCCAACACCACAAGAACCGTTTTCCTTCTGTTTTTCATCCTCGTCACCCCGCTTTTGTTAAACACAAATCCAATCTAACCGAACAGGGCGTCATATTCAACGGATTATCGCCGGGGCGTAACGCCCGCGAGGCCGGCATCAAGGTGCGCGAAGCCCCGGGTAACTTTGATTCCCGGTTATTTTACGGCGGTATAGCTGGACCCGTGCCTGATAATATCGGCCGCCGTTTTTGTCAACCTGCACGAGGCGATTATTCTGAGCGCCCGGTTACGCAGCCCCCGGCCGTCATTCACACCGCTTACATCCCACCTGTCGTGGATCTTAGTGAAACCGTGCTTTCTCAAAAGCCGCCTCGCGCTTCCCGGAGTGAACCAATGCATGGCGGGATACTCGGTGTGCCCCACAAGTCCGGGCCTGTTGATCCTGGCCCAGTTCATGATCCTGACCTTCAGGGGATAAGGGTACCACCCGAACAGCGGAAAGCCGGCGATTTCGTTCTGGAAAGGGCACAAGGCGCTGGTGGAATGAAACCAGAAGACGCCCCCCGGTTTGAGGACGCGGAAGATTTCCGCGACGGCCGCATCGATATCGACGACATGTTCAAGTACGGACTCGGCATGAACCAGATCGAATGTCCCGTCCCTGAACGGGATCGCCTCGGCGACTCCGCCGGCGACATTGATCGGCACGGACAGCCGCTCCGAGAGCAGGTTCGATTTGGCCCTGGCATCCGCCCAGGGCTCGATTCCGAATCCCCTGTGCCCGAGAATCTGACAGGAGGCGACAAACCCTCCCTGAGCGGAGCCGATATCCAGCACCATGGCATTATCCGGAATCTTCACGACACGCCGCAGCCGTTCGAACCGCTTCACGGCAAGACGTCTTCTGCCGGGTATCTCGGCCATGATATCCTCGAGTGTCATCTGCTCTCTCGCCTGCATGCACATGGTTCCACCGGCACCTTCCGCCTGACGCATCGTGAACGATCCCGCGTCCCGCCGTTCATGATCCCAGAATTTCGTCATGAAATCGACCTGTTTTTTCCGCTCAGTCCCGCCTGATTAACCACCCCGAAGCGGGGGAATTAAGGTGCGGGCCATTCCGCCGTCAAGGTCGAATGCCGAGCTTTTGCGCCGGAGCCCCGCGCCGGCCCCACTCCGGCGGCCGTTGACATTTCATATTCCCGGACGTATAATTCATGTATACGGCACGACAAACGGGGGAATAAAGATGAAATCAAAACATGGATGCGGGACGGGGTTTTCGATTGCGGTATCGATTCTCTCGATCGTTCTGATCACCGCCGTTTTAACCGCGACCGGCTGCCAGAATAACGACCGTTCCGTAATCCCCGTCGTATCGGGCGACCCTTCATGGTCGATCGTCTCCTTCTCCAGCTGCAAGGTATTTGCAGGCATCACGGCCGCGGGCCGGGCCGGCGGGCGGGACTGCTTCGCATACAGTTACGACGGGGACAGCACGCTCAGCATCACTCATATAAACGCGGCCCTTAACTGCGCGCCCGGAACGATAACCGCCGACATCGAATTCTCGGAAAACTCCATCACGATCGGCGAGAGGGAGGGAGACGACGCCCAGTGGGCGCACTGCCTTTGCCTCTACGATATCGAGTTTGAATTTACCGGCGTTGAACCGGGAGCCTGCATGATCGCCTTCGATGAAAAGTACGACGACTCGGGCGTGATTCTCGAGGCTCTGGTCCTGCTGGAACCGGGTCTTTCCGACACGATATGCGTGGAAAGAACGGCCTATCCCTGGGCCATGGGGGAGGAAGGGGGCGATCCTTACGGCGAACTTTCGGGTGACAGCGGTTGCAAGGCACGAACCTCTTTTCTCGAAAAGGAAACCGATCCGTCCGGAAGCTCCTGCATCAGTTACGTGTACGACGGAAACGGCCTTCTCTTCTTCGACCACGTGAATGCAGGTTTCAACTGCTGCCAGGATATGGTATACGCCTCGATATCGATCGATGACGGCACGATAACCGTTTCCGAGGGCGAAGACCCGGAGGGCGGCCTGTGCGACTGCCTCTGCCTGTTCGATCTGCATTTCATCGTGAGGAACCTGGAGCCGGGGACCTGGACGATAAAATTTCTCGAACCTTACGTCGGCGAAGGCGATGAGGCCATCGAATTCACCGTGGATCTTCTCATCGCCCCTTCCGGGGAGCATTGTGTTACCAGGACACGTTATCCGTGGGGTCTATGAAAAGTCGATTGACAGCCGCGGCGCTCCTCTTTCTCGCCGCATCGTGCCTGCTCCAGTTTTCGGCCGTTTCCACCACGGGCACGGATTATCGATACATGATCAACCCGGCATCCCTCTATCGCCCGAACCCCGGGGAGGCGTCCTTTCTTATCGTACCCTACGAGGAGGCCCTCGGGTTATTCGGCCGGTCGGATTACGATGACTGTTCGAAAATCCTGATTTTTTTCAAGGAATTATTGTTCCGCAGGATGTTGACCGAAGCTCCGGAGAATTACGCGGTCTTCAGGGAGGAGACCGGAAGAATAGCCCGGATTATCTCGGAAGCATTCAACACTCCCTACCGGTTGACCGCCTGCCTTAAACAGATGGGATGGTCGAGGGAACATCTGCGCATGCGGCTGGAGGAAAACGCCAGGTTCCAGGAATGCTCGCGACGTGTCTATGGCGGCGACCTGTCCGGCGACATAGTCGGGATCATCGAAAACGACATAAGGTGGATGGAGAAAACGGGCGACGGATTCGAGACCGGACATCACTACGATCTTCTGGCGAGCTATTACTTCGCGCTGAAGGATGACCAGACCGCCTACTCGTACCTGGCCGGCGCGGGCGATATCTTCTCGCGCTGCGGCAACAAACCCGCCATCGCCCAGCACGCGGGAAGAATGTCGGAATATTTCAAACGAAAGGGGGACATGAACAAAGCGGAGGAATACCTCATGCGATCCCTTTGCGTCGCGCGCGACATGAACGATTCCTATTATACGGCGAGGGCCTACTCTTTCCTCGGATCGATGAGGCGGGAACAGGGCTGTTTCTTCGAAGCCGAATCCCTCCTTTCGCAGTCTCTCGAGTGGTGCGGGAATTCAAACCGCATCGATTGCAGAAGTTCGCAGTACATTTCGCTCGCCCGGCTTTACTACGAATTCGGACAACCCGAACTCTCCGCCTATAACCTGGAAAAAGCCCTCAACGAGATCGACACGATTCGGCGAAACATTCCGGGCGCCTACTCCGGCATGCACAACGTCTACCTTGAAAACAGCATCGCCGTTTCACTGGGTACATGCCTGTCGTTAAAGGCGAGAATCCTGCAGGAAAAAGGAGAAATCGAAAACGCCGTCAAGACCATGCAACGGACCATCCCGCTGATCGACCGCGGTCTGGACAAACACATGTCGGCCGGCCTTGACAATCAGCTCGGCAACGTCTATGCCGCCGCGGGAAGATTTAAGGACGCCGGGCGGCATTATCTAAGGGCGCTTGAGACATCCCGAACCCTCGATGAAAAAAAAGAGATCGCCGGAAATCTTGTCTCGCTTTCGCGCCTTTATCTCAAAACGGGCGACATCGACAAGGCCGATGATTGCGCTCTCGAAGCGATCCGGCTTGCCTCCGAAGCCGGCGATTGGATGGTTCACAGCGCGGCGCTTCATACGTCGGGACTACTGGAGATAAAAAAGGGAGACGCCGAAAAGGGATACGATTTTCTCAGGGCGGCAGTGGGTGTATTCGAAAAAGAATATTCGGCGAGGAACTCGGTGACGGACAGGAAAGCGATGGAGGCCACGCTGCACGGCATCTATTCCGATATTTTCACCCTCCAGGCGGAGACGTTCCGCAGCGTCGATTCACTTCTCTGGTGGGCGGAAATACATCGACGTTCGCCGGCTGCGCGCGGCGCAGGAGAAGAAATTCCGGCAGGGGCGATGATCCGGGGCGTCATCGCCGACCTGTCATGGATTCCCCCCGAAGCCGTTGTCGTACAGTACGTCGGAACTCCGGACAGGCTCTATATCATCGCGACGGACGGCGACGGCAGCGTCAGCATGTCCGTCGACATCCCGGACTCCACGCTCGATGAGAAGGTGGCCCGTTTCCACTCTCTCTGCTCTCCACCGTACCGGACCGCGATCGAAAGCGGGGCTTTCCCTTCACGGGAAGAGATTGTCGCCGTATCGGGGGAACTGTACGATATCCTGGTCCGCCCGGTATCAGGATCCCTCGCTTGTAAAAGGATCGTCTGCATCATCCCGGACGGCCCGCTTCATCACCTGCCCTTTCACGCCCTTATCGATCCGCGCGACACTCCGGCTTTTTTCGCCGAAAAATACGATGTCATAACGTCCGGCAGCCTCTGCTGCCTCCATCAAGACTGCACGGCGGAAGAACCGGGCGGCGATCAGGGATTTTTCGCTCACCCACTTCTCGTCGGGGCTCTGGAGTACTCCTCTCTCGCCAGAAGAATGTTTCCGCAGGTCGTCGATCTTCCCGGAAGCGCGATCGAGATCGGCGCGGCGGCAAGCCTGTCGGGCGGAGAGACGGTGCTCAGCGGACCCGCCGCGACGAAGGAGGAGTTTTTCTCCCTGGCCCCGAAATCGGATCTCGTGCTGATATCCACCCACACTGTCGACTACCCCGTCTTTTCCGGCGAAACGGCTCTCCTTCTTTCCTCCTCCCCGGCGGTTCGAAGCGAAATGGACCTTTCACGCACGATCCTCACCGCAAATGAAATAGGGAATATGGATCTTTCCGGTTCGAAACTGGTGGTGCTTTCGACCTGCGAATCGACCTGTGGAAGGACAGGATCCCGGAACAGCGGCCCGGGTCTCGCCGAAGCCTTCGCCCGGGCCGGCGCGGGAGCGGTCGTCTCCGCTCTCTGGCAGATCGAGGATAAGGCGGCCCGCAGTTTCGTATGCGGGTTTCTCGACGAGCTGTACGGCACGGGAGACATCATCGGCGCCGTCCGGTCGGCGAGGATGAAAGCCATCTCGGAGGCCAGGATAAAGGGCGATCTCACGGCGGATATCGCCGCCTGGGCCCCGTTCACTCTCCTCGCTTCTTTTTCACTGCAGGAGCGGGATGTCGCGTCCCGGGATAAAAACGAATAAACTCCGAATAATTTGAAACTAATACAACCCGCCCGTAGTATTACCTGATACGGGAATATACGGAATTTCCACGTTTATACCCGGTCCCGTTTTTCTTCAACCCCTGAAAGGAGCCTGAAATATGGGCAACCGAGTACTCCTCGCCATCGTGCTTGCGGTCGTCATGGCCTCGGGCACGCTGAACGCTGCGGATGAGAGCAGACTCATGCGCTACCCCGACATACACGGAGACAGGATCGTTTTCTCCTACGGAGGAGACCTGTGGCTGGTCCCCGCCTCCGGAGGGACGGCGACGCGCCTGACGTCACATATCGGCGGCGAGGGTTTCGCCAAGTTCTCCCCCGACGGAAAGACCATCGCATTCTCCGCGGGGTATGACGGAAATTTCGACGTCTACACCATACCCACGGAAGGCGGCATTCCCACCAGACTCACCTTCCATCCCGAAGGCGACATGGTCCTCGATTGGCATCCATCAGGTAAAAAGGTGCTTTTCAGGAGCAACAAGGAAGCCAAGACCAATCCCGGCCCCAGGTACAGCAGGCTCTACACGATAGACGCCGGGGGCGGATACCCCGAAGCGCTTCCCCTGTTCGAAGGGGAATTGACCTCCTATTCCCCCGACGGCGGGAAGATAGCTTACAACAGGGTTTCCGCGGAATTCCGCACATGGAAACGTTATAAGGGCGGATGGCATCAGAACGTCTGGATATACGACTTCGAGAAAAACAAGGCCGAAAAAATCTCCGACTACGAGGGCACCGAAGCCTTCCCGATGTGGTACGGCGACTCGATCTACTTCATCTGCGACCGCGACAAAACGATGAACATCTACTGCTACGACATCGGCACCAGGCAGATTCGCAAGGTGACCGACCACGGGGAATACGACGTGAAATGGCCGAGCCTCGGAGGCGACGCCATCGTCTACGAGAACGCCGGATGCCTTTACGTTCTCGATCTCAAGACGCAGAAAACGAAAAAGATAGATGTAATGGCCCCCTCGGAGCAGAACCTCAGGCGCACGGCATACATGAATGCCGGCGAACTTATACAGTCGTACGACCTCTCGCCCGCCGGCAAACGCGCGGCATTCGAGGCCCGGGGCGATATCTTCACCGTCCCGGCGGAGAAGGGAGAGGTACGCAACCTTACCAGGACCCCGGGTATACGCGAACGCAGCCCCGCGTTTTCACCGGATGGAAAGCAGGTCGCGTACCTCTCCGACAAGACGGGCGAGTACGAGATATACCTGATAAAGACCGACGGCAGGGAAGAGCCGCAGAAGATAACCGACGGGCTCGGCGAATTTCCGTTCGCGCTTCGGTTTTCCCCCGACAGCAAGAAAATAGCCGTTTACGACCAGACCGGGACCCTCTACGTCGTCATGGTGGAATCGAAGAGCATCAAAAAGGTGGACCGCGACGAGTACCGTGATTTGAACGATTTCTCCTGGTCTTCGGACAGCAACTGGATCGCATATTCGAAAAACGCCGACAACGGCTTCACGTCGATCCACCTGTACAGCCTTCCCGAGGATAAAACGTGGCAGGTGACCAGCGACCTCTACAACGATTACAACCCATCCTTCGATCCGGACGGGAAATACCTGTACTTCCTCAGCGATCGTACGATCAACATCAGGTTCCGGAATTTCGAGCAGGGGTGGGAATTCGTCTCCCCCACAAACATCTGCGCGGTCACGCTGAAGGCCGACACCCCTTCCCCCCTCGCCCCGCAGAGCGACGAGGTAGAAGCGAAGGAAGAGGAGAAAAAGGACGACGAAGGGAAAAAGGACGATAAGGATGCGAAAAAAGAGGACGCCGACAAGAAGGACGACGAGAAAAAGGATGAACCCCTGAAGATAGACATCGAGGGGTTGGAGGCAAGGATCGTCGCTCTTCCGGTCGGTTCCGGAAATTTCGGCGGCGTCAGCGCGTTATCCGGGAAGGTGCTGTACATCGAACTTCCCCTCGAGGCGACGGTGATTGTATCCGACGGCGACGGCCCTGTGCCCGGCACCCTGAAATATTTCGAGTTCGAAAAGCGCGAGGAAAAGACGGTCATCGGCGGAATCAACGGCTACGCCCTCGCCCCGGGCGGTGACAAGCTGATGTACGGCGCGCCGGCCGGCGTCTTCGGGATCATCGAAATAGCCCCCGGCAAGAATGTCGGCGACGGCAGCATCGGCACGAACCTCGAGATGAAGGTCGATCCGGTGGCCGAATGGAGCCAGATGTTCCACGAGGCGTGGAGGCTCGAACGCGATTTCTTCTATGTCGACAACATGCACGGCCTGGACTGGGACGGGATAAAGAAACGTTACGAAGTGCTCCTTCCCTATCTTACCAGCCGCGCCGACCTCAATTACATAATCGGCGAGATGCAGGCCGAGCTTAGTTGCAGTCACGCATATATCGGCGGCGGGGCGGCTCCCGCTCCCCGCTCCCCGTTCGTCGGAGGCGGGTACCTCGGATGCGATTTCCAGGTGGACCAGAAATCGGGCCGCTACCTGATGAGCAAGATCTACACGGGAAGGAACTGGGACGGCCAGTTCACCGCTCCGCTGGCGCAGCCCGGCATAGCGGTCAAGGAAGGGGAATACCTGCTGGCCATAAACGGCCGGGAACTCGTCTACCCGACCAATCCCGAAGAGCTGCTCGAAAACAAGGCGGGACACCAGGTCGTGATCAGGGTGGGCGCCGACCCCTCCGGCAAGGACGCCAGGGATTACACGGTGGAGGCGATCGGCGACGACACCAACCTCCGTTACGCCGACTGGGTCGAGACGAACCGCAAAAAGGTCTTCGAGGCGAGCGGCGGCCGGATCGGCTACCTCCACGTCCCCGACACCAACGTGTGGGGCCTGCTGGAGTTCGGCAAATACTTCTACCCGCAATCGAACATGGACGGGATCATCGTGGACGCGCGCTATAACAGCGGCGGCTGGATACCGAATTTCTTCATAGAAAAACTCGGCACGAAGCTGACGAGCACGTTCAAACGGCGCGATTACAAGCCCCTGAAGATCCCCGCGACAGCCGTGACCGGCCATCTGGCGTGCCTTATCAACGGATACGCCGGATCGGGCGGGGACGCATTCCCCTACTACTTCAAACAGGCGGGTCTCGGCCCCCTTATCGGCGTTAAAACGTGGGGCGGACTCGTCGGTTACGACCGTGGGATACCCCTTATGGACGGCGGATTCATCTCGATGCCTTCGATCGGATTCATCAACCTCGAGGGTGAATATGACGTCGAGAATGTGGGCGTCGCACCGGATATCGAGGTGGACAACAGGCCCGACCTTGTGGTCGAAGGCCGCGATCCGCAGCTCGAAAAAGCGATAGATTATCTGATGGAACAGATAAAAAAGGATCCGCCGAAGATGCCGGGGATTCCGAAGGATCCGGATAGAAGCTAGGCAGCAGGATCGTTGACGCTGCGAAGGGCTCCGGGACGAGCAGCATCGGATGCCCGCGGTGAAAGGCCCCTCCCTCGAGGAGGGGCCTTTTCTGTGATCGTTTCGCCTTCAGATCTTTTCGAGGTGCGCGGAAGCGGCCGCCGAACGTTTTACCAGGCTGACGGCTACAAGCACCGCAAGCCCAGCTACCGAACCGGCCAGAAATCCGTGGACACCGAAAGGATTGCCCCTCCAGGTCCAGGCGATCGCCGTAACGAAGCCGGCGAGCATCGAGGCAAAGGCGCCGGCGCGGCTCGCGCCCTTCCAGTAGAGCCCGAAGAGAAGGGGCCATAGATTCGTCGAAGCTATTACGGCCCAGGAGAATGCGGTAAGCACCAGAATCAGCGCCGGCGGCCTGAGCGCGAGGACAAGACCTATAAGACCGATCGCCGCCGTTATGACGCGGTTGGCCATGACTTCCTGCGGTCCAGTCAGCTCCTTTTTAAGGCCGTTGATGTAGACATCCTTCACGAGCGAACTTGAGATTATTATCAGGACGCCCGCGAAGGTCGACATCCCCGCCGCCACCACCCCCGCGAGCAGTATCGCCGATCCCCACGGTGAAAGCACCATCCGCGAGAGGGACGGTATCGCGAGATCCGGATTCTCGAGGCTCGGAAGAAGCACGCGCGACAGCGCGCCGTTGAGGTAAGGCAGCACGGCGATGGCCGCCCCCGCGGTGACAATGACGGTTCCGAGCCTGAATGTCTTCGCGTCCTTTATCGAATAGAACCGTATGAGAAGCTGGGGCATCCCCCACACCCCGAAACTGACCACCAGGCAGTAACTGACAAGCCCCGCCCATCCCCAGGTTCCGGGAGTGTTCACGTAACCGGGCCCCGCCTCGGCGAGCCTGCGCACCCCCTCGCCCAGGCCGCCGACGGCGTTCAGCGTGCTGAAGGTGAGAAGAAGAAGGCTGAATATCATCACCCAGGCCTGCATGAGGCTGGTCCACACGACCGCCTGGTACCCGCCGAGAACCACATAGAATATGATGACGAGCCCCGAGATAAGAACCCCGCCCCAGTAGGGCAGCCCCATCAGCACCTCGAAGGAATGGGCCATCCCTTTCACCACGCTTACATTGTATATGATCAGGAATAGGAAGATGACCAGGGCCGAAAATATGCCCGCTTCTGGAGAGCCGTATCTTCCGACGAAGTATCCGGAGATCGTGTTTACACCCATCCTTTCCGTGATGACACGAATCCTTTTCCCAAGCACGATCCAGCACAGCGTGCATCCCACCAGAACGTTTATCGCCCCTATCCAGACCGTGCTCATTCCGAACTTGTAACCGAATCCTCCGCCCCCGATGATCAGCACGGAACTGAAGTAGACCGCTATGAAGGAAAGAGCGGTGACCCACGGGCCGAGCTTGCGGCCGCCGATGACGAAATCATCGGCGGTACGGGCCTTTCGCACGCTCCAGATCCCTATGCCGACCAGCGCTGCGATATAAAGACAAAGTACCACCAGGCACGCGTTGAAAAGGCTCACCGGCCCTCCTCCTTATGGTTTCTGTTTTCCTTCCCGATTCTTCCTGATGTCGCAGACAGCCCACAGTATCGCAATAACGACGCTCAGGTCGATTACGATAAAGGCCGAGAACGTGAGCCACGGCATATTGAACGGACCCATCTCCAACCTGCCTTTCTATCGTTCGCAGCGGAAATTCAGTTCGCACCTCAGAAAATCGGCCGCGTCGCTTCCCTCGAAATAATAATCGCCCGGGATGAAACGCTCCCACAGAAGGTGCCCCGAAAAATATTTCTTCGCCGACCATGTCAGCTTGACGACCGAGAGGGTTCCCCTGTAGTAGCCTTCTCCGAAGACCGTTTCGGACGATAAAAACTCGGGTTCGTCCACCAAAGCCGTCATGAAATAGATGGATGTCTCCAGCGTGAACCCGCCGGCCGGTTTTATCGAAAACCCGACGTTGGGAGCCATGAGGTTGTCCCACCAGGCGACGCCGTTCTCATGAGCCGCGAGCGCATAGATGTACAGCTCGCTCCATTTCGGCCACCGGCTGTAGAGGGGATCCCACCCCTCGTAATCCTCGGTCGCGCGATCGTCTCCGGAGAGGTAGATGAGACCGGCCCTGACCACCGGCTTGAGGGAAACGGGGAACGAATACGTGCCATGCATGTACCCTCCGAATCCCCTCCTGTCCGCCCCGCCCCTGTCCCCCAGTTGCACAGCCAGTTCGGCCGCGTAATCAAGGCTGCCCGCGTATCTCCCGCTCATCCTCGCGCCCACGGTGTGTATGTCGCTTTCAGGCAGAACGCCCCTGTCGCCCCTCTCGTTCTTGAAGAAATAATAGGCCTCTATCCTGTGTCCCTCGACCGAATCGTCGATGTAGTACAGCCCGGCGCCCGTTTCATCGTATTCGATGAGCTTCTTCGACAGGCAGTTGATCACCGGAAGGTACCGGTCCCATGAAGGATCCTTCAGAATATGCATCTCCACGGACCGTTTCGAAAAGGCCGCCTTGATCCTCAGGGCGTTGAAATACCCCGTCCTAGACCCGTCGAGCGGTCCCCCGTCCATGAAAAGGAACCCCTCGCCGTACATGATGTTCTGCCGCCCGGCCACGAATCCGAAAGGCGAACCGCCGACCCTGTCGGCCGATACATATAGATTTTCGACGATGAATTCGTCGATCTCGAAATCCCGGTCCTCGTACCCTCTCGTAGATTTGAACCAGTGCCTGTGTTCGTTGTTGAGCACCGCCCCGATCCTCCACCCGCCCGCCGGAACCCAGCTCGCCAGCAGTTGCGAACGGAACCTCAGATAATTCCAGGTGTCGTCGCCGCCTTCGTCGAAATCGTACACGTTGCCGAGGTATTCCTGCCTCACCCTTTCGACGAATCCCCATTTGAAAGCCGGTTCCCCCTGCGACCCGGCCGCAGATAGGGGCGCCGGGAGGGCCGCGGCAGCCAGAGCCGCGAAAAGCAAACTGTTTAGGACCCAGCCTCGATGGCCGCTCCTTCCCGTCATCGGTTTTTCCGTCATGACACTCCTGCCCTTTGCGCGTAAATTCAGTCCGACATTTCGCCGGTCCCGTCCTACCCCTCTTATCCCGGCTGACTATAACTTATTGACGGGCTCCGCATCCAGATATTTCCCGCCCTCCGGCCGCCGCAGCCCGGTGCCCGCCGGCCCGGAGGAAAAGACCCCCGGAAAAATCGCACTCTTTTCTACCGCCCGGGGTCATGATTCTGTTATAATCGTCCCATGAAACGTTCAGTCGCCGCCTCGATCCTATTCCTGATCCTCCTCGTCGCGCCGCGCCCGGCGCCGGCCGGCGAGGTCGCGGTATCGTATGGTTTCGACCGGCCCCTGGTCAAAAAAACGAACGACGGATTCTCGTTGATCGTCTTCCCGTCCGCGATGCAGGCCGGAAAAGCCGGCGAACCGAGTTATCCGTTCCGCGGCGCGTGCATCCTTCTTCCCGAGGGGGAGCGTTCATGCGGGGTCAGGATCAAAAGATCCGGGTGGAGGGCGATAGGCGAAGGAATCCGCCTGCACCCCCGGCAGGATCCGGTCCCGGGCCTTCGGCAGGGCGATTCACGAGGATTTCTTTACAAAGCCTCCGCGTACGCCGTCGACCGGTGGGTGGAGCCGGAAGCCTCTTCGTTCAGCACGCACTACTTGCGCGGACACGCGATCGCCTCCGGAAGTTTCACGCCGGTCTCCTACCGGCCGTCCACCGGGGAGGCCGGATACTGGTCTGAAATAGAGGTCACCATTCTCACGATCCGGGACGATTACGACGGCGGCGGCCGCCTCATCAGGGCCGACGCCGAAACCGCTGGGCGGCTCCTCGATATTATTGACAACGACGCCGATCTTCCCGCCTTCCACGGCGTGCCCGCCGCTTCGGCCTCTTCGGAGGACGATTATGAGTACCTTGTGGTGACGAGGGAATCCCTGGAAGATTCGTTCCTGCCCCTCAAGGAATTCTACGACCGTCGCGGGATAAGAACCGCGATCATGACCGTGGAACAGATCGACATCGCATGGCCTGGAAGCGATTCGGCCGAACGAATCCGCAACGCCGTAATCGCGGAATACGCCGATCACGGAATAACGCATCTTCTTCTCGCCGGGGACGGGGAGCCCGGGACTGCGGCGACCGTGCCTTTCAGGGGCCTGTACTGCACGGTCCAGTCGAGCACCGTCTACTCGGATCAGAACATCCCTTCCGATATCTATTTCGCTTCGCTCGACGGAAACTGGAACGCCGACGGCGACGCGCTCTGGGGCGAACCCGGCGAAGACGATCTTTTCCAGGAGATTTCAGTCGGCAGGGCTTCGGTCGGTTCCACGGCCGAGGCGACGATCTTCGTCGAAAAAACGATGATGTACCAGGAATCTCCGGTTGCGGGCGACCTGAGAAAAGCCCTGATGCTCGGGGAAAAACTTTACAGCGACCCCCTCACGTGGGGCGGCGACGAGTTGGACCAGTTGATAGGCACCTGCACCGCGCACGGATTCACCACGACCGGGCTCGACTCTTCATTCGACATCGCGAAGTACTACGACCGCGACCTCGGCAGCTGGAGCAAGACCGCCGTAATCGACGAGGTGAACGCCGGCACCGCCTGGATATCCCACGCGGGACATTCCAATCCATCCTACGCCCTCAGGCTTTCCCTGGGCGATGTAAACACGTCCAACTTCACCAATGACGGCATCGCCGCGAATTTCCCCGTCGTTTATACTTACGGCTGTTACGCCGGAGCGTTCGACTACAACGACTGCATAAGCGAACGGATAGTCAACATCGAAACCTTCGCATGCGCGATCCTCTGCCACTCCCGCTACGGCTGGTTTACAGAGGGGACCACCAACGGCCCGTCCAACCATTTCCAGCGGGAGTTCTTCGACGCCCTTTTCGCCGAAGGGTACACCGATCTCGGCACGGCGCTGCTCAGGGCGAAGGACGAGACCGTGCCGTTCCTGGATCTTCCCGACGAATACGAGCCGGGAGCGCACAGGTGGTGTTTCTATTGCCTGAACCTGCTGGGCGATCCGGCCCTCGACGGCTGGACCGATGCGCCGCTGGCGTTGTCCGTTTCGCACCCGCCCTGTATAGCCACCGGGGATACCGCATTCGCGGCCGTGACGAACCTCCCCGGCGCGCTCGCCTCGCTCTACGGGAACGGCGCATGCTACGGAAGAGCCCTGGCCCGGCCGGACGGAATCGCCTTCATGCGGATGTACGAGGAGGTGACGGAGGAAACGGGATCGCTGGTCCTCACCGTCACGGCGCACAACCGCCTGGTCTACAGGGATACGATCTCCGTGGGCTGTGACACTCCTGTCGACATCCCCGGGGCGCGCACCGCCCTCATGCAGAATTTTCCCAACCCCTTCAATCCGTCCACGACGATCGTCTTCTTCACCGCGCGCAGCGGACACGTAACGCTGAGCGTTTACGACGTCGCCGGCAGAGAGGTCGCCAGGCTTGCCGACGAAGAGATGGAAGCCGGGGACCACACCGTCGAGTGGCGGCCGGAGGGTCTCTCCAGCGGCCTTTATTTCTATCTTCTCGACACCGCCGACGCGAGGATCGCCCGCAAGGCCGTGCTCATAAGATGATCGTCAGCGCGACTGATCCTTTTTCAGCAACGCCTCGATATCGTCCGGAATATCGAAGATCCCTTCCGGCATTTCCACGTTCTGTTCGACGCCGGTCGTCGTGATGACCCTTTGCTGGCCCATTATCTCGACCTCGATCCGCCAGGCGAGAAGAACGTCGCCCGTCCGGCGATAATCGCTCAACGAGGAAACGTACGGAACCGCCCCCATCGCCGACTCCATGACGCCTTCCGTCCTGACCAGCAGACCCGATTCCTTGTCGAAAAACAGGTCCCGGCCCGGCCGTGCCGACGACACGCAGGACGCAAGGACGATAAGGGCGGCCGGTATCGTTCTATTAATCAGTGCGTTCATCTTTTCCTTTCTTCAAGGCGATAGCCGCCGGCATCATGGCGCACCAGGCCGCCAGGCTGAAGAAAACCGCGACCAGGACACCCCTGCCTGAAAGCGCATCGGGAACCGACGATGGAAATGAGGCGCCTGCGGGGATCAGGAGTTCGTCGACGACTATCGGAGAGAGGTACGATAAGACAAGCAACAGGACGAGGACCTTGTAGAACCGGTCGAATCCAAATCTGAAGAATCCAAGGTATACGGCCGCGCCCGCGGGAAGACAGGCGGAAGCGCTCACCGCCAGGATCCTGTGCGCGAGATCGGCGGATCCGGCGTCCGAGCCGACGCGTGAAAAGAACCACCAGGAAAAAACGGAAAAAATGACCAGGTAGAGCGGAAGGGGCAGGAATTTCGACATCACTATTTCCCGCGCCGTCAGGGGCAGGGTCTCCAGAAACCTGTATCCCTTGTTCTTCTCCTCCGCCAGCTCACAGTTCAAGATCGCAAGAAATGCGCCGGTGATCATCATGGAGATCTGTACTGTGACCATTGTCGCGTCGATCGCCGTTCTCGTCGAGTTCCAGTACCAGAAGAGGCCGGGAATGAACAACGCGAGGAAGAGCGCGTAAAAACCGCTGTTTTTCAACGTCAGCCTGAACAAATCGATCATCCTTTCCGTTGCCGCGCCGTCCCGGCTTATATCATCCTCGATCCCTTGATGCGGACGGCAAGACGCATCATCAGAAAAAATGCGGCGAGCCCAGCCGCGGCGAACAGGGCCTGGTAAAACCACCCGAGATCCTTTACGGCCCCACCGACACCGGCGATGGCGGCTTTACCCGGCAGCCCATCCCTGAAAGAAATGAAGGTCCCGACATTCATAAGCAGGGTGACGACCATAAGGGAAGTAACCGCCGGTATCGCTCCATACCGGTACGTCAGGGTCAGGACGAGCGATTCGATGACAATGCAAAGCGTGAGGCTCAAAAGGAGGATTTTTACCGTTTCCGAAAGAAGGGGCGCGGGCAGACCCATTCCCGCCAGGATCGCAAACCCGGCCAGTCCGAGCGCAACGATGGAAACGAGCAGCATCAGGAACTTGATCCTTACGACCTCGCCGATCGGGAACGGCAGGGTCGCAAGGAAGGCGTATCCTTTGTTCCTTTCCTCTTCCATCTCGATGACTACGGCCGGAGCGAGGGTGACGATGAAGATTACGATTCCCATCAACCAGGTAAAGTTCGCGGGATTGTTCACGCCCGATCCGAATGCGTACACCGCAAGAAACGTGAAAGCCGGGACCGGAGCCAGAAGATACCGCAGCAGATTTTTTTTAATTATGTAAAGCATGTTCATTCACCTTTCACGAAAGCTATCAACACGTCGTCGAGGGTCACGTTTTCCACCCTGATGTCTCCCGCCGCCACTCCCGGGGCGAGCTCATCCCTTATTTTCGAATACTCGGAAGTTATCCCCGAGCTTCCGAAGGCGTGCTCCTTCACGTCGGCAAGACTTCCCCGCACTCGCTCGCCGGCGGCCCCGGGCCTGAAATGTATCCTTTTCCAGTTCGAGACGATGAAATCCTTTTCCCTGTCGAAGACTATCCTTCCATCGACGATGAACGCCACGCTGTCGGCGATGCGCATGATATCGTCTGTGATATGCGAGGAAATCAGTATCGATCTTTCCTCGTTCCCCCTGAATTCCATCAACCTGTCGAGTACTTCTCTCCTGATCACCGGATCCAGGCCCGATGTCGGCTCGTCAAGGATCAGAAGTTCGGGGGCGTGCGACAGCGCGATTGCGATCGACAGCTTGACCTTCGTACCCTTCGACAGGCTCTTTATCTTCCTGCTCTGATCTATCCCGAAAGTATCGCAGAACCCCGCGAAGACTGCGCTGTCCCATTTTTCGAAGTAATGGGAAACGAATTTTCCGGTCCATTCCACGCTTTTGTTCTCGTAATAGAACTGCTCCTCACCCACATATCCTATCCTGTTCTTGATCGCCTTTTCATCGACGGCCGGATCCATCCCGAAGATCCTGATCACGCCGGCGTCGGGTCTTATCATGTTCATCAACATGCGTATCGTCGTGGTTTTTCCCGAACCGTTCGGACCGATCAGCCCCATGATATATCCGCGCGGTATCGCGAAGGAGACGTCCCGCAGGCTGAACCTGTCGTATTCCTTTTTCAATCCTTTCGCTTCCAGAACGTTATCCACCGTGCTCCTCCTTTGAGACCTCGATCATATTTCTTATTTCTTCGGCATTTATCCCGAACCCCGCGGCCGCCGCAATAATAGCCGCCAGTTGCGCGCGTATCTCCGCGGTCTTTTCATTTCTCAGTCCATCCATGTCCAGCTCGGCCACGAACGAACCGAGCCCGGACCTGGTCATGATATACCCATCCTTCTCCAGATCGCTGTACGACCTTTTTATTGTTATCGGGCTTGTGTCGAGATCTTTGGAGAGTTCCCTGATCGATGGAAGTTTCGATCCGGGTTTCAGATCTCCCCTTGCGATGGCATCCTTGACCTGATCGACGACCTGCTTGTACATCGGGTCCGGATTGGTCTGTGAAAGTACGATAAACACCTCTGACTCCCTTCAGTGAGTATATTGTATATACACAGTATATAATGTATACACACCGCTGTCAAGGGGAAGAATCGATTTTTTTATTTTTTATTAAAATTCCCCCCAATCCCTTATAACCACAAGAGTTATAAATTAATATGGACATGGACAACTTTAATATGTAAAGTCTGCCCTTAAGACTTCCGCTGCCGCGGAATGCGATTAAATCGATTTTTACGCCTGATAATACGACGAACTTCAAATCATGGAGGCCGCGATGGTCAACGAAGTCCTGGAAAGATCGAAATCCGACGGGGTCGTTTTCGTGGAACTCGAGTTCACCGATATCTTCGGTGTCCTCAAATCGATCGAGATCCCGGTCGAGACGCTGAGAACGGCCCTGGAAAAGGGAGTCTGGTTCGACGGCTCTTCCATAAGAGGTTTCGCAAGGACGAAGGAAAGCGATATGTACCTTATGCCCGAACCGGGAAGTTACGCCGTTCTTCCCGTGGAGGGCGAAAAGAGGAAGACCGCAAGGTTCATCTGCGACATCTATACTCCCGAGGGAAATCTCTTCGAAGGGGACCCGAGGGCCGTTCTGAAAAGGATCGTGGCCGAAGCGAAAAGCATCGGCTACAATTTCAACGTCGGACCCGAGGTGGAATTTTATCTTTTCCGCAAGTCGGAAGACGGCAGATTCTCGACTCCGGAATTCGACACGGGATCGTACTTCGACAGCTCGGCCAAGGATATCGGGAGCGATATCCGCAAGGAAATCATGATCGCGCTGAAAACATTCGGCATCGATTCCGAACGGGCACACCACGAAGTGGGGGTGGGGCAGCACGAGGTCGGATTCCGCTACGGCGACGCGGTCACGACGGCGGACAACGTCATCATCCTTAAAAAGATCATCAGGTCGATAGCGCACAGGCACGGCCTGATAGCCTCCTTCATGCCGAAGCCGCTTTTCGCCAAGCCGGGCAGCGGCATGCACATCCACTGCAGTCTTTTCGGAGTCGACGGTTCGCCGGTCTTCTACGACCCATCCGACACCAACAGGCTCTCCCCTCTCGCCAAGAATTTCATAGCGGGGATCCTCGCGTATATAAAGGAAATGTCTGCCCTCACAAATCCCACGGTGAACTCCTACAAGAGGCTCGTTTCCGGGTATGAGGCGCCGGTTTACATATGCTGGGGAAGCAAGAACCGCTCGTCGCTGATCAGGATCCCCCACTTCACCAAGGGCAGGGAATCTTCTGTCAGAGCCGAGCTTCGGTGCCCCGACGCCAGCGCGTCACCGTACCTTCTTTTCGCGGCGATCCTCAAGGCCGGTCTCGAAGGGATCAAACAGGGGATGGAGCTCCCCCCGGAGATGGAAGACAGCGTATACGAAAAAACCGGCTGCGAGCTCGACGCGATGGGTATAGATATCCTTCCGCAGTCTCTTGAAGAGGCGGTCAGGCTTTTCAGGGACAGCGCCCTTATGAGGGAGCTTCTCGGCGACGAGCTGTTCGGAAAATACGCCGATGCCAAGGAGAAGGAAGCCCGCGAATACAAGGTCGCCGTGACCGACTGGGAAGTCGACAGGTATATCGACAAGTGCTAGCATGCAATGGGTGTTCCTGGCGTTAAGATACGCACCGGATAAACACCCCCGGGGTTCCTGTTTATAGCGAGATCGCACCGAAAATCTCCTGATATCCGGCGCCCGACCCTACAGGATCCTGCTTCTGCAGGATCCGGGCTTGACAGGAATTCGGAATATGTGCTAGTATCATTCATGTGGAATTGAAGAATCTCTCCTCTTCTACTCCCTGCGTAACGTGACTGGTATTTTCTAAATCAGCAGTTTCAATCGAACATATAATCAGCACAAGGAAACAGTCATGCGTTACTCAATTGCAACATCGTTTATTCTTCTGGCGGTCCTTCTTTCCGCGCCCGCGATTGCGGGCGGGTTGGGAAAAGCCGGGGAGACCGCGTTTTCCGAATGGGCCGTCGGCCAGTCCTCCGCTCTCGACCGTGACTGGCATCGCATGGCGGGAACGACACCCGTCGGCGAAGCCGGTATCCGGAGTTCCATTTTCACGGGCTCTAAAGGAACCTTCGGGCGAAGCAATACAATCCACATGACCGGCAAAAACGGAGGCTGCGACTGGAAAAGCAATATCTCCACGGGCGGATTCATTCACAAGGGGATTACCGCCGAATTTCTGCCTGGCGTCACAAGAGAACGCAGCGGCGCCACCCGCGGAACGGGCATGCTCGAACATCCGGCCAGGGCGCAGCTTTCAGGGAAAAGACGTCCTCCGTTCAACGCGATGAATTTCGACCGTAATTTAAGCACGGGGCTTCGCGGCGCCGAAAGACATCACCCTGCGATGGGTACGAGAATCAGCACCTCGGGCAGGAGAAGCTCCGCATCCTCGATAAACTATCTTGGTTCCTCGCGCACCAGAAGACATCGATAAGCCGCCGCCTCCCTGGCGTCTGAAATGTGCGCTGCATATGAAAGGCAGGGACTGTGCCACCTGCCTTTCCTTTTTTCCCAAACACAGTGCCCCGAACATCCCGCTACCGTCCGCGATTTCTTATCCCGGAGTAACTCATCCGGTGTCGGCATATTTTACACTATTCGGCGTGGGGAAATTTCCACAATCGTCCAAGCCCGAAACGGATTGATATATAAGGAGTTGAGAAACCAGATCCTCTGGCACGCGTATTGCGAACAACCAGGGTAAAACAAGGTAATTTAACGAAATTATAATAAAACCCGACACAAGAGGAGATGAAATGAAAAAGGTAAATCTGAC
>JBFYZH010000114.1:0-5320 GCA_041309605.1 Candidatus Krumholzibacteriota bacterium
GAAGGGGGCATGCAGCCTGCCGCGGAGAGAATGGCGGCGGCGAGCACTCGCGCTGGCAGAGATTTCACGAGCATGATCCGTGTCACTCCGGGAAGAATCTGAACACCCAGGCGTGGCCGCACGGCAGGTCGGTCCTTGCCGCATCGGGCACGCGAATCGTAAATCCCGCGCCGCTCTTTTCCCAGGCCATCGGCATCGACGCGCCGAGCATCGTGACGGCGCTTCCCTCTTTCGGAACGAAGGAGCGTATCCTTATCTCTTCGGGCGGTTGTTTCTCGTTAATGCCTGCCAGATAGATCGCGTTGACAGCTCCGTCCTTCGTTCGCGTGAAGCATATCCCGTTTTCCGCGTAGGGAGCCACAGCGCGTGTGGAATAGATCGCGCTTTGGTTCACGCGCATCCATTCGCCGAGTTCCTTCAGGCGCAGCAACGACTCCGGCGGCAGCTCGCCGTCCGGCCCCGGCCCGATGTTGAGGAGAAGATTCCCGCCCCTCGCCACGATCCTTGCGAGTATATGAATCAGTTCCGGCGCGGATTTGTACGTGTCCTTCGACGAGTAGCTCCACGAGGTGGCCATCGTCATGCAGGTCTCCCATACGTAGGCGGGCGGTTTTTCGGGGATCTCCTGCTCGGGGGTCCGGTAGTTCTGATACCGGCCCTCGACCGCCCGGTCGACGATGATCAGTCCCGGCTGAAGGGAACGGGCCATCGCCGCGATCCCGGGCATGTCGATGTCCTGATCGGATGGATTCCTGCCCCACCTGGCGGAACCGGGGGTCATCGGCTGCACCCAGCCGCCGTCGAGCCAGAGGATGTCGACGCCGCCGTACCCGCTCATCAGTTCTTCGATCTGGTGGAAGGTGAACCTTTTGAAAGCCTCCCACTTCTGCGGATATTTTTTAATGTCATAGTTGACGTTGCGATCGAGGGGAGGAAAATATGGCCACCAGTAGTCGGGCGAGTGCCAGTCGGGTTTCGAGAAATAGACGCCGATGCCAAAACCCTTCCGGCGGAACGCGTCGAAGATCTCCTTTGTGATATTGCTCTTCGGATTGGAACTAAAGGGACACCCCGGGTCCGTTATCCTGTAGTCCGTCTCGCGCGTATCGAACATGCAAAAGCCGTCATGATGCTTCGTCGTGAAGACGACGTACCGCATCCCTGCCTCCCGGGCCGCCACGGCCCACGAGCCCGGATCGAATTTCACGGGGTTGAACGAGTTTTTCAGGCCTTCATACGCCCGGTTGTATTCGCCGTAATCGCCGGCAAAGGGACCGCGCCGCTGGCACCAGTTTTCGTCCTCGGGACAGATGCTCCAGCTTTCGACGATCTCCCACTGGCTGTACGGCCCCCAATGCAGGAGCAGCCCGAATTTCATATCCTGGAACCATTCCAGTTTCCCGAGGACGAGCGAATCGGTTTCCGCGGATCCCGGGGCGATCGGATCCTCCGGCGTTTTCTCCTGGAAGACGGCGCCTGCGGATCGAGCGGCCCCTGCGGGCAGGAGCAGCGCGGCGGAAAAAACGAGAAACGCCGCGCGCAAGGCGATAAAGCCCGGTCGAACTGACATCTTTTCCCCCATGCGTTGACGGAAGGTATTCATCTACTTATCACAAATCCGGATGCAAATCAATAGAAGTGACGATTCGGGGTGACGACTTGGAGCGCCGCGCAGAATCGGGATCGTCCTGAACCGCGGGATGCCGGGGATGTCCGGGGGCGTGCGCGTAATTGGATGTGTCCGGAGCACCGCGCGCATCGCCGGATGTATTGACAGGGATATGGTTGACATTTTCCGAAGTCGCTGGTATCATCTTTCCTGATTCCACGGGGCTCCAGGTGTCAGCACACAACTTGAATTCATGTGTGGTCAGGCGGCTATATGGCGGCTGAGGGATATACAGTCAGTCGGGCGCGACTCATGAAATATTCGCCATGCATATCAGATAACATAGCGAGCGCTTGCAGTCTATCATGACAGGGGTTTTCAGGCGGGGTTTAATACGGCATTGATTTTGAATAAATTCGGGCGGTAAAATGTTCGCAGTGATATTGGATACACTGCGGAGCTTGCAGTGATATCCAATATCATAGTTCTGTATACATTATGTTAGATTGCTTGTGACAGTGAGGATATAATGACAAGACGTTTGAGTCGTGGGAATCGGGGGATCTTGGCAGCATTTGCGATATTGATATGCTTAATTATGGGATGCGCAGAGTCAATGCAGGAACCTGTTGTCGTCTATGAAATAGTCGAATTGACGACAACAATGGGTAATATTACACTTCAGCTTAACCATTCAAGAGCACCGATCAGTGTAGATAATATCCTCGATTACGTAGAATCCGGCTTTTACGACAGCACTGTGGTTCACCGAGTGATTAAAGATTTTATTATTCAAGGCGGACAATATTTCACAGACTTGTCAAAGAAGGATACAAACGAGCCTATTGTCTGTGAATCTGATAACGGGTTATCAAATCTTCGCGGAACTATTGCGATGGCTCGAAAGAATGATCCAGATACTGGTACGAGTCAATTCTTCATAAATCTTGCAGACAACACAGCTCTCGACTGGCGTGACGATCAATACGCGATTGGATATGCCGTGTTTGGCCGTGTGATAGAAGGAATGGATGTTGTCGATGCGATTGCGGCTGTACCCGTATCGACTCAACAAACACCAGATGGAACATCCTTGAATGATGTGCCTGATATTCCTGTGATCGTACTGTCAGCCCGGCACATTGAATAGGTGAGAAGTTGTATTTATTTTTAAAGGATTGATTAGCAATCTAACCGTTGCTTCCATCTGACGGCTCCGGCCTGTCACGCCGGCCATCAGCGTCCGCAGCGGACAGACGTCCACGCGAGCAAGCTCGCGCGTCCGTCCGCCGCTGATCCGCAGCCCCGTTCGCCGGACATGGCTTGACCTTGACAAACGTTCATATTATGCGTACATTGTATGTATGAATAACCTTCAATTCAAATGGGATCCGGCAAAGGCACGTCGCAACATCGAAAAACACGGGGTTTCTTTCGATGAGGCGGCGACTGCTTTCCATGACGAGAATGCGAAGGTATACGGTGATCCGGATCATTCCGAAATGGAGGACCGGTTTATTCTCTTAGGCATGAGTTTTCAGATACGCGTATTGGTTGTTTGCCACTGCTACAGAGAATCCGAAACAACGATCAGGATTATCTCGGCTCGCAAGGCGGACGGCGAAGAACGCGAAAACTACTGGAGATGATACAATGAGATCGCACTACGATTTTTCCAAGATGAAGGCAAGGCGGAATCCCTACATTAAGTACCTCAAGCAATCCGTGACAATTCGTCTTGATAAGAGCACGGTTGAATACTTCAAGGACCTTGCGACTAAATCCGGGTTGCCTTATCAAAACCTCATTAATTTGTATCTGAGGGACTGCGCCATTCGCAAGAAGGAACTTACAATGCGGTGGGCAGCGAATGGCCGCCAAACTACTCGCTCAACAAGGCGGTCTGCTTAGCAACCCGCCAGTGAACGCTGACATTCAACGGAAGCCGGGGGAAAAGGGCAACATAAGGATACCTATTTTTCCTGATCAACCGGGTGACAGTGCCCGGGTCGATCTACCGGAACTTCGGGACAGGCCGGAGCCCCGGAGAAGTCGAATCCGACGCGGAAGGCGTCAAGACGATGAAGGTGCCAGGACGTAACAAGGCCTGGACGATCAGGTGCCTTGCCGGCATATCAGGGGGGTAAGCAATGGACATATTCGAATTCGCTCTGCGGATGGAGAAAGAGGGAAGGGATCTCTATCTCGAAATTGCCGGGAAAAGCGGCGACGAAGGGATAAAAACGATTTTCCTTTCGCTTGCCTCCGACGAGGAAAACCACCAGGACGTCATACGGAAGATGAGGGAAAGCAGTCCTGAAGTCGGCGAAACTCAGGTCCTCTCGATGGCGAAAAATGTTTTCACAGATATAAAAGACAAGGGCGAAATGATGGAAATTCCCGAGCTCCAGGAAGACCAGTACCGGAAGGCGAGGGAGATAGAGGAGAGGAGCGTTAATTTCTACACGGAAAAGGCGCAGGAGGAAAAAGATCCGGGAAGGAAGCGGATCTTTGAAGCTCTTGCCGATGAAGAGAGGAAGCATTTCTTCCTGATGGACAACATGGTCGAGTTCGTCTCGAAACAGCAGACATGGCTCGAGAACGCCGAATTCAACCATCTTGACGAGTATTAAGGCCCTGAATTATAGAGGTCATCCGAAGCTTTCATCGGACAGTTAAAGAGGAGGATTGTTTTGGCACATGCAAACGTCCCGGAAGGATCGCGTACTGGTTCGAAAATTAACGCGGCGGTAATCATGGCGGCGGCCATGATATTTTCCGCGTCATTATGGGCGATGGCGATATGTTCGACCGCTGCCGCACAGCAGGAGCCTGCCGGCGGACCGGCGACAGTCGATACCATGATCGCGGTCGCTCAAACCAGGCTTCACTTTCAGGTCATAGAAGGAGGTAGTCCGACCATTCTTCTGGAACACGGCGGAGGAATGGATCTTACCGAGTGGAAGGATCTGGCTCCAAGACTGGCAAGAGAGACCGGAGCGACAGTCGTATCGTACGACCGGGCCGGTTTCGGCGCGAGCGATCTACCCGAAACGACGAATACCATGAAGGAGGAGGTCGCCAGGCTCTGGGACGCGCTGAGGCAGCTCGGCCTTGACGGCAACCTGATCCTCGTCGGCCATTCGTTTGGAGGGTGGATGGTCCGCCTGGAGGCAAGCGAGCATCCGGAAGCCGTCAGGGGAATCGTCTTTGTCGATCCTTTCAGCGTGGAATTTGTCGATATCCTCGGCGTGGAGTATCTTGACAATCATCCCATGACAGGCAAGCTGCCCTTCGATGTGTCGGATCCTTCCAAGCTTACAAAGTATCAGCGAGCCATCGTGCGCATGGTCGGCGCGGGGCTCGAGCCGAAGGTCGGGATCATGAAAAATACGACCGTTCCGAAAGGCATACCGGTCGTCCTGATAACGAGCGGCCTGCAGACAATGCCGAAGGTGGAGGAGCAGGAGGTGTGGCGGAAAGCCCACGAACAAATGGCGGCGTCCATCGAAGGGGCGGTTCTGATCGTCGCGGAAAAGAGCAATCACATGATTCCATGGATGCAGCCCGATATCATCGTCGAGTCCGTAAGGGAAATGGTCGCAAAGGTGAAATGACGGCCTCCCCGTGTCGAAAAGATGATTGTGGAGCCTGAAATGATGTCCTTGTATGTAAGAAACAATGAATTATTGCCGTGTGGCCGGCTGAGCG
>JBFYZH010000115.1:0-83387 GCA_041309605.1 Candidatus Krumholzibacteriota bacterium
AAAGATCATCCTGATAAAGGGAGATCACAGAATACGCTTACCGGTTATAGACCCATGACCGAGAAAGAGTCGAATAGTAAATTCTGCGTATATACTGGACATGCCGAACAGTATAAACGACGAATATGTAATAATATCCCTTATCGCTGCGAGTTCAGGAATTTAACTGATGACAAGGAAACGAAGGTTTGTACGAATAAAGTAATGCGATATTATGAAGGATATGAGGGAGGGACTTTAAAGCTGAAGTATAGATTGGATTATCTTACCAAGGATCCAAAAATAGATTGGAATAGTTGGGATTCGTTTATAGATAGTGTAAACATTGCAAGTATAAAGGCGGTAATAATCGAAGATCATGGACTTGGTGTTATTAATAATACTGCGGCGACAAAAGTTGCCGAGTTGTTGAGTGGATCGAAAGCAAAAAACGCTAAGCTATTTGTACGCACGAAAATTGAAAATCCATATTGGATGGATCAGTTTAAAGAGAAATTAGGTAATATCCCAATTACACTAGTCGTATACGATCATCAGCTGGCGAAACGTATACAAGGGGAGCGTAAGTGGTATTACGAAAAAACACTCGGCCGGTCAGCGTTGGAGTTGCTCGGACGCATGACAGGAACCGAACAATTTGGTAGGCCGGAGTTAAATATAAACACGCCGAAAGCAAAAAATGCGGCGGTTTTACTCGACGAAAACATTGTCTTCGGAATGAATAATGAACAGTGTTTTTTGACCTATAGGTCCACTCTAAGAAAGCTGCCTACAAATATTGGAAGAACAACTACTTTCTTTGCTGGGTTGATCTATCAGAGTATTAATAATACTGATAATCGTCAGTTTGAAGATCAGTGCTACCATTCCCTCCGATGCGCCTACGATTGGAGCAAGAATGCGAGCAAGGCACGGAATATGAGGCTAGGTAGAAACTTCTATGGCGACTATGAGATGGCTTTGGATAACTTGAAAGGCACTATTAAGCAGCAAGCCGAGATAACTTCCATGGGTGATTACATGAATTTATGGAATGAATGGTCTGCATCCTCAGAGAAGCAAGGAGTGATTACAAAGGAGGTAGAAGTAAAGGAAGTAAGAGGAAAAGAAAACGAAAAAGAAAAAAAAAGGATAATTCAACTTTGGCGGGGAATAGGTACGATACCTAAATTTATATGCGTCGGCGGTCCCAAGAGAGACGGTCTTAACAACCTTGCCAATAAAATTGCTGAGTTTAAAAAGCAAGGTAATCCCAAGTATCCCTTGAGTTGTCTTCTGACCGGATCGCCGGGATGGGGAAAGAGTTTTCTGGCTGAGTGTTTGGCGAGAAAGTTCGGGTTTACTTATATGGATTACTCAGTTGCTCAGATGGCAACAACCACTGACTTTGTGAACTGTCTGGCCACAATATCATCCGTGCAAAACCGAACTGGGGATGGGCTCCTTATTTTTATAGATGAGGTCAACTCGCATATTGAAGGAAACCCAATAATTAATTTACTTCTTGGCCCATTGTGGGGTGGAGTATTTTTTTACGAGGGCAAAAGTTACAGGCTGGAACCTGCGGTATGGGTTTTTGCATCAACACGCGGCATTAGCGATTTTGCCGGAGGGGGGGGGACGGATTCCGATGGCAAAGTCAACAAAGGTTCTGATTTCGTTTCGCGGCTGAACGGTCCGGTGATTCAGTTGGATAGTCTCGGAGGACAAAAAAACTCAGAAATAGCGGTCGAAGGCCTGAGGATAGAAGTCGGTTCCGCTGATATAACCGACTTGAAGCGGTACAGGCATGTATGCAGCGCCAAGAGCAGTGATTCCAACTACAAAAATTACAGATCGATTAAGGATGCTCAAATAAAGACCGAACAGGTTTATTTGATGATCAATATGCTCTCGAGAATATGGGGGAGTATCATAAAAGTTCATGAGGATGTACTTGAATTATTTCATGACATGTTTACCATAAACGGTATCAGAAGCATGGAATTGTTCGCTTCTCGTTTTGAGGACATTAACGATGATACGTTGGTGGGGGTTAATGTCCCGGATCTTGCTCTTCAAAAAAATGAAGAACTGAGAAGACATATTATCCTTCCGGAAGACTGGTTGGGAGACAACGGGAAACGCAAACCTCTTACTCCAGAGAAGGCAAAGGCTGAAAAATTTATTCAAATCGAAACGTAATAAGTTTATATACAACACTGATATTGTGTCCGTGAAACTCCGAAAAGAAATTATTTATACAAATGGAGGACGAACAACGGAGCGATTACACGGGAACTGGCGGATAAACTGATCAAATCTCCGATGCTGTCGGGATTCAGCAAAAAGTCATATTACGATTCCGAGATCGAGTATGGGTATTACAATCGCGAGGATTCCGCTTGCGCAGCGATCGACGCAGGAGTCGGGGCTGTATTCGGCATGGGGACCGTGGCCAGCCGCACCGACTTCGTGGAGTTCATGACGGGATATTTTTATTTCCGTGTAAGCAACGATCTTGCGGCAAGCAACAAGTGCGGCGTTTATTTTGGATTATCCTGCGGCCTCGGGGAATTCGACCGGCCTGTGATCGCGAGCCGCGGTCCGGACTTGTGCAGCCAGTTTCTGTTCGACGGCGAAAACAAGGGAGCCAGCTTCTGGATAGGACCGAGCAGCAACACGAGGTACTATTCGAATTACTACTTCGGACATGCATTGATCGAACAGTTGTTCTGTCTCGGCGCGAGAACGACCAGCGAGGCCTGCTTCCTGGCTCTTCGTCGTGTGATGCTTGAACACCCGGAATTCAGCGAGGTGTGGGAAGGGCATAACTTCTTCGGTTCGCCTTTCCATGTCATGCACGGTATGAAAGCGATCGAATATACGGATGCCGCCGATTTTCCCGGATATAAATGGGAATTAAGGCAGAATTACCCGAATCCGTTCAATCCCGCGACGAGGATCGAATACATGCTCGAGAAAAGCTGTCATGTCAGCCTGAAGATCTACAATGTTACGGGACAGCTTGTCAGAACGCTTGTCGACGAACATCAGAAAAGCGGATCGAGCAGTATCATCTGGAACGGTCGTGACGAACGGGGGCGCAGGGTTGCGAGCGGAGTTTACTTCTACAGGCTTGAGGCGGGGGAATTTGTTACGAGTAAAAAGATAGTATTACTGAGATGATATGGATCCGGTGTTTATTAAATTGTAATGTAAATTTGCGGCCATTCATTTTTAATTTGACAATTATTACATACCCCATGGATTCCCCGAGGGATGGCTGAAGAGACGGAAGCAGATGATAATGCCCGGCTATTAGCGGATGCAGCAAGAACAACGGCCTGGTTATAGGCTTTTAGGCGATTACATTTAATCTGAAACGGAGGAGTGTTAGAATGTCCACATTAGTCGTCAGGATATTTTACAGCTTGATTTCAGTAAGTATTTCGCTTGTCGCCTTGAATCTCCTGCGTAAGAAAGGGAAGGTGAAGCGTGATACACCTGCGCTAATCGGACTGCTTTTGGGTACTTATTCGATCGTCAAATTACTCGTATACCTGGCGCAGGGATCTTTAAACCGTTCAAACTTCCTGATAAATATTTTATTCTTTGTGGCAGGAGCTGTGATTTTAGGCATCTGGGGGATTAAAAGAAAATCCTAGAACCCAACCCTGACCGTATCAATAAACCACTTTCTTGACAAGGATCCTATTCTACGGGAAACTGTGAACTGGGATCTTGAAGTTCACCAGGATCACTGTATCCTCGCATGATGAAGCCGGTCAAGAAATGGGGCTTCAACGGGAGGTCCGTTTTCCAGACAGCAGTCGCGGCAGGTCCTTCAGGATTTGTACGGCGGGTACGATATCGATCCCGTCTTCCTGCATATGGCGGTTTCCCATATAGACGAAATGAGCGCTCGAGCCAGGATAATCGCGAAGAAAACCCTTCAATCCGCTCAGCATCGGCGCTTTCACCCGCGCCGTTCTCTTGATCTCGAAAGCCAGCAATCCCCGAGGGCCGTAGAGCACGAAATCGACTTCGTGACCGCCGGCAGTCCGCCAGTAATGCACCTTGTATCCGGAGTCGAGCGAACTGTTGATTGCCGTGATCTCCTGGAGAAAAAGGGTCTCGAGGGCGATTCCCTCGACCTCTTCGGTGGAATCGAGCGGTCCCGTCGGGCGAAGGGTACGGTAGATGCCGGCGTCGAAGAAATAGAATTTCGGATGCAGCATGAGCCGTCTTTTGGCTCTCCTTGAAAATGCGGGGATCCTGCGCGCGAGCATGAGATCCTCGATGACGGAAAACCAGTTTTCGACGGTCTTTCGCTCGATATGGCATTCGCGGGCCACGGCGGAGATATTGAGAACGGATCCCTGCGAAAAACTCGCCGCTTCGAGAAACCTGGAGAATGCCGGCAGGTTTCTCGTCAATCCTTCCTGCCGGTGATCAGCGACAATTAAATCTCCCGGCCGGGAACTTATATTGACGCTGAACAATCGTACGAGCATCCTCGAAAAGAACGAGCATCCTCGAAAAGATCGCTGTCTCCCGCTTCTCCCGGTCGTGCTTCTCCCGGTCGTCATGAAACGAAGAAACCTGTTGCAATAA
Organism: Candidatus Krumholzibacteriota bacterium; assembly: GCA_041309605.1. Lineage (GTDB taxonomy): Bacteria > Krumholzibacteriota > Krumholzibacteriia > Krumholzibacteriales > Krumholzibacteriaceae > JALOPX01. Next base: position 4,597 of record JBFYZH010000115.1, read on the forward strand.
TGTAAGTTTTGCGATACCATACACCATTGAAACGGGTAAATAATTCTCAAAATCGGTTTAAAATCCCCTTCTTTGTCGGTCGCTCCGTGACGGCGATCGATTCGGCCAGGAGGAAGCATGAGCGTCATTTCGAAGGCACTTCGGTACGGCGTAATTCATTTCATTGCGGCTCTTGTCATATGCGGATCGGCGTCCGTGCGGGCCGATAACCTTTACACGGAAAGTTTTTCGACAAGGCGGTTCTGCGACGCGCTCGCCACCACAGCAAATTGGGACACGGTGAGCGGCGAAGTGAAACTGCATCGATTCGAGCTCGACCTGGCGGGAGATTACGGGACCGGATGCTCCGCAATCCACGTTGTAGTGGAAGGTAATTATGCATACATGGCCAACAGCTCATACGGACTCAGGGTAATCGATATCGCCGATCCGGAAAATCCCCTGTTCGCGGGAAATGTAGATACTCCCGGGACGGCATATTGTGTGGCGATATCGGGCGACTATGCGTATATCGCGGATTATTCGGGAGGGCTCCAGGTAGTCGATATAACCGATCCCCATTACCCGGTTATCGTGGCTGAAGTCGATACGATGACTGATGCAAATGGCGTGGTTATCGCGGGCGATTACGCATTCGTTACGGATTACATTATGGGACTCGTCGTCATAGATATCAGCGATCCGGAGAATCCCTTTTATGTGAACAATACCGGCCCCGGATGCTTTTGTATCGGGATTTCAGGGGACCGGGCATTCGTGGGGGCTTCGTCGACTCTTCGGGTGCTGGATATCAGCGACCCCGCAAATCCTGTCTATTTGAATTACTGCGCCACACCGAACGTTATTCGCGATATGATCGTGTCGGGTGACCATGTATATATCGCCGATTCGAATTCAGGGCTTCGGGTCGTCGATATCAGCGACCCCGACAATCCTTTTGTGGTGGCCGGGCTCGACACGCCGGGAGAGGCCCGGAGGCTTGCGATTTCAGGAGATTACGTATATATCGCGGACGACGGTCCCGGCATACATGTCGTCGATATAAGCGATCCCGCGGCCCCGGAAATGATAAACAGTTTCGATACACCCGGGTCCAACGCGAGGGGAATAGCGTTAGCCGGCGAATATGCGTTCGTCGCGGACGGTTATCATTGCCTCCACGTGGTGGACATCGCCGATTTTACGAGCCCGTCGATCGTCGGAAGCATCGCGACTCCCTCGGCTCAGGATGTGACGGTCGCCGGCGATTACGCGTATGTCGCCGATCATGAAGCCGGACTCAAAATAATCGATATCGGCAATCCATGGGAACCGGAGCTGGAGGGATATTACGATTCGCTCGGCACGGTCTACGATGTGGCGGTCTCGGGCGACTACGCCTATCTGGCGAACGGCCTTTCAGGTCTGCTGGTGGTGGATATATCCGATCCCGCCGGCCCGAAGCGCGCGGGGAGTTACGATACTCCCGGCAACGCCCAGGGTGTGGCGGTGTCCGGCGATTATGCTTATGTGGCTGATGGATCGGCGGGGATACTGGTGGTCGATATTTCGGATCCGGCGGCTCCATCGTACGCGGACCTTCTCGGGACGAGCTACAATTCGAGAAATATCGCCATTTCCGGAGATCGTGCCTATGTGGCGGACGGGACCGGCGGCCTGTGGGTCGTCGGCATCGCCGATCCGGCGGATATCCAGGACGTCGATAGAACAACGTTCAGCAGCGAAGCGAAGGGAATTGCGCTGTCGGGCGATCACGCGTTTATCGCGAGCTCAAATCAGGGTCTCCGGGTTTTTGATATTTCGGATCCTGACAATCCGTTCCATGTGGCCTCGGTACCCGTCCTGAATGCCGAGGATGTGGATATATCGGGCGATTATCTGTACCTTGCGGGCAATTACGAAGGACTTCATGTGTTCGATATAAGCGATGTCTCCAATCCGGTGAATATCGGTACGTGCGATACACCCGGCCTTGTCTTTGGAGCGGCCTTCTCGGGCGATCACGTATTTACGGCCGATTGGAACTCCGGGCTTCAGGTGGTCGAGGTTTTCCGGAGAAGTTTTGACGAAGCGCGCGATATCGCGCAGTCGGTCGCCTTCGACGGCGGGGATGACGTGATAAGGTGGGCGCGGCTCGAGAGCGACCAGCTCGACGGCGTCACGTGGGAACTGAGCGCCGACGGCGGCGGCAACTGGGAGGAGGTCCTTCCCGGCGCCGATTGGGTAAGGCTCGATCATCCGGGGACGGATCTTTTGTGGCGATCCACCCACTCGCATGTCGATTATCACGTCAACCCTTCCTGCACAAGCCTCGAACTAGAGTGGCTTAACGATTACGTGCTTATCGATGCAATCGCCGATGTTCCGAACGATCAGGGCGGGCAGGTGAGGATCGAATGGATGCGAAGCGCGCTGGACTACCGGGGCAGCACAACGCCGATAACCGGGTACTCGATATACCGGCGTATAGATCGGGAATTGACTCTGCCCGGGACGGCCGGAAACGCCGGCGATCCGGATCCGGCGACGAAGGTCGATGAGCGTCCCAGGCCCCTGTATCCGCCGGGTGACTGGGATTTCGTCACGACGGTACCCGCGCGCCAGGAGGATATATATTCGGTGATCGTTTCCACGCTTGCCGACTCGACGATAACGGAAGGCATGTATTATTCGACATTTTTTATCAGCGCGCTGACTGAAACGATCTGGGTGTACTATGACTCGGCCCCGGACAGCGGTTATTCGGTGGACAACCTCTCTCCGCAGGTGCCGTTCGGTTTCGCGGTCGCCTACAACACCGGCGGCGGAAACGAACTCGCGTGGGAGGAATCCTCCGACGCGGATTTCATGTACTTCCGCATATACAGAAGCGAATCCGGGGAGTTCGTCGCGTCAGCGGAAAATTATATCCATGGCGTGACCGGCGCCGGATGGACCGATCCCGTGGAAGAGGGCTACAGGTATTTCTATAAAGTAAGCACCGTCGATTTTTCGGGTAACGAAAGCGAGGCGGTTTCACCCGCCTCGATCACAGGAGAGGATCTACCACCCGCTCCGAAGACGTTCGCCCTTTACCAGAACGCGCCCAATCCGTTCAATCCGGCGACCACGATTGGATTCGACCTTCCCCGGACTGCGAACGTCAGCCTGACCGTCTATAATATCAAGGGCGAACTCGTCGCGATCCTGGAAGACGGGCAGATGACCGCGGGTCGCAAAGAGGTTTACTGGGACGGGAAGAACGACAGGGGAGAGGCGGTCGCCAGCGGCGTCTACTTCTACCGTCTTGTCGCCGGCGATTTCGTGCAGACGAGGAAAATAGTGCTCCTTCGCTGATATGGATCCGGGTGGTGTCAACCGGTATTTAAAAAGTTCTTCCATACGGTTGCCGACCAAAATACGATGCATCGCATAAAAGTCGTGACCATTCTGCGAAACCAGGCCCAGTCGACGAGTGTCAACGTAGCCGGGGGCCTGCCCCTTAACTTGTCGCGCCTTCAATGATATCGGGCCAGGGGGGAACGGCTTTTGTCCTTATGCCGAAGATGTTTCCGAAGAGGCGCCACTCATTGATGATATCGTTGAATACATCGCCGAACTGTTTTTCCCCGACCATCAACCTCGTGAACAGATCTTCGATAACGGGTTCGACGTCCATGAGACGACGAGAAAGGGGATTGTTCATGAGCCGGGCTATCCTTGACGACCATTGAAGTATTTGGGTCAGGGCAGCCACTTCGGGGGCGTCTGACAATCTTTCGTTGTTCTGGAAATGAAGCACGGCCAGGGACATATATTCGGGCAGTTTCCATTCCTGGAGCAGCCTGGCGGTCAGTTCCGTTTCGGCAAGAGGGAGCTTTTCGGGATAAAGTTCCATCATCGTCTTCTCAGAACCTTCCTTTCTGCGGAGAAGATAGTCGCCGTATTCGGCGGAGAAGGTCGATGCATAAGCGAGCTCGCCGATCCTGTGGAGCAGTCCCGCCGTCAAACAGTTTTCCGGGCTTATTTTGTTTGTAAAGATCTTCGAGATTCTGCGGGCGGCCGCGGCGCTGCTCTCACTCCAGAACGCCTCATAATCGAACCCTTCGCATTTCGGCATCTTTCTGGACATCAGGGCGACTTGAAGGGCTATTCTCATGAGAGGGCCGAGACCTGTATAAACGATGGCATCATGCAGGGATTCGATTTTTTCCCGCGAACCGCAATAGGCGGAACCAGCGTACTGGATAACCCTCCCTGCAATCGCGGGGTCCTTTTCCACGATACTGGAAATCTGACCGATGGTAAGAGTGTCGCTTTTGCTGATCGAGATCACCTTCCATGCGGTGTCGTTGCTGGTGATAAGGCGGATTCCCGGCCTGATCCGGTTGTAAAGAAGCTCCTTCTCCGGTTTGAGCACGGATTGTTCCGGGAAGGTCGAACCGGATCGGGCCTGTTCCAGAATCATCGCATGTTCCGGCAGGATGGACCTGTTAAGGGAGATCGATCCGATATACAACGTCCCGCCCTTGTCATTGATAGCGTCGATGCGATCGTTAAGCTCGTCTATTTTGCGGCCTATATTATCAAGATATTCCTTAAATTCCGCGCTATCCGTTCCGGTTTTATTTATCGATATCGTAACTATTGGAGACAGGATCCTGATTGTAGGGTTGATTGTGACGTTTTTAAACTCCGCGAGCTTTAGGTTGGAGAGCTTTTCCAGCAGATCCTTGAAACGGCCCTCACGGAAAATCAGGCTGACGATCCCGTTGAACAGGCTGGCAATCTTTCGGAAACGGCCGTCGATTCCGCCGCCGAGCTTATGACGGGCACGATATTTCACCATGCCGGAAGGATTCGATGAATAATCGTTTTTCTCTTTTTCGACCATCAATCCTTCTCCTGTTTCGGATGTAACTTTTCGAAAACCATTCCTTCTCCGCCAAGAGCTTTGTTCAGTTCGGAAAATGCCCGGAAAAGAGCATCTATTTCTCCCGGGCTCGCGCTCCCCGGATCGATATAAAGGTCGAAGCCGGTATCTTTATCGTTCATGGCATTGTTTGGTTTTCCTTGATCTAAAAGAACGGTGCCGGCAGGGTTGCGGGTTTTTTCATCGCTTGCTTTCTTTTTTTCTTCGATCTTTTCGTGAAGGTCCAGAGTAGCCATACGATATCCTCTTTCTGCTTTTATCCAAAGGCATCCTTGTTGTGCGGTCGATGTTGTTTCCAGATAATATTAATCCCTTGCGCCTGACCCGGTTATCGGTCTTTTAAGGCGGGAATTTAGAAAAAACCGCACAAATGAGATATTGCAGGCTTGTTTATACATAGTATGTCGGGAAAATGACGACATAGTATGTATAAAAACGAGATTTCTTCCAGAATTCAGCCGATCAGTATTCGCGTGACATCCGGGCCTCTTTGGTGTACCATGATCTCTGATCTTTGGGCAAAATAACAATAAACATCATTGGCGAATAATACGTGAACGGGAAGAAAACCGGCCGGCCGGGATTGCCTCTTAGGAAAGGTGCGGAATATGCCGGGGATAAGCCTCGTCCATCGAAAGAACGGCATTGCGCCCATCGAACGCGCGCTGATCGGCGCGGCCCTCGGATCGGCGGTTCAACACGGGGGCTATCGGAAGAGCACCCTTGTCGACGGTAAGGATCTTTTCCTCGGCGCGACGCGGCATTCGAAATATCCGGTGACGGTGTTCGAAAGCGGGGAACTATTCGTTTGCGTCGAGGGGCGAATCTACGGCAAGCCGCCCGGTGTCGTCCGGCACGAGTTGCTGAATCTCTCGCCGTCGATCTTTGCCGGCAGCCGAGGCTATAAGGAACAAATCGTCCGGTGGCTCTTCGATACGGACGGGGATTATATCGTCTTCATCCTCCACAAGCCCTCCGGGGAGCTATGCATCTTCAACGACGCTCTCGCGCGGCTCCCGCTTTTCTATCACAATTCGGGCGGCGCGCTCATTGTCTCGAGGGAGCCCCGCTTCATCACGAACGTGCTGGGCCGGGTGCAGTTCGACCGCGAGTCGATCGCCCAGTACCTGCTGTTCGGTTATCCGCTCGGAGACAGGACGGTATTCAGCGACATCCATCAGATGTTTCCGGCATCGATCATCAGGGCTGGAGGTTTTAGGGGCGCAGGGGGCTCCGGCGGTGGGGACCGCACAGGTTTTTGTGTAGATGGCGCCGCCGGCGGGATAACCGTCGAGAGGCTGCACCGGCACAACTTCGAGGACCGGACCGGGAATGGCTCGGATGTCCGGGGATACGCCCGCGACCTGGCCGGGCTTTTCGAGAAGGCCTGCCGGGACCGCCACGATCAGGAGGACCGGAACATCGTTGCCCTGAGCAGCGGGATGGATTCGCGAATGGTCGCCTCGTGTCTTGCGAGAACGGGCCTTCCGTTCTCCAGCGAAACATTTCGTTACGACCATTTCGCGTATGAGAAGGACGTACGCACGGCGAAACTGGTGGCAGGGACCCTCGGCTGCGAATGGAAACTCCTTCAGATCGAGCCTGCAATGGGGAAGGATGTCCTTGATCTGCTGCGGATGAAGGACGGCCTGAATTTTCTCGGAATGAGTTTCTCGCTTCCGCTCTTCCGAAGGATCAGGGAGGCTTTCGGCGAACGGGTTACCCTTTTCACCGGCGACGGCGGCGACAAGGTGCTCCGGGATATCAGGCCCGCCGTGCGGATCGGTGATATGGACGGATTCGTAAAATATGTCGTCGCGGCAAATCAACTGATGCCCATCGACCTGGTGGCGGAGACGGCCCATGTGCGAAGGGATGACATCGTCGAAGGGCTCAGGCGGCATTTCGAGTCGTACGACGAGCGGGACCTGCGGCTGAAATACGTTCATTTCCTTATCTGCGAACGGTGCATGAAGTGGCTGTTCCACGGGGAGGATAGGAACCGGTGCGCCTTCTGGCAGGCGGCGCCGATGTACTCGATCCGGTTTTTCGAGCGCGTCATGGACTGTCCGTTCGAGTTCAAGAAAGGGTACCGTCTTTACCGGGAGATGCTCGTTCTCTTCTCGCGCGAGGCCGCCGATATAGTCAACACCGAGTGGAACCTCCCCGTCACATCCAGCAGGCTTCGCTGGTACTGGATGATGAGGGAGATCTACCTTCGCCTGCCGGTACCGCTGCGAAAATTCGTCAGGTCGCGATACCGGTACCACAGAAGCGCCGGCGGTTACCCTGAGAACAGCGACGTCATGAGATGTTTCTTCGGGCAGTCGGCGAGTTGCGCCGCGATTTCCGAATATCTTTCGATCGACGCGATCCGCCGCAATCTCGGCCGCATCGACAGGTTGGGTTTCGATCACCTTTTCACGCTGACCTCGATGATCGAGGACTTCACAGGGCCGCGAAGCTCGATCGAGGACTACTTCAACCGCGAACTCATATAACGAACCGGTTGGATGTATGACTGCCGCAAGGCGCCGGAAGGTGGAATGCGCGAAAAACCATACTGTTTAGGATTGACATTCCTGTATTGTACGATTTCAATGGATTGAACTTTATTCGGATCGAGAGGTGCATTATGAGCGGAAGATACAGATTTGCGGCGGGCGTTCTATTAACGTCAATGGCGTTCGTTCTTACGGCTTTAATTCCTGCGGCGGGTGGCGCGGCCGCGCAGGAGATATCGAAGGAGAACCTATCCGGCGCCGAGAAAGTCATCGGGCTGGAATTCATCGATAGCGAACGCGACTCGATGCTGCAGGATCTGATCGACAACCTGCATGGCTATATGGCGCTGAGAGGAGTTGCGATTCCAAACCGGGTTCCGCCGGCGCTGGAGTTCAACCCGATCCCGGCCGGATTTAAATTCGAAACGAAGGAACGGAAATTCGTCTCGAGCAGGGCGCGAAAGCCCGAAAGGCCGGCGAATCTCGAGGAACTCGCGTTCTGGCCGGTCCGCGATCTCGCAGAGCTCGTTCGCACGAAGAAGGTCAGTTCGACCGAGCTTACGAAGTTATTCCTCGAACGCCTGAAGAAATACGGCCCGAAGCTGGAGTGCGTCATAACCCTCACAGAGGAACGGGCGCTGGAGAGCGCCGCGCACGCCGACAAGGAGATCGCGGCCGGGAAATACCGCGGCCTTCTCCACGGAATCCCGTACGGGGCGAAGGACCTTCTCGCGGTCAAGGGATACCCGACGACGTGGGGCGCGATGCCGTACAGGGATCAGGCGATAGATGAGGACGCGTCCGTGATAAAAAAGCTCGACGAAGCCGGAGCCGTGCTCGTCGCCAAGCTTGCAATGGGCGCCCTCGCGTGGGGGGACGTCTGGTTCGGCGGCACCACGCATAATCCGTGGAACCTCGAGCAGGGATCGAGCGGCTCGTCGGCCGGATCGGCGTCGGCGACGGCGGCGGGGCTTGTCCCCTTCGCCATCGGGACGGAGACATGGGGCTCGATCGTTTCCCCGTCGACGCGCTGCGGAGCGACGGGCCTGCGGCCCACGTACGGGCGGGTGAGCCGCGCGGGAGCGATGGCCTTGAGCTGGTCGATGGACAAGATCGGGCCGATCTGCCGTACCGTAGAGGATTGCGCGATCGTGTTCGACGCGATACGCGGCTCGGACGGGATCGACCGGACACTGATCGACGCGCCGTTCAACTACGATCATCGGATCGATATAAAAAAGCTTCGGATCGGTTACCTGAAGAAGCTATTCGAGGACGATTACGAGAACAGCGCTAACGATGCCGCGACGCTGGCGAAGCTGCGCGAACTCGGGTGCGATCTCGTCGCGATCGAGCTCCCCGACTACCCGGTCGGCTCGATCGCTTTCATCCTCAGCGCGGAGGCGGCTGCCGCCTTCGACGAGCTGACCCGCTCGGGGCGCGACGACCTGATGGTGAGGCAGACGAGGGACGCCTGGCCGAACGTCTTTCGCGCCTCCAGGCTCATCCCGGCGGTCGAATACATTCAGGCGAACCGCCTGCGGTATCTCATCATTCAGGATATGCAGAAGCTGGGCGTAGACGTCTGGCTGTCCCCTTCGTTCGAGGGAAGCAACCTGCTGCTCACAAATCTCACGGGACACCCCTGCGTCGTGCTGCCGAACGGATTCGACGAGAGGGGATGCCCGGCGAGCGTGACCTTTATGGGGAGGTTGTTCGGGGAGGCGGAGCTTCTCGCCGTCGCAGGGGCTTACCAGGACGCGACAGATTTTCATCTGAGGCATCCGCCGGACTTCAGGTAGCGGGGCGGGATGGCGGGGAAAATGCGCGCCCCGCCCCGACCGCAGACCTGATCATTCACAAAAAGTTTTTCAATAAAGTGTGAGCCGTTACGTGCCGACAATACCTGCGTGTAAAGGGCAGTGAACAAGGCACGGCATCCTTCGGCCCGGCACCTTCGGCAAATTACGCCCATTATCAGGAAAATACGATCGAAACAGGTCCTTATCGAATCAGGTCCTTACCGGCAAGGAGATGGCACCCATGAAAAAGCTGGTCATGTTGTCCGCAGCGATACTATTCGTCCTTCTGCCCGCGTCGTCGATGGCCGAACAGCCGTTGTTCGGGCCGGTCACGATCAATTCGTCGTTTTCGAATCCATTCACGCTGTGCGCGGCGGATTTCGACGGCGACGGGCACGTCGACCTCGCGACCGGCCTGTATTACAATTTAGAGGTGGGGATCCTGTTCAACGACGGCGAAGGAGGATTCGCCGACCTCCTGAGGATCTCGGATGCGTCGGGCGGAGCGCAGGCAGTAAGTTCGGCCGACTTCGACCGCGACGGCGACCAGGACCTTCTCCTCGTGTACCCGAATCTGGATGCCGTCGGCGTCATGTTCAACTCCGGCGGCCGGTCCTTTACGGTCGCATATTCATTTTCGGCCGGTGATTCTCCGAGGTCGGTCTGCGTCGCCGATTTCAACCTCGACGGCGCTCCGGACGTGGCCGCCGCCAACTACAGTTCGAACGACGTCTCCATACTGCTCAACAACGGGGCGGGTTCGTTCGATGCGGCGGTCGACTATGCCGGCGGGTCGGGCGCCCAGGGGATCGCCGTCTCCGATCTCGACGGCGACAACGATCAGGATCTCGTCGTGGCCAATTTCATGAGCAACTCGTATTCGGTTCTTCTTAACGACGGAGACGGGACCTTCGCCGGACAGGTCCTCTGCGAAGCCGGCGGCAGCCAGTACGGCGTCGCGGCGGCGGATCTCGACCTCGACGGCGATTGCGACCTCGCCTTTGCGATGGGCGAACTGAACGGCGCGGCGATATGCCTTAACAACGGGGACGGCACCTTCGCGGCCGCGGTCATGTATTCCTCGGGGAGTTATCCGTATTCGCTCGAGGCGGCCGACTTGGACGGCGACGGTCATTGCGATCTCGCGGTTCCGAACACGGCCACGGCCGATCTTTCCATACTGCTCAACGACGGCGATGGCACATTCGGATTTCCCACAAAACATTCCGTCGGGATGAATCCGAGGGGGGTCGCTGCGGCGGACTTCGACGGCGACGGCGACAGGGACGTGGCCGTCGCGAACAGGAACTCCAATTTCATATCGAAGATGTTCAACCTTTCGACTCCCGGGATCCAGGCTGTGCGCGACATCCCGGGCGACCAGGGCGGAAAGGTCTACCTGTCGTGGTCAGGCGCGCTGGCCGACGTCAACATGACGGGCGACGTGACGCGTTATTCGATATGGCGGGCGATCAGCCCCGAGGCGGCGATAGCCCGGATGGAGGCCGCGATGCCCCGAACCGGCGGCGATTTCGACCCGGTGAGGATGGATCTATCGGCATCCGGTACCCAATACTGGGAACTCGTCGAACTGATCGACGCGTACGGCATGGAAGGGTACGGAAGGTCGGTCGCGACATATTTCGATTCGACGGCCGACTGTTCGGAGTACCATTACTTCCAGGTGATAGCGCACACGGCCGAGCCGGCAGTCTTCTGGAAAACCCCTCCCGACAGCGGGTATTCGGTCGACAACCTGTCGCCTTCGTTCCCGCCCGATCTTCAGGGCGTGCCGAGCGCCGATCCCGAGGGACTTCTGCTGAGCTGGAAACCGGGCGGCGAGGCCGACCTGGATCATTACGCAATATACAGGGGGACGGACCTTCGGTTCGACACCGGCGGTGGCAGCCTCGTTGCCGCCGTCTCCGATACGCTCTACTTCGACGGCGGCTGGAGAAGCGGCGCGGGCTATTATTACAAGGTGCGCGCCGTCGACACGCACGGCAATCAAGGCCCCTTCAGCCTGCTCAGGCCCGAGGACGTCGCCGGTTCCGATATCGACGGGATCCCGCAGGCGGCATTCCTGTACCAGAACTATCCGAACCCGTTCAACCCGGTCACGAGGGTCGTCTTCGGGCTTGACCGGCCGGAGAATGTGAACATTTCGATATACGATCCGGCGGGGCGGCTCGTGCGCGTTCTATTCGACGGGCACAAGGGCGCGGGAAGGCATGAAATGATCTGGGACGGCCGAACAGGTTCCGGCCGCGCCGTCGCGAGCGGCGTTTATTTATACAGGCTCGTCGCTGGAACCTTTGAAGAGACCAGAAAAATGGTTCTTCTGAAATAGAAGATATCGAACGGCCTACGGGCCTGTCAGGTTGCCGGTGCGGGCCGATGAAGGACGATGGAAAATATCGAACGGCCGACGGGTCGGTCAGGCTGCCGGCGCAGGCCGATGAAGGACGATGGAGGCCGAAGGAGGAACTACACGTGAAGAAAAGATCAACGATCGCAATTCCGCTGACCCTGTTCATAGTATTTTACTATGCGTCATTTGCGGGGGCCGCTATTCCGAGGACGATCAACTATCAGGGTGTGTTAACCGACGCGGGCGGGGCGGCGGTCGTCGACGGCGCGTACAATATCACGGCGAGGTTATACGCGGCGGCGTCCGGCGGGACGTCGTTGTGGGAGGAGACGCAGACCGTGGGCGTCGTCAAGTCGACCTTCTGTGTCGTTCTCGGGGCGGCGGTCGAACTGGATCTGCCTTTCGACGAGCAGTACTATCTAGGCATCTCAGTGAACGGCGGCGGCGAGCTCGCGCCGCGCACGGCGCTGACGGCGCTTCCATACAGCATGAACTCGGTCAATTCCGGGATGCTGGGCGGGAAGCCCGCCTCGCAGTTCGCCGATTCGGTCCACGCGCACGACGACCTCTACCATCTGAAAGCCGATCTTTATACGAGAGACGAACTGTACACGAGGGGCGAGTTGTATACGAGGAGCGATCTCTATACGAGGGACGAGCTGTACACTAAGGATGACCTGTTCACCAGGGACGAGCTGTATACGCAGGAGGTCCTGTATCGCAGGGACGAACTGAACCTCGCCGGAACGATCAACGACGATCTCAACCCGGTAGACTGGACAAGGCTCAGGAACGTCCCCGGCGACTTCGCCGACGGCGTCGACAACACGGGGCTCACCTTCACCAACGCTCTCGACGCGGCCGACGGCAGTCCCGAGGATGTCGTATATGTGGACGATGACGGAAATGCCGGGGTCGGCACGATGTCGCCGGGCGCGAAGCTCGATGTGAACGGCGCCTTCATCGTGACGAACGAATCCGGTTTCATCGGAAGCCGCATATTCGTTCACGAGGAGGACGCGGGCGTGGTAAACACCTACGGGCCGAACGGCAATCTCAACTGCTCCATCTCGGCCTATGCCGGCTACGAAAACTCGGGGTATATCTCGGTGTGCAATTCGACCGGCGCAAAGAAGGCCGCTGTCTACGTGGACGGGCCTACCGGGCAGGGCGTGATCACGGCCGACATAAAGAGCTTCAGGGTTGCCAACCCGGCTCTCGCGGGCACGGACATCTGCTACGCCTGCGTCGAGGGGCCGGAAGCGGCTGCTTACATACGCGGCACGGCGAGGCTCGCGGGCGGCGAGGCCTCCGTGGAATTCCCCAGGCATTTCGTCGACGTTATCGTGCCCGGCGGGATGACCGTCCAGCTCACCCCGCTCAGCGCGGAGTCGCTCGGGCTCGCGGTGGTGGAAAAGGGCGTCGATCGATTCGTCGTACGCGAACTGGGAGGCGGTACCGGCGGCTATGAATTCGATTACCTTGTGACTGCAGTGAGAAAAGGGCACGAATCGTACGAGGTCATAAGGCAGTCGCTCGACACGGGCGATCAGAGGTAGGAGCGGGGGTGCTCATGAGAATGGTCATTGAAGCGGTTCGTGTCACTGCGGCGTTCTTAAGGGCGGCGGCCGTCGGGGTCGTGACCGTCAGGACGGCGGTCGTCGGGGCGGCTGTCGCCGTGGCGGCGCTCATGCTTTTTTCACGCGGCGCCGGCGCGCAGTACCAGGTGCTGCACGGGTCGTTTAACAGCGGCGGAGGAGCCGCTTCGGGGAGCCATTATTCCTACCATACGACGGGGCAGGGCCCCGCAGGGGCGATGGGGGACGCTTCTTATGCGGTTGGCTCCGGATTCTGGTACGGTGCCGGGGTGTCGTCGACCGTCGATGTGACGGTTTCGTTTTTCGAAGGCGAGATCGCGGGATTCGCCGTGAAGCTGAAGTGGGATTTTTCGGCGGCGATCGTCTCGGGCGGGATCAACGTCTACAGGGCGGAGGCGGAGGCGGCGACCTCGCACCGAACACTTTCCGACGACGCCATGGATGACGTGGCGAAGGCGGGCGCGGCCGATGACGCGTTCGCAAGGCTAAACGGCGGACTTCTGCCGGCGGGCGATGCGCGCAGTTACATCGACGAGACGGCTGTCCCGGGAAGATCGTATCTTTACCGGATCGGCGTCGTCGACGGCGAAAGAGAGTCGATGTCGGCCGTCATACGGCTGTCGATCCCGCCGAGACCGATGACCCTTTTCCAGAACTATCCCAATCCGTTCAACCCTTCGACGACGATAAGGTGTTTCCTGCCTTCCGACGGGCCGGCGAAACTCGTCATCTACGACGTCCAGGGGAGGAAAGTGGCGGTTCTTCTCGACGGGTGGGCGAAGGCCGGCAACCTGTCGGTCGTCTGGAACGGGACGAACGACCGGGGGAACAGGGTCGCGTCCGGGGTTTATTACTACAGGCTCGACGCAATGAAAAAGGTCGTCACGAAGAAACTGGTAGTGTTGAGGTGATATCGGTGCGGGTTGAAGCACACCTAACACCTCCTGAGGCGGGAGAATTCAAAACCCGTGTCACAACTTCGCCAGCGGCAAGGCGGTCACCCCTACGCCCAGGGGGAGATCGATATCACCCGGGTGGATTACGTAACCCTTCAATACCCTCCTCACGATATCCGCTCGAAACGACCGGATCGGCGCTCCCATCGAAGGGCGCGGCGTAGCCGACGAATTGACCTCTATCGGAACAAGTTTGCCATTGTATTCGACAACGATATCCAGTTCGGACCCGGCGGATGTCTTCCAGAAATAAAGCCTGGGTTTCGAGCCGCGATGGACGAGCGTCTTGAGAATCTCCCCCAGGACGGCCGTTTCCAGAACGGGACCGCTCATCGGCCCGGCCGCCAGGCTCCCGGGGTCCCTTATTCCGGTGAGATGGCACAGGATCCCGGTATCCGAAAAATATACCCTGGGAGTTTTGACCAGCCGTTTGCCTGTGTCGGCGTGGTACGGGCGCAGGATATATACCTGGTGTGTCGCTTCCAGCACGGAAATCCAGGATTTCACCGTATTGAGGCTGACCCCTGTTTCCCTGGACAGGTCGGCGAGATTAAGGAGCCGGGTGCTGTGCGCCGCAAGGATTCGTAAAAATATCTGGAACTGCGTGAGGTCTCCCACCTGCCTGATCGAGCGGACGTCCCTCTCGAGATAGGTCTGGATATAAGACGAGTGCCATGACTGGACGTCACGTTTCGGATCAACGGCCAGTTCGGGATAACCGCCTCGCAGGAAACGACTCCAAGCGGCCTGAAAAACCGTTCCAATCCTCTTCTTTCTTCCGCCAGTCTTCTCCCACGGCAAGCGGGCAGAAGGACAACCGTCCTCCTCGCGCCATGACAGCGGCATCAACCGGAGAACCGCCGCCCTGCCCGCCAGAGGATCGGATATATTTCCGGAAAGAAGGATGTCCTGCGAGCCGGCGAGGAGGAATTGCCCGGCGCGGCTTCGATTCGCGTCGACAGCCTCCCTGATATACGAAAGCAGGTCTGGCGCGTGTTGGACCTCGTCGATTATTACAGGGGGTCTGTACTGATCGAGAAAGGCCCGCGGATCCTCGATGGACGCCAACCTGATGTCCGGCAATTCGAGCGATACGTACCGGTATTCATCGCCGAAGAGACGCTTGAGAAGCGTCGTCTTGCCCGATTGTCTCGGCCCTGTCAGCACGATGACGGGGAAATCACCTGCGGCCTTTTTCAGGACCGGTTCGAGGGATCTTTTTATGTACATATTGACGATTCTCCTTTTTTGCAATTATGCATTTGTAATGCATAATTGCAAATCATTTGTCATCGTGAAAAAGCAATCATTAAGCTTTCACGGGTAACGCCTTTACAGTATCGGGGATCGCACGTAAAATCGCGCGATGGATTACCCGGCTCTTGCGGTTGACAAACCTCCCGCTTGAACATAGAATGAGCCGTGAGGCTCCGGGAAAGTCCATGAATGGATCCGGAAGGTCGGCGAACCGATCCGGGAAAGTCCATGAATGGATCCGGAGCTTCCGGAAAGACCCATGATTATCCAAGCGGGAAAGGAGCTCATTTCATGAAGACGTCCTTCAACCGGGCTGCGGCGCTTCTTCTGCCGGCCGCGATGCTCGTCTTCGGCGCCACGGGCGGCTGTGATAATTCAGAGACGATCTGCGAGCCATGCGTCCGGCAGGAGCTGGCGTGGGAATCGCAGAAACCCGCGCCGTTCGGATCGATGAACTTCAGGGGCACGTTCGGAGTCGGCGGGCACATTTACATGTACGGCGATCTGGGAAGGATCGCGCATTTCGACGGCACGGATTGGGAACTGATGCAGACGCCCACATCTTACAATCTGATAAACATGTGGGGTTCGTCCCCCGGCGATCTCTACGCGGTGAACGGCAATTATCAGATGGTGCACTTTAACGGCACGTCATGGACGAGCCTGATTCTGCCGGCCCAGATGTACGCATATCCCAGGGCGGTGTGGGGATTGTCGGCGAGCGATGTATGGGTGCTGGGATATGGTTTCAGCGCGTACCATTACGATGGGACCGGCTGGAGCGACGAACTGCTCCCCGGTACGTACAATATGAACGAAATCTGGGGCAGTTCGGGTTCCAACGTCTACGCCGTGGGGTACAACGGCGATATCCTGCACTACAACGGTTCGTACTGGTCGGAGATCAATCACGGCCTTACCACCAATCAACTCTACGGCATCTGGGGAAGCGGTTCGAACGATATCTGGGCGTTCGGGGACAACGGCACGCTGCTTCACTACAACGGTTCGATCTGGAGCGACCTTTCAGGCGATCCGCCGATGGGAGCGAATTTTATCTACGACGCTCAGGGCAACGCCGCCGACGACATATATTTCTGCGCGGGGAACCTGATCTACCACTACGACGGATCGGATATTTCTCTCTTCGCGGACTGGCAGGATCTCTTCAACGGCGGGGAGGGGATCTGGGTCGAAGGCGACATTATCTATCAGTCAGGTTACTATGGATGCATTTCGTTCTACGACGGATCGGAATGGTCGTTTGTCCAGGATGATTGCGACATTTCACTCAACGACATCTGGACCGACGGCCCGTCGAACGCGTGGGCCGTGGGCGGGATGAACACCGTTTATCGGTATGACGGAGTCGACTGGACGAAACAGCCGGCGCTCGCGATCCCCGGCGGCGATCTGAACTCGATAGACGGCGAGGGCGGAGTGATTTACGCGTGCGGAGAGGGAGGGTCGATCGTCCGCCACAACGGAAGCGGATGGACCGATATCAGCGACGAGTCCGTCACGCAACAGGACCTGACGGGCTGTTTTGTCACCGGGACGGAGGCCTTTTTCGTCGGGTATCAGGGCACGATCCTGCATTTCGACGGAACCACGCTCGCTGCGATGTCAAGCGGGACGACCGAATATTTCACGGCTGTATGGGGTTCGGGCGCCGACGACGTGTACGCCGCCGGACGGGACGGATCGATCCTGCATTACAACGGGACCGCGTGGAGCGAGGTGTTCGCCAGTTCGGAAATCAGGTTCATCGATATATGGGGCTCTCCGGCAGGCCACGTCTACGCGTGCGGATCCCAGGGGGCCGTGGCTCATTGGGACGGCTCGACATGGACGATCGACAATGCGGATACCAGGGAGGAACTCCAGGGTATCTGGGGAAGCTCCGATACGGATATCTACGCCTCGGGGGGTTGGTCCATTTCTCATTTCGACGGCGAAAGGTGGACCGATCTCAACCTTTACCTGACCATCCCGGCCGGGAACATGCGTGCGATACATGGGAGCGCCGCCGACAACATCTTCGTCGCAGGCGCTTACGGTAACATCCTTCACTACGGACCGGAACGATAATGAAGAGAATAAGAAGAATAATACTGGGTTTCGTCGGGCTGGCCTGCACGGGTTTCGCTGCGGCCATCGGAGCGTCGTCGCTGATGGAAAAGGGGGGAAGGGCGGAGGTAATGACCGTGCTCTTCACCTCCTTCGGCGCGGGCGCCGTGCTGGCGAACCTTATAAGGGACATCCGCAGTAAAAAATAGTCCTGCGGGCGGCGGACAAAGATAACGAAAACACTCGCCGCGGGCGGCCGATGGAAAAAAAGAAGATCATCGTCATAACGAACGACATGGAGATCGGAGGCGTGCAGCGGATGCTCGTCGGCCTGCTGAAAGCCCTCGATCGCAAGCGGTTCGAACCGTACGTGGCGCTGGTCTGCGCCGGCGGCCCGCTGGCCGGCGAGCTTGAGAGCCTCGGCGTCGAGGTCGCGCGGTTCGACTGCATCAGGCGGACGAGACTCGGCAAATGGATCGACCCGGTCATGGTGCTTCGCCTTGCCTTCTGGATGAGGAAGAAGCGGTTCGACGTCTGCCACACGCATCTTTTTCTCGGCAATCTCGTCGGCCGCGTCGCCGCGCTTCTCGCGCGCTGCCCGGTGATCATATCGACCGAGCACAACACCTACATAAACAAGGGGGCGGTGGCGAGGGGGATAGACCGCCTTCTCGCTCGTTCGACATGCACGATCGTCGCCGTATCCGCGGCGGTGGCCGATTTTACCAGCGCTCAGGAGTCGATCCCGAGGGGAAGGTTCACCGTGATACATAACGGAATCGACACATCCTTCTTCGATGTAATTCCAATGGACGGGCGGGCGCTGAGGGAAAGAATCGGCATTCCTCGAGATCATTTCGTCGTCGGGAGCGTCGGTCGCCTGGTGGAGCAGAAGGGGTACCCGCTTGTTCTCGAAATATTCCGGGATTTTCTGAGCGGTCACCCGCAGAGTTTCCTTGTCATCGTCGGGGACGGCGACCGGCGCGGGGATCTGGAGAAAAAGGCCGCCGATCTGAAAATCCAGGACAAGGTCTTCTTCGCGGGGTATCAGTTGGATATCCGGCCATGGTTGTCCATTTTCGATATCTATCTCACAACCCCTTTTCACGAAGGACTTGCCATGGTCTTTCCGGAGGCGATGGTGTCCGGTGTGCCCGTTGTCACAACGAGGTTCCCCGGCATATGCGAGGTGATCGAGGACGGGGTCACCGGCATATTGATAGACGGAAGGGCCCCCGGGCCCTACGCGGCGGCGCTTTCGTCGCTGCTGGGCGACCGGCGGAGAATGGCGGAGCTGGCCTCGCGCGCGAAAAGGCGCGCGCTCGAACGATTCACGATCGGGCGAATGGCCGGCGAATATGAAGCACTCTACGACGGGAGGTTTTAAAGATGATTGTCAGAAGCATTATCCTGCTGCTGTCCGGCCTGATAATAGGGACGGCGGCCTCGTTCGCCGGCGTTGGCGGGGGATTTATCATCGTGCCGCTTCTGATGTTCCTCGGCTTTACGGCGCAGAACGCGGTGGGGACCTCCTTTCTCGCGATTCTCGTCATCTCCGTCACGGCCCTCATCGCGCACAACAAGCTGGCCAACGTCGATTACCGGACGGGCCTTCTAATCGGCGCGGGAGGCATGCTGGGCGTCCCGATCGGAGCCCGCCTGCTCGAGCATGTCTCGGACGCGAGCTTCAGGCGGATATTCGCCTTAGTGCTGATCGGAATTGCGGTCTACCTCTTTTTTAAAAAGTGACCGGAGTTGCCCCGGCGACCGGAGCGGGCTCCGGCCGTTTTAACGACAGGGTACGGTGTGAAATGCCTTTCTTCCTGTTTGTATCGGACCTGCATGGAAAGACTCCCAGGTTCGAGAAACTGTTCGGCGCGATGGACGAGGGGAGGCCGGACGCCGTCTTCATCGGCGGGGACATTCTCCCGCATTTCCTGCACTCCGAGGCGGAGGATTTCATCGAGGGATATTTCCTCAAACAGCTCGAGGCGCTCAGAGGCCGGATGAAGGAGTCTTATCCGCCGGTATTCGTCATCCTCGGAAACGACGACGGGAGGCTCGACGAGGAAATTCTTGTCGAGGCGGACGGGAAGGGGTTGATCAATTACGCCCACGACAGGAAAAAAGCCGTCGGGCGATGGACCGTTTACGGATATTCGTATGTCCCGCCGACGCCGTTCAGCCTGAAGGACTGGGAGAGGTACGACGTGTCGCGGTACGTCGATCCGGGGTGCATCTCGCCCGAGGAGGGTTCGCGTACGATCCCGGTCAGCGAGGACGAGGCCAGGTACTCGACGATACAGGACGATCTCGCGAAGCTCGCGCAGTCGGACGACATGGAGAACGCCATTTTCCTTTTCCACGCGCCGCCGTACAAAACCAATCTCGACAGGGCGGCCCTCGACGGAAGGACGGTCGACCACGTCCCGCTGGACGTGCATGTCGGCAGCATCGCCATCCGGCGCTTCATAGAATCGCGCCAGCCCCTCGTTACGCTGCACGGCCACATACACGAATCGCCGAGGATCACCCGCTCGTGGCGGGACCGTATCGGCCGCACGCACCTCTTTTCGGCGGCTCATGACGGGTCGCAGCTCGCCGTCATCAGCTTCGATCCGGAGGACCCGGGATCGGCTGAGCGCGCGCTTCTGTAATCAACCGTGAAATCGCGGCGTCTTCCGGGCCAAGTGGCGCTCCGGAGGGTGTCTGAATCGGATCGATTCAGGGTTTGCCGAAGCTGCCGGGGCCGCGGGAGTTTCAGGGCTTGCCGGGGCTGCCGGGATTGCCGGGGCCGCCAGGGCCGCCAGGATTGCCGAAGCTGCCGGGGTTGCCGAGCGGGAGCGATCTCGCCGCATCGGTGATCGCGCCTATCTTGACGGCGAAGCTCGTCCTGTTGGAGATGTCCTCGTCGGTCACGAAGTGCACGTCGAGAAGCCCTCCGGTGCGGTACCCCGTGCGAAGGTAGTTCAATTCGTCGAGGCAGAGGCTCCATCCCTCGAGCCAGTGCATGAGGTCGTCGCGCTGTTTCTTCTTTCCGCGGAAGTGTATGAGGATGTCGATGTCGCTCGCGAGACCCGCCGTCGCGTTCTTGGTGCTGCCGAAGACGTAGAAGCCCTGGACGCCGAACCGCTGCGGATCGATCCGCGATGCGATGTGTTCGGCCATGCGGAGCCTCCATACCCACGACTGGTCGGCGGGATCCTCGTGGTCGAGCGGTTTGTCTGAAACCGGCTCCGAGGCCGAACCCGGTTCGGCCAGCACCCCGACCGCCTCGCCGATGTCGGCGTTCATAAGAACGCGCAGGACCAGGCCGCCGGTCACCTCCGGCACGTCGATCAACCTCACGGTGTCGGCGAGATGCTCGTACTCCAGCAGGACTTCGGCGAGGATGTTCTTGGAATTCCGGAGGAAATCCTCGTTGAAAACGATCCCGTCGTCGTCGGGGTAGAGTGGGAGGTAGCGTATGTGTCCCTCGACGAGGTCCTGGAAGAAATGTGTGCCGAAGGAAAGGTCGGGCAGGTAGTTACCCTTCTTTCTTGCGATCTCTATCAGCACGGCCGTGTTGTTGATGTCCGAGTACGTGATGCTCACGCCGAGCTTGATGTCGCCGCGGCTTCCCCAGCGTCCAGGTCCCATGAGGATGAACTGCCTCTTGGGAAGCAGCTTGTTGAGCTTGCCGACCGCGCGGCCTACGGCGACGAGATCGTCCCTGTCGGAAAGTTCGCTGTATTTTTCGGGATCGATATAGACTACGTGCGTTATCTCCGGGACGCGCCCGTTCGACACGTACCGGTTCGCCGAGAAGATCTTCCTTTCCGGAGGCGTGTTCTGCGGGATGGGCGTGGCTACACTGTCTTCCGAATAGCTCTGCGGCCTGCACTGGAGAAGGTAGAGGTCCTTGCCGTCGTGCGCGAATTCTATATCGACGGGCGTGGAGAGTTTTTCCTCGAGGAGCTTGAGCATGCCGTCGATTTTTTTAACGAAGGGGGTGTCGGTCACGAGTCCCTCGAAGGTCGTATAGACCTCCGTCTCCGCGAAATCCAGCCTCATCGCGAACGCCTTGTGAAGGTGCCCGTTTTCGTAGACGGAGACGATCTTCTCTATCATCGGTATTTCGGCCCCGGTTTCCCTGAAAAAATCGCGCAGGACGACCGTCTCGAATGAATTCGTCTTCAGATTGATCACGTCGGCCATCCTCGGCGAATAGTAGATCGATTCCTCGGGGGTGACGTTTACGCGAAGGCTCGGATTGCCTGGCGCGAGAAGGATCGGGAAGTCGTCGCCGAGGCGGTCCACCGCCCTTGTGCCGAGGCCCGGCACCATCCTTATGAGCCCGTCCTCGCGCCTGATCCGCGGCGACCAGAGGAACTCGTTCCTGCTGAAGGCGACCCCCGAAAAAGCGGGCAGATAATAATCCCCGATGCGCCTTCCAACGACCTCCTGGATCATTATGCCCATTTCCTCGCTGAAGTCGAGAAGCCCTCGCTCGGACCTGTACTCGATCGGGTCGGGCCCGAAGGTCGAGGCGTAGACCTCCGCTATCGCGTCCATCAGGGCCTCGAGCCGTTTCTGCTTGCTCCCCTGGTTGGCGAGGAAGAGACTCTTGTACTTTCCCGAGAAAGCCGCCCCGAGGCTGTCCTCGAGAAGGCTCGAGCTTCGTATGATGAGCGGCGTGTATCCGAATTCGTCGAGCATCATCGACAGGCCCTGGACGATTTCTGGCGGGAAGCGGCCGTTCTTGAAGGTCCGTATCACGTTCGGATACTCGAGCCGGATCTGGTTGATGTCCTTGTATTTCTGCTCGATGATCTCGTCGAGGTTGTTGTACCCGAGAAATACGAGGAGAAGGTCGCTCGTGAGGTGCCAGCTTCTCGGTATCTTTATCTGTTTGAGCAGATCGCCGGCTTCGTCCGATTTTTTTATGATATTGTATGCGAGGTGCAGTCCGGCGCATTTGCCCCCGAGCCTTCCGTGGCTGTCCGAGCAGTAGACGATCCTGTCGATGACGTCGGAATAATCGCTTATCCCGATATATTTTTTCGCGATGTTGATGTGTTCGAGCTGCCCCGAATAGAACCGCCTGATCAGCGCGACTTCGACGCCGCTTTTTGTCGCCCCGGTGAGCTCGATCCCCTCGGGGGCGATGGCGCGGTAATCCCTCAGGGTCGAGATCACGCCGGCCAGCGTCGTGTTGCGGTTTGTCAGCTGCATGAGGAACTTGAGCTTGTCCTCCTGTATCCATTTCTGAAGGTAGGCCATGATCTGGTTGTCGGTGAACTGCGTCGAGGCTATGTCGAATATCTCCGCGCTCAACTCATCGGTTATCCTGAGGGCCTTCCTCTTCTTCGGCTTGTTCGTCTCCGCGGGATTCTCGGCGTCCAGGTCGTTCGAGGCGCTGTTGCCGTCGCGCAGCCTGTCCGCCTTCTCGACGCCGGTCCAGCAGAGATGATTGAGCATTCTCTCGGAGATGTTGTTGAACAGGTTGCGGTCGGTGTTGCCCACCAGGTTCAGTATCGCGCGCCATTCCCTCTCGCCGTCGTCGGTCTTGAGCGCGCCCTTCTTCTCCGCGGCCCCCTTGAGCATCTGGTGTAGCATGAAACTGCCCAGCCTGGCGGCTATCGTCTGGAGCAGCCTCATTTCCTGCTTGAGGAAGGGGCATTCCTCCTTCTCCGGCGTGGTCTTGACGTAAAAAACGTGGATCTCGCCGGCCTTTTTCTCGTTTACGAGGATGTCGGCGCGCTGCATGCACTCGGTCTCCCTGAAGTCGGGGGGCTGGAAGACGCCGGTGCCCACCAATACCCTCGCGCGGCAGTCGTCCGGGTGCTGCCATCCCGACGGGATCGCCTCGGCGATATCCATGCAGACCTGGTCGAGCTCGGCGTCATGCTTCTTCAGTATTTCCTCGACGCGGTAAAGGCACTCGAGTTCCTTCTCCCTTTCGCGGAAGAAGTGGAGCATGTCGTCGTTGTACTGTTCCTTATTCATGGAGTATCACCCCCCGGCCGCTTCGGCCGTCCACCCTGATTTCGAGAGGCCGGTCGAGCCTCACATGCCTGACGTGTTCGGTCGTCGCGGCGGGCGGCTGCGAGTCGAGCCACTTCCAGTCTATCAGATATTCTCCGTCATGTTGAACGGAGAAATAGAATATCCTGAAACTCGTGACGTTGTGGAAAAAGTGCGATCCCTGGCTGAGGTTGAAATTCATGTCGGGAAGGGACGCTTCTACGATCACCTTCGCGCCGGAAATCTGGCTGAAATCGACCGGTATCCCGCCGGACGGGTCGGTCGTTCCCCAGCGCCCGAATCCTATCAGGATATAGGGCTTTTTAGCGCCGGTCAGTTCGCGGTTGAATCGCTCGATCTCCTTTGCGATCGCGCCGGTGCCGGCCGCGTCGAAACGTTCCGGATCGACGTAAAGTATGTCGGTAATGTCGCCCAGGGTGCCGTTGCCGAGGACCGTCTTCGAGGCGAGAACGGCCCGGGCGCTGGAAAGCTCCTCTTCGGGCACTTCGACCTTCGCGTCGGAAACGACCATCGGCCTTACCTGCAGAAACCCGAAATGCGCCGGCGAGCAGTACTCCCGCTCGAGGGTCATGGCGAATTCGATCTCCACCATCGTCCCGATAGTGTCCTCGCAAAGCTTCAATACCGTCCTCAGGACCTCGGTGAGCGGTATGACGCCGGCCTTGAGGATCGGGGAGAAATCGAGGACACGAGGTCCCGCGGCCTCGATTCCCATCTCGATCCTCTCGTCGTACGGAAGGTATGTCGAGGCTATATGGCGCAGGGTCCCGTCGTATTCGCCGTCCTCGATACCGCACCTTACGAGGTACTCGGTCTCGAGTATCGGATTGTAGACCGGAGGCGCGCCCATGTTGACGGCCCAGAATCCGGTCTGCGAATTCTTGAGCATGTCGCCGATCGATTTGAACGGCGGGTTCGCCTGGGGCCAGGCCGGCGAGAAGGCCCACGACACCCCTTCGTCGACGATGGTCCGGCCGAGGCCGAGGGCCAGTTCGACGATCCCCTCGCCCGGCCGGGCGTTGCCGGTCGGATAGAAATTGTACGAGCGCATGACCCCCGATATATGGGGGTAGAAACGGGTGTCGAACCTCGTCCCGACTATCTCCTGGACGATCACCGCCATCTTTTCGTCGATCGTCGCGTGGTGCGTCGCCTTCATGTAATTGCCCGCGGATTTGAAGAAAGTGGAGGCGTAGACGAACTTGATCGCCTCGGAGAGTTTCCTGAAACGCGAATCGGCGTCGGGCTGGTTGTTGGAGACCATCTTCGTCGCGTAGACGCTGGCGAACGGTTCGAACATCGCGTCTTCCAGAAGGCTCGAGGAGCGTATCGCCAGCGGCGAATGGACCTGCTCGACGAGGGAGCGCAGGTCTCCGACGAGGCGCACGGGGAGGGTCGCCTTCTGGAAGGCGTGCGCTATGAGGTCGTCGCGGTCTCCCGAGTAGGCGATATCGAAGAGATTGTTCTCCTTCATGAAAAGGTCGAAGAACTCGGTGGTAATCACGCTCAGGGTGGGGATCGTTATCGAAATGTCGGGTTCGTACGATCTGCACGGCTTCGACTCGAGGATGGTCTTCATCCTTGCCAGGCCGTGCGCCTTGCCGCCGAGCTCGCCCGAACCCATGTAGGTGAAACGGTGGCTGCCGTCGAAAAAATGCCGGTCAAACCGGGTAAGGGAGGCGTGATGGGGGCTGTATTCTTTCCCGGGCATCGCAGGCGGCCTCGCTCCGAAAGGGTTGTCCGGCCGGTCATTGTCCCGTCGCGCGCGGCGTTTCTGTTTCGGCCGGATGCGAACCGTCCCGGCCGGTGCTGCCGGCCGGGACAGGCAAATACCTTGAAAGGACGTCTCGTTTATACCCAGCCGCGGTCCTTGCAGGCCTGCGCCACGCGTCCGACCGCTATGACATAGGCCGCGTCGCGCATGTAGAGTTTCTTCTTCTTCGCAAGGTCGCTCACCGCGTTGAACGCCGAAGTCATCTTCGTGTCCAGTTTGCCGAGCACTTCGTCCTTTTCCCAGAAATAGTTCATGTTCGACTGAACCTGCTCGAAGTAGCTGCAGGTGACGCCGCCGGCGTTGGCCAGCAGGTCGGGGATCATGAAGATGCCGCGTTCGTGGATCGCCTTGTCCGCTTCGGGAGTGGTGGGGCCGTTGGCTCCCTCGGCTATTATCTTTACCGTCTTGCTTATCTTGTCCACGTTCTTGCCCGTGATCTGGTGTTCGAGAGCCGCCGGGATGAGTATGTCGACATCCTGTTCGATCCAGGCATCTCCGGGGAGCACCTCGTAACCGTGCTCCTTGGCGAGGGCCTTGTCGATCCCGCCGAAACGGTCGGTAATGCTCCTGAGGGTGGCAAGGTCGACTCCGTCCTCTTTATGGAATGAATAGGACGTCTGGTCCTTCTGGTCCCAGCTCGATACGCAGACGACCTTGCCCCAGATCTGGTTGTACAGATCGATCGCGTACTGGGCGACGTTGCCGAACCCCTGGACGCTCGCCTTCGTTTCGCTCGCGGGGATGTCGAGCTGTTTCAAAGCCTCGCGCACGGTGAAGATGACTCCGTACCCGGTCGCCTCTGTCCGGCCGAGCGATCCGCCCATGCCGACCGGCTTGCCGGTGATGAAGCCCGGAAGGCGCTGGCCGTGTATCGTTTCGAACTCGTCGAGCATCCAGAGCATGTGCTGGGCGCTCGTCATCACGTCGGGCGCGGGGACGTCCTTCAGGGGGCCCATGTCTTTTGCGAGGTGGCGTATCCATCCGCGGCAGATCGCCTCCTGTTCGCGCATGCTCAGGTTGTGCGGATCGCAGATGATGCCGCCCTTGCCGCCCCCGAGCGGGATGTCCACGACGGAGCATTTCCAGGTCATCCACATCGCGAGCGCCCTTACCGTATCTATCGTTTCCATGGGATGGAAACGGATGCCGCCCTTGGCGGGGCCTCTCGCGTCGTTGTGCTGTACGCGGAATCCCCTGAAGACCTTTACGGTCCCGTCATCCATCCTCACGGGAATGCTTACGTGGTACTCTCTGAGGTTGTACCGTAACAATTCCTTCGTGCCCTGATCGAGATCGAGGATTTCCGCGACCTTGTCGAACTGGGCCTGGGCCATTTCGAAGGGATTGAACGATTTTTCTGCCATGGTCTCACTCTCCTAAAAAAAATTGGTTAACAGACATGGTTAAATTAATGTTTTATTCCGTAATTGTCAAGGAGGATCGGATTTATTGAAGGGCCGGTTCCCGGAAGCGACGTAACTGTGCAACCGACTGTCATTAAATAATATATATACAAAGAGCGGAAGGCCGGACGGCCTTCCGCTCGATTGTCGCCCGAGAGGGGGCTCAGGCGGGGTCTCATGTGGGGTATTCACTATTTCTTTTCTATGACCTTGATCTCCTGGCATTTCTTAAGGCATTCGTCCGTGCACTGGCTCTTGTCTGTATGGCCGCATCCCATCGTTTCGCACTGGACCTTTATGACCTTCATGTCGCATCCCATTTCTTTGCCGTCTCTGACGCCGCATCCGCCCGCGCCCATTCCTTCCCCGCGGCAGCCCGAGCCGCCCATGCGGGAGCGGCCGTCCTTGCCCATCGTGCAGCAATGGCCGCGCTCGCCCGACATGCTTCCGTGCCCCTCACGGCCCATCATGCAGCCGTGTCCGCCCATCTCACCCGTGCAACAGCCCCGGCCCATGCCGCATCCATGGTGGCTCATGAACGTCTTGAACTGATCGGCTGAAAGGAGCTTGCGCACTTCAAGCAGGAAATCGTGGCGGTTGCTCATCAGCGCCGCCTGCACGTCGCGCATCTCGGCGGCGAGCTTGTCGATCGTCTTGCGGCCGGGATTGTCGGAAGTGAATTCCTTGAACAGCTGTTCGTGTATCCCGTCCCTCTTCTTTTCCAGATCGACGTTCCTGAGTTTGAGATCGATCCCGAGCTTTTCGATCTTCAGCGACGTTTCCTTGTCGAGTTTCTGCATAGATTCCTGGCAGCTCTTCTCGCATTCCTTCGCCTTCATCGGTTCGCCCTGCGCGAACAGGTAGACGGGAAGGACCGCCGCGATCATGATCGCGGTCAGGATAAACAGACCTTTTCTCATTTCGTTTCCTTTCCGAGCGAGTCGGCCCCGGAGCATTCTTTCTCCAGATACATGCACTTGCGGTCCGGACTGCACCCGATGAATAACATGAACCTTTCCCTCTCCGCCGGATCCAGGATCGAATGCGACCTAAGAAGCTTTCTCACGATCGACTTCTCGAGATCGCTCTGGAGGGTCGAAATGCCGTCCACCTTGTCCATGATCGCCTTGCTGTCGGGGCTGGCGGCATGAAAAAGGTCGAGCAGTTCGCTTCTCTCCCTGCCGATCCTTTCCCTGATCCCTTCCTCCGCGGAGCACGCTCTGAGCATCTCCCGCTCCACGAACTTCGTCTTGCTGTCGCAAAGACCGATTTCCGTCGCGAGGCGGTGACTTCTTTTCCTGCAGGATTCCTCGGGATCGCAGCGCCTGATCTCCATCCTGTCAGCGGCCTTCCCGTGCGCGCGCCAGTGAACGGCGACGGTCCCCAGAACCGCCGCGTTGAAGGACAGGGAGACGATGAGAGCGGCTTTCAGTTTCCAGCTAGACATCATCCCCTCCTTCCTCCGGCAGCAACAGTGTCTCTCCGAGCGATCCCGGAGGGAAGGCCCCGAGGTAATCCATTTCCGTCACTTCGGCCTGCTGAACGGAGGGCGCGGCGCCGAAATCCGCCATCACGTACCCGCCGGCCTTGACGCCGAGGAGTATCACGGCGGCGGCCGCCGCCGCTATTCCCGCCTTCCACCATGCGGAATGGCGACTTTCGAGGTCCGCCTGTCCCGGCATCCCTTCCACGCGACCCGCCAAAGCGAGGATCTTTTCCAGCAGGCCGGCCGACGGTTCGGTCCGCGCCAGGCCGCGATGAAGGCCGGTGATGGCGGCGAGGGACTCGTGAAACTCCCTGCATTCCCTGCATGATCCGAGGTGAAGCATGAGTTTTTCCTCCTCGGAGCGGGTCGCCTCGGCGTCGATCATCCTCGATACAAGTTTCCGGAAATCACGGCAATCCATCAAAATTCCTCCTGCTATATGTGCAAACGGATCGTTTCTTAAAAACTTGCTGAAAAAATCGCTCGCGCCATGAATTTATTTGCCGCGCCGCCCTTCCGTCCTGAAATCCCCGAGCATCCTGCCGAGCCTTTCGCGTGCCCTGAAAAGGATCGATTCGACGGCCGGAACCGTAAGGCCGGTGCTTTCGGCGATCTGGGCGTAGGTCATTTCCGCCGTAACGCGCAGCTCCAGGACCGCCCGCCATGCGGCCGGAAGCTTTTCGAGCGCCCTGCCGTAACGCTCCTGGAGCTGGGCGGTTTCGGCGTTCTCGTCGGGAAGGGCCGTTCTGCTTCCGACCTGCAGGATTTCTTCATCCCCGGCGAGATCCTCGAAGCCGACGAAGTCGCCGCTTTTCTGTTTTCTCCTGTGGTCGATGAGCAGGTTTGCGGCGACCCTGTAAAGGTACGTCCTGAAGGTCGCGTTCTCGCGGATCTCGTAGGCGGCTCCGAGCAGTTTGATGAAAAGCTGCTGGGTGAGATCCTCGGAATCCTCGATCGAACAGCCGGATCTCAGGAAAAAATTGTAGAAAGGCGTGCGGTACCGTTCTACGAGAATGCGGAAGGCGTGGGTGTCGCCCCTGCGGATCATTTTTATGAGAGTGCGGTCGTCCAATTCGGTATCCCCCGGCTCGATGATTTCGGAGGCTCAGAGGGCGCAGGAGGTGTCGGGAGGCGCGGTTCTGTACGTATTTCTTTTCTGCGCGGACAGGATCGTCTTTTTCAGCCTGATCGATTTCGGCGTTATTTCGACCATCTCGTCGTCACGGATAAAATCCAGGGCCCACTCGATCGTTATCGGTCTTACGGCCGTCAAAACGACCGCTTCGTCCTTTCCCGCGGCACGCATATTGGAGAGTTTCTTCTCCCTCGCCTGGTTCACGTTGAGGTCGCCGTCGCGGTTGTGCTCGCCGATGATCATTCCTTCGTAGGCGGGATCTCCGGGCCGCACGAAGATCTGCCCGCGCGGTTCCAGGTTGAACAGGGCGTACGCCACGGCATTGCCCGGCCTGTCGGCGACAAGGGAGCCGGTGAACCTGGACTGGAAATCCCCCCTGTACTCCTCGTAATCCTCGAGGTAAGAGTTCATGATTCCCGTCCCCTTCGTGTCGGTGAGAAAATCGTTGCGGTAACCGATCAGCGACCGTGAAGGGATGGAAAATTCGATCCTCACGCGCCCGCTTCCGTTGTTGACGAGATTTGTCATTTTTCCTTTTCGCTGGGACAGCTTTTCCGCGACAACCCCGAGAAAACCCTCGTCGCAGTCTATGAAGAGCCGCTCGATCGGTTCGAGTTTGCGGCCGTTCCTGTATTTGTAAATGACATGGGGGCGGCCGACGCAGAACTCGAATCCTTCGCGCCGCATCGTCTCTATCAATATGGCGAGCTGAAATTCGCCGCGGCCCTTGACTATCATGCTGTCCCTGTCCTCGGACTCCTCGACCTGTATGGCCACGTTCATAAGCGTTTCCTTGTACAGGCGCTCGCGTATTTTCGCCGACTGCACGAATTTTCCCTCCAGGCCGCTGAAGGGGGAATCGTTGATCGTGAATCTCATCGAGATGGTCGGTTCGTCCACGGTGATCCGCTTGAGGGGCTTTGGAGATTCCTTCGTGCAGATCGTATCGCCGATCTTCACGTCGTCGATCCCCGAAAGAACGACGATATCGCCCGGCTCGATCGAAAGGGCCGGCTTGAAGGTCATCCCTTCGTATTTCTGGAGTTTTGTGACCTTCAGCGGGATCTGTTGGTTGTCCGAATTGATGCACACCAGGTTCTTGTTCGAGCTCACCGTCCCGTTGACGATCTTTCCGATCGCGAGCCTGCCGAGGTAGTCCGAATATCCGAGATCGGATACGAGCATCTGGAACGGTTCCCTGGGGTCGTGAACCGGTGGGGGGACCTCATGGAGTATCGTGTCGAAGAGGATGTGAAGGTCGCCCGTTTTATCCGATATCTTTTTCTTCGCGACGCCGTCGCGGCCGATCGCGTACATGTATGGGAAATCGACCTGGCCTTCGCTCGCGCCGAGGTCTATGAAGAGATCGTAAATGGCGTCGAGAACGACATCGGGCTGAGCGTCCTTGCGGTCGATCTTGTTGATCACCACGATGACCTTAAGACCCGATTCGAGAGCCTTCTTTAGCACGAAACGGGTCTGGGGCAGCGGGCCTTCGCAGGCGTCAACGAGGAGCAGCGCGCCGTCCACCATCGAAAGCGCCCTTTCCACCTCGCCGCCGAAATCGGAGTGCCCGGGCGTGTCGACGATGTTGATCTTTACGCCCTTCCACGAGACGGAGCAGTTCTTCGCGGCGATCGTGATCCCTCTTTCGCGCTCCAGGTCCATCGTGTCCATCAGCCGTTCGTTGACCGCCTGTCCCTCGCGGAACATCCCGCTTTGCTTGAACATCGCGTCCACGAGCGTGGTCTTGCCATGATCGACATGGGCGATTATGGCGATATTCCTGATCCCCGTATTTTTAACAAGCCGTTTCATCGACGAACCTTCATGCGTTGAGATTCTTCATCCGCGCGGAACGGCCCGGCCTTTTGTCCCTGTCCGCCCGTTCCGCCTGTGGCCGGTAGGGGACAGCGCCGGTCCGCCCGAAGGGGCGGGAATTTGTCCACGAAAGATAAGCTTTTCCGGCGCCGTGTCAACAGCCAAGAAAAGGGAGCCGCCGGAGGAAGAAAGGGATTGCCCTCGGAAAAGGGGGGGGCGCCGCGTGATCCGGGGGGAGGTCGATCGGGGAGAGAGGCGCTCAGGCCCCTGAATTCTCCCGCCCCGCGATGAACCCCCGGACCGTCCGGTAAAGCCCTTCGGGGTTCTCCGTGGC
Source organism: Candidatus Krumholzibacteriota bacterium (assembly GCA_041309605.1). Taxonomy (GTDB): domain Bacteria; phylum Krumholzibacteriota; class Krumholzibacteriia; order Krumholzibacteriales; family Krumholzibacteriaceae; genus JALOPX01. The sequence goes on from JBFYZH010000115.1 coordinate 36,047, forward strand.
CATGGAGTGTCCGGCCCCGGCTATGTAAAACAGGGGCACCCCCGAGGCCTGGAGCAGTTTCTCGGCCGGGTAAAGTCCCCGGTTTCTTTCTCCATATATATAGCACGCGTTTTTCAGCCGGGACAGCCTGCCGACGAGCGCCGAAGTGGAGCCTTCCACCGTGTGAACGGCGCTGCGATACAGCGCGGTCCCTGAAGCGGTCGAAAAGGTTTCGAGGTATTCGAGGAGAACGGGGTCCTCCAGGCCGGCTTCCTCGAATTCCCTCTCGAGCTCCTCTCTTCCGAACCCGACGAAATCCTCCAGCGACATGTCGGCGACCCTTCCCGTCATGAAGCAGTCTTCCCGAAGCAGGTTCCCCTCCAGGTCGGCGAACGAAAGGACGCGGCCGGACGCCGTTTCGGCCATATTCATCCCCACAAGGCCGCCCATCGAATGCGCGACAAGGTGGAACGATTCGATTTTCAGTTCGTCGAGCGCCAGGAGCGTGACGCGGGCCTGTTCGTCCATCCCGTATCCGAAATCATCCGGGGCGCGGCTCCGGCCGAACCCGGGCAGGTCGATCGCCGCCAGCGTGAAATCCTCGAGGAAGGGCGAATCGAAGGCGTGCCGGAAATGTTCCTTCGCCGATCCGAATCCGTGGATGAAAACAACGGTCCCGCCACGCCTTTCCGATACGCGGCAGGCGATCTCGAACCCTCCGGGGACTTTCAGGATTTTGTCGTTTGCGTTCATGCGCGTCATGCCGATCCTTCCGTTCGAGGTTGCCGGGGATGCTGCCGCCCGGGCCGGTTATCATTGTAACACGCGGTGTCAAAGGGAGCGGAATGCATGTCAAGGCGGGCGGCGGCGCGGCAGGCGAACATCGTAACACGCCTCGCGGCCCATATATCTCTTGAATCGCCGACCATTTGGAGTACAATCCGTAAGGTTCAGGATATTTCGGCTTCGGGGGGTCCGAAAATCGTGAATAATCACGGGTCTTTTCTGTATATCTGTATATCAGTATGGAATCGACGCGGCAAACTTAAAAAAAGGGGGTCGAAATGCTTTATTATGTCATCGGGGCGTTCGTGATTTTCATCTTCCTCTCCGGGATAAGGATAATCAGGCCGACGCACAGGGGACTGGTCGAACGGATGGGTAAATACCAGCGTTTCGGGCAGCCGGGATTTCACTGGATCATCCCCATCATCGACCGGATGGTCAGGATCAACGTCACCGAGCAGATGATCGACGCGCAGCCCCAGGAGATCATCACCAACGACAACCTGAACGCCCGCGTGGACGCGCAGGTCTATTTCAAGGTGAAACCGGACGAGGATAGCGTCAAGAGCTCTCAGTACAACGTGAACGATTACAAGTACCAGATCGTAAACCTGGCCAGAACGACCCTGAGGAACATCATCGGAACCCTCACTTTGAAATCGGCGAACAGCGAGAGGGACAAGATAAACGGCGAACTGCTCAATACCCTGGCGAAGGAGACGCAGAGCTGGGGGATGGAGATCGTGCGCACCGAGCTCAAGGAGATCGATCCGCCCAAGGACGTGCAGGAAACGATGAACAAGGTCGTCAAGGCGGAGAACGAAAAGATCGCCGCCCTCGACTTCGCGAACGCTGTGGAAAGGGAGGCGGACGGCACGAAGAGGTCGGAGATCAAGAAGGCCGAAGGTATAAGGCAGGCGAAGATCCTCGCCGCCGAGGGCGAAGCCGAGGCGATAAGGCTGGTCAACGAGGCGGCCAACAGGTATTTCGTCGGAAACGCGCAGCTTCTGCGCAAGCTCGAGGCGGTCGAGAACGCCCTTAGAAACAACGCGAAGATCGTCGTTCCGCTCGATTCGGAACTGGTCAACGTGATAGGGGACCTTTCCGGCGTGCTGCCTATGAGGCGCGGCGAGGGGAAACAGCAGCAGTAAGGCTGACAGGACATGGGCTCCGGACCGGATCGCCTGCGCGCGGATTCCGGTCCGGGGCGGCTACCCGCAGTGGAGGAGAGGCGTGAAACGAAACTCCGCTCTGAAGGCGGTCAACCTGATCGCAGCGGTAATGCTGCTCAACCAGGTCGTGACCGGGCTGGCCCACGAAAGCATCCCGTACGAAACCTTCGAACTGGTTCACGCATCGGCCGGGCTGGTCTTCGCCGCGGCCGCGATCGCGCACCTGATCCTTAACTGGAATTGGGTGAAGACCAGTTATTTCAGGAGGACAAAATGACCTGCGGGCGGGGTGCGCGGTGACGACCTGTGCTTGAAGCGCGCCGCGAACGGCGCTCCCGGCGCGCCGCGAACGGCGCGGTCAGTCCCTTATCCCCATCCATTCAAGGGCTTTTTCCAGCGGCGCGCGCACGATCGTGTGTCCGCCGTCGAAAAGAACCAGTTCGACATCGTAGCCGAAATCTTTCAGCTTCTGTCCGGCGTTGACCGCCGCCTGGTATCCGATCGTATCGTCGTCGCGGCCGTGCGCGATGAAAACCTTGAGATTCCTGCCGTTTCTTATGATCTCGTCGGTCAGGAGCCAGTCGTACTCCGCGGGGTCGGGCATCTTCCCGCCGAAACATATTATCCCGTCGAATATCCCGGGATTCCGTATACCGGTCACGTAGGCCCAGCCGGCGCCCTGTGAAAATCCGAAGAGGCAGATTTTGTCGATGCGGTATTTACCGCAGAGGAAGTCGGCCACCCTGACTATGAATTCGGGTATCCACGGATCGGCTTCCTTCCAGAGACCGGTGTCGTCGCCCTTGAATTCCCAAGAGTACTGGCGCGTCGATTCCATCGTGAGGTCGCTTAAGGGATATGGAGCCTCGGGCACCGCATAGATGAAGGATTGCGGTTCGAGATAATCCCATATCCTCGAAAAGCCCCTGGCGCTTCCGCCGTAGCCGTGAAGTCCGATCACGAGCGGATACGCCGTGGCCGAATCGTAATCCGCGGGAAAATAGACCCTGCACTTCTGCAGTTTCCTCACCTCGATGTGGAAGATCGTGCAATCGCTTTCAACGGTCGCCGCGGCTGGCCCGGTCGTTTCGGCCCGGGCGGCCGGAGCGAAGGCGAGAGGGCACAGGCAGAGAAAGAGTGCCGCGGTTATCATCGCATGTCCCAACGACGCCTCCCTGTATGGCGCAAAGTAAAACCAATTTCCATGTAAATATAACAGGCCCCGATCGATATTTCCCGTGGAAATTATCCTGTACATCGCCGCCCGTAAAACTGGTATAGTTTTCCCGGGGAGAGAATCCGGACAAGGAGGAGGACTATGAAAAAAATCGTCATTGCGTGCCTGGTGTTCATTTCCTTTTTTACTGTGGCCGCCATCAAGGCGCGCGCCGGGGGCGATTCGGGAAAAGAGGCCGTGGTTTTCGCCACCTTCGCCGAAGACGGCTCCCAGCTCGTCAATATCGCTATAATGGTCGAGAGCATCCGCGCATTCGCCGGCGCCTTCAGCGGCGCGCCGATCTGGCTGTACATGCCGGAAGAACTGAAAGCGGCGCAGGGCGAATCGATAGAAAAACTCGCCGCGATGGGCGTGGAGGTAAGATTCGGCGAGGCTCCGCCGGACGCGCTGTGGCTGCCGTTCGCGCGCAAGGTGTTCGCCTCGGCGGCGGCGGAAAAGGCGGCGGCTGGAAGAGCCGATATCCTGGCCTGGCTCGACGACGACACGATCGTCCTCGCGCAACCGGACGATTTCATGCTTCCTGAAGGGAAATCCCTCGGTTACCGGCCGGTCATGCACAGGAATATAGGGCAGCTTTACGGCGAAACCCTCGACGCATTCTGGGGACGGGCTTTCGAACTGATGGGCGTCGGCGCAAACGCCTTCTTTCCGATGGTCACGCCGGCCGACTCCGACACGATACGGCCCTACTTCAACGCCGGATGCCTGGCGGTCAGGCCGGAGCGCGGGTTGCTCGGAAAGTGGGCGGAGTTTTTCCCGGTCCTGTACGGGGACGAGGCTCTGGCCGGCATGTGCAGGGAGAATGCGGGAAAAAGGATATTCATCCATCAGGCCGCCCTGGCGGGAGCGATACTGGAACATCTCGAACGCGGCGAAATGCTGGAACTTCCGGCAACGTTCAATTATCCGGTTTTCTTCAAGGAGATGTTCGGAGCGAAGCGCGAGTTCGACGACCTTACGGGAGTAGTGACGCTGAGGCACGAGTCGTTTTTCAGGAACCCTTCGCCCGGCTGGCGCGAGAAGCTTCATGGCCCGGCCGGCAGGGTGGAGTGGATAAAAGAGCGGTTCGGCAGGAAGGTGAACTGACCCGGTCCGCGTGAGACCGGGAAGGGCATTTCGATGACTCCGCGAAAGGCGGATCTGCCGCCCGGACAATGGCTGCGCGCCGAGGGCGCCGGGGTTATTTCAATCCTGACGGCACTCGCGGAGTCGACAGGATTTCCCCGAATTCCCTCCACCGTTCGGCCCGCTGGTCCTCCGAAGGATACTTTCCCTCGATATATGCCTTCACCAGGTCGTACCCGACATAATAGTTGATTATGTAACTTCTGAACTGGTCGAAGAAGGTGACCAGCTTGCGCGCCCGGTCGGGCGACAGCAGCGCGTAGGAAGAAAGGTAACCGGCCGTTTCTTCGGCGCTCGCCTTCCCGTCGAGGTAGCGGCGCGCCGCCTCCATCCGGGATTGTCCCAGGAGTCTCGTCAGTTCCTGTATCTCCGAGTAGATTTCAGCCTTTCCAGGATCCAGTCCGGCAAGGGGGTAGAGGATATCGCGTTCGTAGGCGAGCCGTTCTCCGCCGGGAAAGAGCATCTCGATGCCGTAGTTCGCCGTTCCTTCGGCAAGGAGCGACTGCGGGCTGAAAAGCGGGTAGACGGTGAATTCGACCCAGCCCCTCTTTTTCGACAGGTTCTCCTCGAGAAGGAGGTTGTAGACGTGATGTCCAGGGTATCCCTCGTGACAGGCGAGGCCCAGAGGCGCGTCGATATAGGTCGGAAGATCGGTGTTCACCTGAATCAGGCTGTGGCCGTTTCCCTTGTACCAGTTGTATGCACCCCACGAGGTTCCGGTGACATACTCGATGTCGAACGATTCCCCCTCGGGCAGGTCGATGAATTCCTTCGTCCTTTTCCTCGCTTCCTCGATGACGGTGGCGAAGACGGCGCCCAGTTTTTCCCCGGGTATGATGAAATCCTTCCTGAAGTTTTCGAGCCTTTCCGGCAGCGTGCCGTCCGACGGGGGCAGGAGCGATTCGATCCGTTCCAGCGCGCCCTTGAAAACGCCCTCATCGAAGGCGGGGATATCGACGTCGTAGAGGGCTTTCGATTCGGAGTCGAAATCGAGTCTCGCGCCGCCGAGTATCCTGGAATAAGTTAGCAGCGCCTCCACCTGCCTGACGAGAAATGCATGCCTGAGGCCCAACATTTTTTCGGCGCCGGCGATGTCCGGTTCGTTGAGCCGCGTCAGCAGGGAGGAGGCGTCTTTTTCTATGCTTTCAAGCGGAAGGCTGTCCCGGGCGGCCTCCTCCCGCCAGGACTCGGGGCCGTAGTAGGCGTCCACGTACATCCGGTCGTGGCAACCCGTGGCAAGAACCAGCTTCACGTATCGTTCCGCTATCAGGTTCATCGTCGACTCGCATTCGGTTACGGGTGAATGTTGCGGCGTTTCGCATTCCGGGCCCGCGAACGCGGCGAACGCGGCAAAAAAGAACGAAAACAGGATCGGCAGCAGAAGCGCCGAAAGGCGGGCGCGCGAGTGATTGGCCATTTGAAATCATCCTCCGTGCTATATGCGTATACAAGGCCCGGCGCCCTCCCCGGCGGGAATCGCGGGGCGCCCGGGCGCCGGCGGGTCCGGGCGGATTATCCGTTGAATCCGCCGTCCGAGTCAATATGTATGCAAACTTCCTCTTGTACCTTTCCGGCAGGTGGAATTAGATTCATCCCATGAGGGATTTCAGGGAAATGATGGAATCGTCCAGGGTCGTGCTCACCGAGGGCGGCGTGATAGAGAGGGTCCGAAGGAGCAATCCCGCCCTGCTCGACCCTTTCATCCTGCACGCGGGGATGGTGTACGAGGAGGCGGGCAGAAAGATCCTCGGAAACATCTACAGGGAGTACATGGAAATCGGCCGAATTTACGGCCTTCCGTTCATCAGCCTCGCGCCTACGTGGCGTGCGAATCCAGAACGCCTCGCGCTGTCGGGTTATTCCGGGCATCCCGACATCGTCTTCGACTGCGTCGATTTTATCGACGCGATAAGGCAGGATCGCGCGGATCAATCCCGGTCGATATTCATCGGAGGGATGATGGCCTGCAGGGGGGACGCGTACCGTCCTTCGGAGGCGTTGTCCAAAAAGGAGTCGATCATCTTCCACCAGCGGCAGGCAAAGGAGCTTGCCACCAGCGCCGCGGACTTCGTCATGGCGGCGACCCTGCCGGCATATTCCGAAGCCTGGGGTATCGCCTCGGTCCTTGCGCGCCACGACCGGCCGTACGTGTTGAGTTTTGTCGTGAGGTCCGACGGGACACTTCTTGACGGGACTCCCCTGATCGAAGCGGTCGATTCGATAGATTCGCAGATCGATCCGCCGCCATTCTTCTACATGATAAACTGCGTACATCCGGCGATATTCGAAAAGGCCTTTCTCGCCGTACGGAAATCGTCGGAAGCCGCGGCGGGACGGATTCTCGGCCTGCAGGCAAACACCTCGGCGAGGGATCCCGGGGAACTCGAGGGTCTTCCATTCCTCGATACCTCGGAGCCGGGAGAGTTCGCGGATCTTATGGCGGGCGTTCACCGGAGTTTGGGAATAAAGGTTCTCGGCGGCTGCTGCGGCTCGGACGCGAGCCACATCGCCGCGATCGCCGAAAGGGTGTGCCGCGGGTCCTGAGGCGCGATCCCGCGCGGGGCCCGCGTAACGAAAAAAAAGGAGAGAACGGAATGGGTATCCTATGGGAGATCGTTCAGTCGGGTTTTATTTACGGGCAGAAACGCAAGTCGGACACGATCGATGACAGGGTCCTCTTTCTCGAGCAGCAATTGTCGGCGACGCAGAAGACCATGCGCGATCTCGTCGCCAAGCTCGAGGAGATCCTGAAGACCGACGTCGACGGAAACGGAAGGGTCGGGTAGCTCGTTCAACGAAGGTCCTTGCCGGCGGCTCTTTGCCCGGTCGCAAACCGGCACGGGAAGATTTCATGAGACATCATGCCCGAAAGGAGCGGTGATGAGAAAGTTTTCGATCCTTGTGGCCCTTGCCACGTTTTTCGTCGCGGTCCCTCGGCTTCCCGATGCACGTACGATCGACGTGCTGATGATCGTACCTCAGGATTATGGGGCGAATTTCCATTTATATTTGGATGATCTGTCGGCGAGAGGCTGGAATGTGACTACGGCGGGGACTTCGAGATCGCTCCGGCCCTGTCCGACCTTCGGCGATCCGGTAGCCGGGTGCCGGGAAATGGAGGTCGATCTTCTCATCGACGAGATAACGGATATATCCGGGTATGACTGCGTGGCCGTGATGTCATCCTCGGCCTGGGTCGACAATCCTTACGGCGATCTTCTGGCGAGCGGGAAACTCCCCGCCCTGCTGAAAGAAGCGGACAGACGGGGGAAGATTATATGGGGGCAGTGCGGGGCGGTGAGGGTTCTGGCGGCGGCGGGAGTGATAAAGGGCCGAAGGGTCGTCGGGCATCCCAAGTTCAAGGATGAATACACGGCGGCGGGGGCGGAATTCCTGGGAAACAACCATCCGCCGGTGATCGACGGCAATATCGTTACGGGGGTCAGGGGACAGTACTATCACTTCCAGAATTCCAACGCGGTGATAACGGCCGTGGAACGGATGTTCCCGAAGGGCGATCCTGAAAGCGCCGATAACAATTCCGGCCGGATCGACGAGAGTGTTCTGAACATAAGCGGCGCCGTCTGGGCGAGGGCTTTCGGCGGCCGGGGATCCGAAGGGGCCGGGGCGGTCGCGCCTGCCGGGGACGGCGGATTTATTATCGCCGGATATACCGATTCATGGGGAAACGGTTTTTCGGACCTGCTTCTTATCAGGACCGGGCCGGACGGAAAAAGGAAATGGGCGAAGACCTTCGGAGGGGCCGGCTGGGAATATGGAAACGCGGTTTGCGCGGCGTCTGACGGCGGGTATATCGTCGCAGGGAGCAGTTCTTCCTGGGGCAAAGGGTCGAGGGACGTTTTCGTTCTTCGCACGGATTCCGATGGAAAGGCCCTCTGGTCCAGGACCCTCGGCGGTCCAGGGGCGGATGTGGCGGCGGCGGTATGCGAAACGGGAAACGGCGGGATACTGGTCTGTGGATATACCGACTCTTACGGCAGGGGCGAGGAAGATGTTTACCTCGCCGGAATGGATGGCGGCGGAAAGGTTCTCTGGACCAGGACGTTCGGATATGAACGCTACGAGATGGGAAGTTCGGTCTTCGAAACGGACGGCGGCGATATTGTCGTGACAGGGTCGTCCGGTTCGCCGGAATTGAGCGGGGACAACGCGGATTTCTACCTTGTCCGCACCGACGCCCTGGGCAATCCGAAGTGGGAGAGAGCCTACGGAAATTCGGTCTCGAAACATCCCTTCGATTTCGGCAGGCATGGAATAAGGACTCGCGACGGGGGCTGCCTGGTCGTCGGCGACAGCGACGTCAACGCGCCGCTTGACCTTTACGTCCTTAAAACGGATTCCGCCGGAGAAAAGGAGTGGTTGAAGAATTACGGCGGCAGGTTCTACGAATACGCCTGCGCGGCGTATGAATCCGGGGACAACGAATTTCTGGTCTGTGGAACGAAGATAAATTCCGATTCGGGCGACAGGGATATCTACATGGATATCATCGCCCCGGACGGAAGCGGGTTATCGATGATGGATTTCAGGATGGATGGCGGCGACCGGGCCGGGGGCATCTGCCCCTCCGGCGACGGAGGTTGTGTGATCGTCGGGCAAACGGAATCCGGGAGAGCCGGCGGGTACGATCTTCTCATAATGAAAGTCGCCGGGCGGATGGCGCGGTGAAACGCTACTTTTTTCGAGAGTTCCGTTGCGGTTTTTCCTCCGAAACGCCCGTCAGCAAGCCCGAAAAAACCGCCGATTTCTTCAAGGAAAGCCACGGTTTTCATAACTTCCGAGGCGCCACGGAAATGGTCCGTTTTTCCACAAAGTGGCCCTCTATTCTACGCTGAAAACGGCATAATTACGGAAATAGTACAGCCGGGTCGAAAACTTTCGAAAAACCCGCCCGAGGGTCCTTTAAAAATATTTTTAAAAAGCTCAATTTTTCCCTTGATTTTCCGAAAGTTGAGTATAATAATTCCGTCCGACTAACCGGTCAGTTCTGACCGGTTAGTCAAAACGAGGATGGAGAAAGAATTGGTTAAAGGAACCAGAAAAAAAACCGTAAAGAAGAACAGGGCGGGATCGAAGTCCGAAGTGACCAGGCAGGTCCTGCTGGAAGCCGCCCAGGGAGTGTTCGCGGAGAAGGGTATGGATTCGTCCACAATCGACAATATTACCGAGAGAGCGGACGTCGGGAAAGGCACGTTCTATTACCACTTCGAGAACAAGAACGAGATCATACTCGAACTTCTCGGCAGAATAATGGAGGAACTTACGGAAGCCATAGACGCCAAGTGCCGGGACCTCGAGGATCTCGAGGAACTCATCGACGCGCTGATAAAGGCTCACCTGGAGTTCTTCGCCACGAGGATGGATGATTTCATCCTCTACTTCCAGGGAAGGGCGGACCTGACGATAAAGGAAGGATACGAAGGCATAGATGAACCGATACTTGCATATCTTGACCATATCGCGGACCTGTTGGACGACGTGATCATGTATCGTCTCAAGAGGAATACATTAATAAGGATAGCGTGGGCCGTGGCGGGATTCGTCTCGGGATATTTTTCCTTCGCGGTCATTTCGTATGAGGAGGAAAAACTGGATGAAACTCTCGAGCCCGTGCGCAAAGCGCTTGTTGTAGGTCTTTCACGCTTTATAAAGGAGGCAATACCGAAGATAGCCGAATCACAGCAATCATTATTGTAATGTCGAGATATAACCGGTTCCCGTCCCATGGACGTGGACAAAACCCGACTGGTCCTTAAACAGACAGGAGTCTCATTAAATGCCAGAAGAAAGCACGCTCGTAGCTGAGAAGCCCGCCTCCGGAAGAAATTTTTTCATGGAGGCGGTCGAGCAGAACGTTTGGGGCATTGCCTCAAGTATCGATATTTACGATTGCGATCCGGAAACCATCCGGGACGCGGAAAAAATAAAACAGTTCGTTCTCGAACTTTGCGAACTGATCGAGATGAGACGTTTCGGAGAGACGGTGGTAGTCCACTTCGGCGAGAACGAAAAGGTCGCCGGATATTCGATGATACAGCTCATCGAAACGTCGCTCATATCGGCCCATTTCGCCAACCAGACGAATACGACCTACCTGGACGTATTCAGCTGCAAGCCTTACGACCCGCAGGTCGTCGTGGAATTTGCCCGGCGGTTCTTCGGGGGCGCATATTGCGCGACCAATGTTACGCTGAGGCGTTAGCCGGATGGTCCGCGCATATTCAGTGACCGATCAGGATGAGTGCCGGGCGCTCTGGGAGGAGAACATGCCCCGGCAATTCATTACTGACCTGTGGCCCGTGCGGGAATGTTTCCATGGCCGTTTCGGCCGCGATCCCAATTTCATCGTGGCGGAGGAATCAGGGAAAGTCGTCGGCCTTATTCCGACAAGCTGGGTTCCCGAGAGTCGCTGTTACTGCTATTTCCCGGGCGAGACATGGCACGGAAAAACCTGGCTCGAACAGAACCGGATCCTCGCGAGGGACGGAAATGTTCTGGGTGAGATGCTCCATTGCCTGGAAGGTTCGGGGGCGGACTATCACCTGAGATACCTTCTGCCTTTCCGGCAGGGGATTTCCACGGCCGTTTCCGAACGGGAGAAACGCGAAAAAAAGGAATGCCTGCTCGATGAGACAGGCTATCTTTTCCGCGGCGCATCTCACGGGCACGATTTCGACCGCTATTTCAGCAGTTTTTCCGGCAAGAGGGCCAAGAAGATAAGGCGGGAAATGGAGGCCCTGGAATCCAGGGATCTCGTCGCAAGACCCGGCGGACCGGATGATTTCGATACCCTTGTCGGCATGAACATCGACCGGTACGGGAATGATTCCTACTTCGCCGACGGGCGTTTCGCGGGCGGATTCCGCGACCTGATGCTCCTGCTTGCCGGCAGGGGATGGATGCGGATGACGGTAATCACGGTGGAGGGGCAGCCCGCCGCGGTCGATCTGGGATGCGTTTTCGACGGCTCTTATACCCTGCTCGCCGGCGGCACCGACGCCCGTTTTCCCGGGATAGCCAAATATATCAACCTCTATCATATACGCAGAGCCTGCGAGGAGAGATTCGAAACGGTCGATTTTCTGTGCGGGGAATTTGCATGGAAGGACACCTTCCATCTTTCGGCGCGCCCGCTTTTCAAGATTACGAATATGGACGAGACCCTTCTCGGCTCGTTCAGCGAAAGCGGTCTGCGGCAAGCCGGGGAAAACGATCCGGCGGAAACGGCCCGGGGTTGAAATCATGTCCGACAGGCGAGTGATGGTGGTCGGGACGACCGCCGACTACATAGAGATCATCTCGAATAGATATCCCGGCAGGTGTGTTTTCGTAACCGATCCGGCGGAAAGGCGAAGGCATCCGGAAAACGCGCCGGAGCCGGCAGGCGAACTCCTGTGCGACCTGGAGGATGACGGCGCGGCCCGGCGCGCGCTGCCGGATCATCTCGCCGCGCATGACATCGAAGCGTCGGGGATCACCTCTTTCGATTGCGAATCGCTCATGCTCGCCGCGCTCCTCGCCCGGTCCCTCGATCTGAAGTTTCCGTCGCCGGAAAGCGTAGCCGTCTGCCGGTCGAAATACTCCACCAGGAAAAGATGGATGGACTCCGGGGTCCTGTGCCCGGAAACGGCGCTCGTTCGAACGATGGCGGAGGCGGCCGATTTCTTCGAGAGGACCGCCGCGCCGGTCGTGATGAAGCCTCTTTCGGGAAGCGGGAGCGAGCTTGTCACCCTCTGCCGGGACAGGTCGGAATGCGAGATCGCATTCGCCCTGATTTCGGAACGGATGGCGGGGCACAAGAACGCCAGGATGTATTCCTCCATCGGGCCCGGGGACGGGAACGATCCGAGGACCGCGTTCGTCATCGAGGGCTATATCCAGGGAGTCGAGTTCAGTTGTGACTTCGCCATGGACGGACCGGACCTGGAGATCATAAGGATAGCGAGGAAGATACCCGCCCCCGGCCAGCCCCTGGGCACGACGCTGGCCTATATCCTGCCGTCCGAGCTACCCGGCGGGCTGGATCGAAAGGCACTGGCGGCCGTGCTTCTTAAGGCGGCGCGGGCCCTGGGCCTGGAGCGGACGATGGCGATGGTCGACATGATCGTTTCCGAAGACGGGATTTACCTGCTCGAGATGACTCCGAGGCCGGGGGGCGATTGCCTTCCCGACCTGATTATGGAGAGCAGCGGGTTCGACACCCTCGGCGCCGCCCTGGATTTCGCGGAGGGGAAAAGGTTGAATGTGCCGCCGGCCGGCGCCTGGCGCAGCCTCACCGGCCTGAGACTGATCGCTTCGCGGGAGGGGACGCTGAAAAGGCTCGATTGCGCCGGGATCGCCTCCGACAGGCGGGTCCGTTCATGCCATCTCAAGCGCGCTCCGGGGGACAGGGTGGTCCTTCCGCCGCTCGATTACGATTCCCGCATCCTGGGGCATGTGATATACGATACTGCGCGGGAGGAGCGCCGCGATCTCGATATGAAGGAGATCGGTTCCAAACTGGGCGTCGAGATCGTCTGACGGCGCTGCGGATGGCGGTTCATATGGGAAAATCATCTTCAAATAATCCTCCGGCGGCCCCCCTTCTTCTGGGGAGGAAGGTTCTCGAGGATCATGTCTCGACGTTCATCGGGCGAAAGGAAACATTCCTCGCCCTGAGGGCCGGGAACGGGTCGCCCCTCTACATAATCGAAAAGGGCGTCCTTATCGGCAGGGCGGGCCGTTTCCGGGCCGCTTTTGAAAAGCATCTGCCCGGCTCGTCGTTCTACTACGCCATGAAGAGCAACAACCATCCGGTCGTCGCGGAAACGATTCTGGGCGCCGGATTCGGAATCGACGTGTCGAGCGGGCTGGAACTTCAGGCGGCGCTCGACCTTGACGCCCCGGACATAATTTTCAGCGGCCCGGGGAAAACTCCGGCCGAGCTCGGGCTGGCCGTCGCAAACGTCGGCCGCGTGACGGTCCTGGCGGACAGCTTCGATGAGATACGCCGTCTCGACGCGGCGGCGCGCGGGGAAGGCGTGGTGGCAAGGGCGGGCGTAAGGCTGACCTCCGGCGAGCATGGGTTGTGGAGGAAGTTCGGGATACCGCTGGAGGACCTGGGGCGTTTTTTCTCCTTGTCGGACGGACTGGAGAACGTTTGCCTGTGCGGCTTGCAGTTCCATTCGAGCTGGAACATGGACCCGGGCAAACAGACGGCCTTCATAGGCCGGGTGGGGGAGGCTCTTCGCGGCCTTCAGCAGAAGCACCTTCGACGGATCGAATTCATGGACATCGGCGGCGGGTACTGGCCGCCGCAGGGCGAATGGCTTCATCCGCCCGGGATAATGGACGGCCTGGAACCGGGGGAAAACCGGATGGGTCTCCACGAGGTTCCGGAGCACAGGTGGGTGGCCGCCTCGCCGATCGAGGAGTTCGCCGATTCGATAGGACGGGCCGTCCGGGAGAGGATATTCCCGTCGATCGATTGCAGGATATGCCTGGAACCGGGGCGGTGGATCTGCAACGACGCGATGCACATCCTGCTGACTGTAATCGACCGCAAGGGCGAGGGCCTCGTCATCACCGATGCGGGGACGAACGCGATCGGATGGGAGAGGTTCGAGACGGATTATTTTCCGTTGATAAACTTGAGCCGGCCCTCCCTGACCGAGCGCGGATGCCTCGTGCTGGGATCCCTCTGCACGCCTCACGACGTATGGGGATTCAGTTATTTCGGGGAGGGGATCGGACCCGGCGACGTCCTTCTTCTGCCGTGTCAGGGCGCATACACATACAGCCTGCGCCAGCACTTCATAAAACCTTTGCCGGAGGTTGTTTTTATCGGAGAATCAAGGTAAAATTATACATGGGTCGAATGGATCGGAGCATAGGGGGGGACAAGGGTAACCATTAAGGCAGGAGAGAAACCAGGACATGTCGAAATCCCTACCAACCAAGTGTCCGAAATGCGGAAGCAGGAACATTCAATCGGCCGAATACGGGTCCAAGAAGAAGAGGGTCGTCGTTTATTGCGCCGACTGCGATTATGAATTCGAGATCAGGGGTGGTGTGAAGGAAACCGACAACCCCTCCCACAAATATGACCAATAAGGGCTGAAGCGATATTGACCGGTCGCTTCGGAGGAGTATTTCCCTGCCTTCACAATGAACCCGGGCGTGTTGATGGAATGGCTACGCCTCATTTCCCGGCGGTCATTCCTTCGACCGCCTCCTCGAGGAGCGCGTTGAACGCGGCCGGATATTCCAGCATCAGAAAATGGCCGTATCCGGTCATGACCTTCACTTCGAAAGATTTGAACAGTTGCTTTCCGGCCTCGACATCGGTCGGCGGACGGTCAGTGTTGACGGCGGCGACGGGAACCGTGACGGCGCCGAAGGCCTTACGCGCATCCAGCCTCAGCATGCTTTCCATCGCCCCGATGCCGACCTCGGGCGGAGCCGAGGCCATGTCGTCGGCGACCGATTTCACTAGGGTAGTGTCGGCGCCCGCCGGGAACATCGAGCCCACGAAGTTCCTTGTGAAGGATTTGAAGTCGCTTCGGAACTGCTGAAGAAAATAGTTTATCTGTTCTTCCGCAAATTTCGTCCCGAGATTCTTGAATGTGTCGACCCCGATAATGCCCGTTACGCGTCCCTGTAAAAGCGGGCTCGCAAGAGCCGCGACAGGGCCGCCCATCGAGTGCCCGATCAGGATGACATTCTTCAGATCGAGGGCCCTGACCACGGCCGCCACGTCGGCGCCGAACGCCTCGATCGACCAGTTCTCACGTTCGAGACCGGACTTGCCGTGTCCCCCCAGGTCGATGGCGACGACCGTGTGATCCTTCGAGAAATGGGATACCTGGTCCTTCCAGTAACTTCTGTCGCAGCACCACCCGTGCACGAAGACCAACGCCGGTTCGCCGCTGCCTAAGACCTCGTAGCTGATCGTCAGGCCGTCATCCGATTTGACCGTCGCCTCGCCGGCAAAAATGCCGCCTGACAGGAAAACCACAAGGAGGATTGTCATCGCCGTTTTCGGTAATATCGCCGTTCTCACTCTCTCACTTCCTTTCTTGAGTTTCGTGGCGGGTTGCTCAGCTCCGCCTCGACAAGTTATTCGGCCCTGCCGTCGCCTTTCCGGTCCGAAATGGCATAGATCAGCCCCGCCGTGCATGCCGTTATGCCGAGCCCCAGGAAAAGTCCCTCGAGGAACGCGCCGATCCCGAAGGAGGCGCTGAACCTGCCGAGAAGAAGGGACAGCCCGACACAGAGGGCGCCGAGCGGGGTGAAAACCTTCCAATGTCCGGTATCGTTGCACGAGCGTCTTAAAAGCATGGTTTTCTCCTTTTTAAAGCCTCCGTCATGCCATCACGGCCTCTGCTGCCGTGGCAGATTAAGTAAAGCCGACTTTACAATTTCAATTATACACCGTGCGCGCAATATGTCAAGCACGCTTTACATTAATTTTTATTTTTTTTGATGGGAAGGGAACCCGGAGAGGGATCTTCCTGTCGAAGAGACAGGAAGGCGGGCAGGGTTATCTGGAAAAAGAAGGCGAATGGATGTAAAGTGATCTGATGCAGGAACCCGGGAACGATCGGACCGACATGGAGCGGGAGAGCGAAAGGCTGGCGGTGATGTTTCTGGAAGGAGACCGCGAGGCCTTCAACCGGCTTGTCCTGATGCATCAGGAGATGGTTTTCAGTCTCTGCTTCAGGCTGACAGGAGATTATGACGACGCCGACGATTGCGCGCAGGAGGTATTTATAAAGGTGCACCGGCACCTCAAGGGATTCAGGTTCGAGTCGTCATTCAGGACCTGGCTGTACAGGGTGACGGTCAACACATGCAGGAACAGGATCGATTCGCTGGAGTACCGTATGAGAAAAAAGAAGGTCAGCATCTACGCGGGACCGGGGGACAACGGGCAGGCGGCCCCCGTGGAAATACCGGACAGGGGGGAATCCGCACTGGACGGACTTCGCAGGAAAGAGGTCGGGCGCATCATCCAGAAGGCGCTGGACGCCCTTCCCGGGAGCCAGAAAACGGTGGTCGTCCTGAGGGATATCGAAGGCCGGTCTTACGAGGAAATAGAATGGATGACCGGGCTCAACTCCGGCACGGTGAAATCGAAGTTGTCGCGCGCCAGGTCGAAACTGCGGGAAGCCCTGCGGGGGAAGATTGATGAAGAACTGTAAAATCGTGCGGAAGATGCTCTCGGAATATATCGACGGAGTTCTGCCGGAGGGCGGGACCAGGACCGTAAAAGAGCATATGGAACAGTGCGATGAATGCCGCGAGGTCCATGATTCGATGAAGGCGATCATAGCCTCGATGAACGATATGGAAACGGTCGCACCCCCCGCCGATTTTCTCGAAAAGGTCAATTCGAGGCTCGAACGCCGATCTTCGGCCGCCGGTTTTCTGCGCGGGATATTCCTTCCCCTGAGATTCAAGTTGCCGCTCGAGCTGGCCGGCCTCGCCGCCGCCGTAATGCTGATCGTTTATGTCTCGGGTTTTCTCGGGAAGGAAGGGATAGAGAAGATGGCTCCGGACGGGCGGATCGCCGGCCGGACGGAGGAGATTGTCGTCGAAGCCGAAGCGAAACGGGTCGAAGTCAGGGACAGCGGCGTCAAAAACGATCCGACGAAACCGGAGGAGCTCCCTGCAGAACCCGAAGAGCTCCCTGTGGACGATGTGGTCGGGGCAACCGCGCTTAAGAACGGTGTTGTCAGGAAGGGCGGCGATCTGCGGGTGAGGGGCGGGCGCAGGGGCGAGACGCAGGTCGGTCGAGTGGAAGATTCACCCGAAGACGATGGAACGGTTTCGAATGAAGTCGCGACTTTGGCGTACAGCCTCGACCGGACGGATGGGGTTGCGAAGATTGAAGGAAAGGCGGCGGCCGGCCCGGCCTTTTCGGTCAATCCGCCGTCAGACCGGTTCGACAGCCTTCTTGCGGTATGTGAAGACCCCGGTGAAGAACTCGAAGCCTTCGTCGCGTCGATCGGCGGGAGGATCGTCTCCGTGCCCGAAACGATGATACTTGATGCCTCCTTGAAGGCGGCGAGAAGCGACAGGCGGGCGATCCGGCCTCTGACGGTCGTCGTCCCGGGCGATTCTCTGCGGGTATTTTTCGATGGGCTCGGGAGGCTGGAAAAGATACGCCCGATCGACTCCTGGATCGTCTCGCAGACGAGCGACAGCGCTACGGTGAGGATCGATTTCAGATAATGATTCTTACCGGGATGGGCCGGGCAGGGATGACGGGTTGCATGAAATAGAGATTACAGGGACGGCATGGGTGATGTTATCATTGCGCGATGATATCCGTGCATGAAACAGGCGGTAACGCTGTACCGGGAAAGAAGAGTCTTTACAGAAGCGGTTTCTTCGTGGCGCTCGTATCCCTGCTCAGCAAGGGGCTCGGATACCTGCGCGAGATCGTCCTCGCTTATTATTTCGGCACCGGCGCGGTCGTCGACGCTTTCAGGATAGCGCTCACTGCGGTCCTCCTTCCGGTCAATGTCATCGCCGGCAGCGGTCTTCAGAACTCGTTCATCCCGGTCTTCCAGACCCTGCTCGCCAAAAAGAGGAGAAGACTCGCCTGGCTCTTCGCCAATCAGCTCTTTTTCATGCTGATCGTCCTTGGACTCGTCATCTTCGTTCTCGAATATTTCTTCGCCGAAAGATGGGTCTACCTGCTCGCCCCCGGGTTCAACGCGGAGCAGGCCCGGCACGCGGTCTTCTTTACACGGATCATGAGCTTTTCCGTCCCTCTGATGACGGCATGTTCCGTCGCCTTCGTCCTGAACTGTTTCTATATATTCAGGATCCCCTCGCTGCGACCGGTGGTGCAGAATGTCTTTCTGCTCGCCGGGGTGCTCCTGACGGTATACAGGGACAGGTTTGTCTTCATGGGGATCATGTTCCCGATCGCCTACGTCGTGTTTTTTCTCATGCTCGCGGGCAGCCTCAAGAATTACTGGGAGTTCAGGTTCACTCCGGCGATCAAAAGGTCGCTGGCCGTCTGGTCTGAGTTTGTACCGGTATGGCTGCCTCTTCTCGGCATGGTCCTGGTCGCGCAGCTCAACGTCTACGTCGACCGCGTCATCGGTTCGCTTCTCGCGGAGGGTTCGGTGGCTGCGCTGGAATATTCACGTTTCCTGGTGGAGACCCCGGGGATCACTATCGGGATGGGATTCATGAGCGTTTTCCTTCCATACTTCAGCGAACTTTCGGCCAGGGACGACACGATCCGCCTTCGCCGCGACATCGAACAGATGCTGATTCTCTCCGTCTATATAATGCTCCCGGTCAGTCTCGTCCTTTTCATCTGCGGCGAAGAGGTGATCCGCCTGGTTTACGGGTACGGAAAATTCGGCGACGCCAGCGTCGCGCTGACGGCGGGCGCGCTCAGGGGGTACTCGATCGGAACCTGGGCCTATTTTCTCTACATCCCCATTTCCAAGTATTACCAGGCGGTGAAACGGAACGTTCTGCTTCTCGTATGTTTTACGATATCGCTCGCCGTGAACCTCGCCCTGAACCTGATGCTCTACAAGCGGTACGGCATATGGGGGATCGCCCTTGCGACGAGCGTCTCGCAGATCCTTCTTTTCGCCATGCTGTTTTATTTTATGCGCCTTATCGACAGGAAAAGGATCGCGGGGATCATCCTTTACATGACCGTTTCGGCGGCGGTGTCGGGCCTCGCCGCGTGGAGGGTCATGATTCATTTCGAAAATCATATAGCCCGTGTCGCCGTCGCCGTCGCCGTCGTGGCCGTATCGTGGGTGCTTCTCAACCTGGGGATCGCTCAGATAAGGGAAAGGATATACGTTTTGCTGCGCGGCCTTCTGCGCGGGAGGAAGGCGGGTCCGGGCCGCAGGCCCTGATTCGCGGAATGGATGGAGGGGCGGGCCGCTCGCCCCCGGGGAGTCGAATATGAAGATCCTGCTCGTGACAAGGGGTTTCGGTAAAAGCGGAGGGATATCGCGGACCTCGCTGGAGGCGGCTGAGCAGCTTGCCCGCAGGGGCCACTTCGTCACCGTAATCGCCAGCCAGGCGGACCGCGGTTACCGCTTTCCGAATATCAGGATCGTCCGCATTCGCCTCCTGAAAATCCCCTTCGCCCGCGGAACGAAGCTGAAGAATCTCGTCGAGGTTCCGCAATTCGTCTTCCTCAGCACCCTGCGCGTGCTCATGATGAGGAAGAGGTACGATGTCGTCTGGAACAAGGGGAACGCCCAGTGCCTCCTCCAGGACGTGATCACCGCGGAGAGCTGCCACCATGCCTGGATCAGGGAGAAGGAGGTGGCCGGCGAAAAGAAACACCGTTGGTATCCCCTTCACAGGTTCGTCCTGTGGGCGGAGCGGAGGAACTACGGTCCGGGCCGGTTCAGGAGGATAACCGCGATATCGCGGATGCTTAAAAGGGACATAATGGAAAGTTACCCGTTTCTATCCCCGGACGACATCGAAGTGATCCGAAACGGCGTCAACTTCAAGGATTTCGCCTTCGACGAAACCGCCGGCAGGGAGGTTCGGAGAAGCCACTCGATCCCCGAAGACCATTTTGTTCTGCTCTTCGTCGGCTGGGAGTTCGACCGCAAGGGGCTTGGGCATGTTATAAGGGCCCTTCCGCTGATCAGGGGAGGCCGCGTCAGGCTTCTCGTTGTCGGCGCCTCGAAAAATCGAAAGTACGAATCGATCGCCGAAGCGGCGGGGGTGTCGAATATGATCGCATGGTGCGGAGCGGTCGAAGATACGCGCGGGTTTTACAGCGCGGCCGATTTCTTCGTTTTCCCGACGAGGATGGACGCCTTCGGCCTTGTCGTGCTGGAGGCGATGTGCGCGGGAAATATCGTCATTACTTCGAGGATGGCCGGCGCCTCCGAACTGATACTGAACGGGGAGAACGGATTCATCCTCGAGGACTACGAGTCGGCCGCTGGAATAGCGGAGGCGATCGACCGCGTGATCGCCGACGAGGCTCTGCGCTCGATGATCAGCGAGAAAGCTGTTATCACCGCGGCGGAAAACGATTGGGAAAAGATCGCCGGACGGTATGAAAGGCTTTTCGAATCTCTTCGCTCAACGGTATAACGTCTTGACGGCCCCCCAGGTCGATTCCCGGGCGGAAACGGTTCCGCAACCGGCGTTGAATGCCCCGATGATCGAACAGAAGGGCGCGCCCGGCACGTTCCCGGGGAAACACGGGGAGTCTCTCCTGAGCTGGAAGTTCCTCGAATCGACGCTGCCGCAGAAAAGGGGATCTGCCGAGAAGTTGCCCCCCTCGTCCGCCAGAAGGCCCGGCAGGGCGTCTCCCCCCGCATTACCGAAAAGATCGCTGCATCCGATGCTACCGGTCGATCCGGACCCCATATCGAAAAGATACCCGTGGTTGAAGGCCAGTATCGACCTGTAGATATTTATACCGGAAGTATTGGAGATCGTGACCACCGCCCCGCCGTTGGAATCGTCGCATATCGTGCATTCGCTCATGTCCATGTAGCCGTTACCGAAGTTGAAGACCGCGCTGCCCCCGTTTTCGGCCTTGTTCCCATGGAAGACGCAATCGGTGACGCTGGCCGTGCAATTATAGACCAGAATCGCCCCTCCTCCGCCGGCCGCGGTATTGCCATCCAGGGTGCACCCGGTTATGTTTATCGAGCCTGTCCCGTTCCAGAGCGATATCGCCCCTCCGGAGTCGTAGGCCGTGTTGTTCCTGAAAAGACAGTTTTCCGCCTTGAAATTCTGGTCGTTGATGACGCAGGAAATCCCTCCTCCGTACAGGGCCCGGTTGGCGACGAAGATGCAGTCGCGAACCGTCTCGCCCGGGATGTGAGTGAAGAAGCCTCCACCGACGTTGTCTCCGAAATCGGGAGCCTCGCCCCCCGTTATCGTGAATCCTTCGACGGTGACATGGTTCATGGCGTGGCAGTAGATCACCCTCGACTGGTACTCTGCGTCGAGCGTGGTCGCTTCGGGCCCCATCTCGCTGCGGAGGGTCAGATAATGGTTCCTCGTTCTGAATCTGATCATGCCGGCCTCTTCGCCGTTTCCCTGGCTCGTCCACGAATAATAACCGGGGCCGACAAGTATCTCGTCGCCGACTCCGGCCGTGTCTATCGCCGCCTGTATGGTGGGCATGTCTCCGGAACCGTCCGAACTGACGTACCATACGCGTGCCAGCGCTCCGGCGGGCTGCAGAGTGTCAACAATCAAGGGCAGCATTGACAGGATGAACAGGCGAAGATTATTCATGGAGGGCCCCTTTCCTTTGACCAAAAGATACCGATTCGGCCGGGCCCGGTCAAGACGGATACAATACCATCGGTGACACTACGGCGGAGTCTCGTTTCCACGACCGCTACGGGGATAAATCGGATTTGAAACGCTCCCAACGACGAAACCGGTCTTTTTTTTGAATAAAAATCCACCGCCGGCGGTATTCTATCCGGGTATCAGAGGGACCTTTTCATGATGGAGGAGATGTCGAGATGCCAGTCGGGAAGAAGACACTGCTGAAGGTTCTATTGGCGGTCGTCGCGGTGTTCGTCATATTGAGCGGATCCATTTTCGCCCTGATCTATTTTCAGGTAAGCCGTCTGAAGGGCACAATCGGCAGTTGCGAACTGGAAAGCTCGCGATTCGTCGAGGAGATACCCTTCTCCTATATCAACGGTGTTATCGTGGTAAAGGCGAGGGTCAACGGTAGTGCCAGGGATTTGGAATTCATCCTCGACACGGGAGCTCCGACGATCCTTTCCTCGGCCGCCGTCAAGGAATTGGGCATAGAGGACATCACCCCATCCTTCGTCACGGAACGTTCGACGGGGACGCTCGTCGAAAGCAGGTTTTACAGGATAGACAGGCTCGAGCTGGGGGATGCCGTTTTTTCGGATGTCGGCGCCATGTCGATGGACAGCTCGATGATGGGAAGACTCTCCTGCATGGCGGCGGACGGGATCCTCGGATGCAACCTGGCGGGCGCCTGCTGCATGCGGATCGATTACAAGGCGAAAAAGATCGTTATCACCGACGACATCGGTAGACTGGGGAAGGTTGCCGGAGCCTTCGACGTCGGTTTCAGGACCGAAACACAGAAGACCCCCATCGTGCGGATCGTACTCTGCGACAGCATCCCGGTCGACGTCACGTTCGACACAGGCTGCAACGGCACTCTCAGGCTCCATTCGCCCGAGATCTGCTCGCGGTTGACGGTCGACCGGCCCAGCCGGTGCGCCCGCAGGATAGGCAGGCCGGCGTTCACGGTAAAAGGCGAAAGCCCGCCCGATTCGACGGTGGCGGAGATCCTTTTTCTCGCCGACAGGGTGTCCCTCGGGGACACCGTTTTGACCGATATTCCCCTCGAACTGTCGATGGGGACGGTCGAGGGCGGGAAAAACCTTCTCGGAAACAGGTTTCTCGAGAATTTCATCGTGACACTCGATTACCTGAACGAACGGATATGGTTTGCGCCCGCCGCGGAGGTGGGATTCTTCCTCGTCGAGCCGGTTACGGGGCTCGGTTTCGGCCCTTCCGGGGGCGTCGTGCTGGTGAGTACGGTATACGAAGGCTCCCAGGCGGCCGCCTGCGGGATAAGCCCGGGCGACACGGTCGCCTCGATAAACGGCAGAGACGTATCGCGCCTTTCCCCGGAGGAGGAATGCGGAATGTTCAGGGGCGAGCTTAAATTTGTCGATGACGGCGAGGAATCCGTTTCCATCGGGATCGTCAAAAACGGAAAACGGGATCTTTTCATTCTGGCACGGTTCGACCCGCTGGGAAGGTAGAAATTCTCAGACCCCGGATATGCGATACTGACATGCGGACAATCGGCCCGCGCTTTGCCGCGGCCGGGGGGCGGCAGGTTCGGCGGTGCGACCATGCGTCCAGCGCGACCATGCGTCCGCACTTGACCGCCGTCTTTTCTTCTGATACCTTCGTAATCCTTGTCGAAAAAGGTATGAAATCCACCTGTCGATGACTGAACAGGAGGTTGGCCGTGAGGAAACTGCGCTTGTCCATGATCCTGTTGACGGTCGTATCAATCTCATCCGGGTTTGTTTCATGCGGGAAGGATTACAACATGGAATTCAGGCAATTCGTCGAAAACCATACATTGAAGGTCAGTCAACTGGAGAAGCAGGGGAGCCTCGCCTACTGGGAAGCCTCGAGGAGCGGAAGGGAGGAGGATTTCCTGGAGTTTTCGCGCGTGCAGATGGAGCTTGAAAAGATTTATACCAGCAGCGCGGAATTCGAATACATAAAGGAGATCAGGGCGGGAAGACGTCTCGGGGACCCGCAGCTCAAGCGCATCGCCGACCTTCTGTACCTGAAGTACGTCGGCAACCAGGTCGATCCGGCCATCCTCCAGAGGATCGTCGACCTGTCGAGCAGGGTCGAGAATCGTTTCAGCGTCTACAGGCCGGTCGTCGACGGGAAGGAACTGACGACGAACGAGGTCTATTCGATCCTCAGGGAGAGTACGGACAGCGCCTGGAGGAAAAAGGTCTGGGAGGCGAGCAAAAGGGTCGGACCGGTTGTGATCGAAGATCTTATGGAACTTGTAAGGGCCAGGAACGAATCGGCCAGGGCCGCCGGGTTCGATAATTACTACCAGATGTCGATGACCCTTTCGGAACAGGACGAGGAAAAGCTCGCCGCGGTTTTCGAGGAGCTCGAAAGGCTTACGCGCGAGCCTTTTCTCGCCCTGAAGAAGGAACTCGATTCCGAACTGTCGAAAAGGTACGGGATCGGTCCGGAAGAGATGCGCCCCTGGCACTACCAGGACCCGTATTTCCAGGAAGCGCCGGCTGTCGGCGAGGTCGATTTCGACAGGTACTACAAGGGAAAGGATATAGCGGAGCTGGCGACCGCCTTCTACGCGGGGCTGGGCATGCCCGTCGAGGATATCATCTCGCGAAGCGACCTCTACGAGCGCGAAGGGAAAAATCCCCACGCCTTCTGTACCGACATCGACAGGTTGGGGGACATAAGGATCCTCTGCAACCTCGCAGGCAACAGCCAGTGGATGGAGACGATGCTCCACGAGCTGGGACACGGGGTGTACGACAAGTACATAGACAGGACGCTTCCATGGCTTCTCAGAAGTTTTCCGCACCTGTGCCTTACCGAAGCGTCAGCCATGTTTTTCGGACGGCTCTCGCAGGATCCGGGATGGATGAAATCCACCCTCGGGCTGGGCGGTGAAGAAATAGCCAGGATAACCCCGGCGCTGAAAAAATCGCTTCGAACCAAGCAGCTGATCTTCGCGCGCTGGGTGCAGGTGATGTTCAATTTCGAGAGGGAACTCTACAGGAATCCCGACCAGGATCTCAACAAGCTCTGGTGGGACCTCAAGGAAAAATACCAGTTCGTCAAAAGGCCCGAAGGGCGCGACGAGCCCGATTTCGCGGCCAAGATTCATATCATCTCCTCGCCGGTTTATTACCACAATTACATGCTGGGCGAGATGATCGCTTCGCAGCTCGGGGATTTTCTGCAAAGGCGCCTTGCCGAAGAAGGCGGCGCGGCGGGTATATACGGCAACAGGGCGGTCGGTGACTTCTTCAGGGAAAAGGTATACGGGCCGGGCAATATCCTCCCATGGGACGAGCATGTGAAGAAGGTGACCGGAGAACAGCTGACGGCGAAGTATTTCGTCGGGCAGTTCGTGGAGGGACAGGATTGATCTGGCTTCTTCCGGCAGCCGCATGTTCGATATTGATCGCCGTGATCCTCAAGATAAACGAGGGCCGGGGCGGCGACAGGCTGCTGATGGCCGGGGCGAACTATATAACGGCCTCCCTGCTCGGTCTTCTGCTTCTGAGCGGCAGGCCGGGAACACCCTCGGGCGCCACACTGGGTCTTGGAGCGGTGACGGGCGTCGACTACGTACTGGCCATACTTGTCCTTATGACCGGAATATCGAGAGGCCCGCTGGCCGTGCCGGTCACGGTAATGAGGCTGTCGGTGGCCGTCCCGGTTGTCGCCTCGATCTTCCTGTGGAACGAAAAACCTTCGCCGGCACAGTGGGGCGGGATAGCGCTCGGCATCGTCGCGATTACACTGTTCGGCATGGGGATTTCGCCCGGGGCGGGTAAAACGGGCGCGAAACGGGGTTTCTGGCCGCTCATGCTTGCGATCTTCGTCCTGACGGGGCTTGCCAGCGTTCTTCTAAAGACCTTCAGCGAGATTTCATCCGACTCCGAACGCCTCCAGTTCACCTGGATTCTCTTCACCTTCGCGGGGCTGTTCACATGGCTGCTCATCTTGAGCATCAGGATCCCCTTTGATCGAAGGACATTCATTCTGGGGATGCTGCTCGGCGTGCCGAACCTTTTCAGCACCTTCTTTACGCTCAAAGCGCTCCAGGGAGTACCCGCCTCGATCGTATTTCCTTTTATCAACGTTACGGTTATATTCGGGGCGACCGTGCTTGGATTCGTCATATGGAGGGAGCGTTTAGGCGGCAGGGCGATCGCGGGACTGGTGCTCGCGGCCGCCGCACTCGTGTTATTGCCTCTGTAACGGCGTTATTGCCCCCATAACCGCGCCGGTCCGTCAAAAGGGGAAAATGAGAAGAATTGTCATTTCAAAATCGGGTTTTTACACGATTCTTGCAGGAATACTTCCGTGGAAGTATTATCTTTTGCGGGAGGATCAAGAATGAGACAAATAATGAATAATAGATGGACCGCGATGGTCGCCGCGGCAGTGTTGTTCCTTATGGTGACCTCGATTGCCTCGTGCGGCAGCGAAGATCCCGCCTCCCCCGATCCGACCGGCGATGACACGACCATGGTCGGGGATACAACAATGATAATCGACCATACGTGCTGCGATATATCTCTGATCCCGCGGCAGGCGATCCAGGATGCCATAGATACTCTTGTCATTGCGTATGGACACACCTCGCACGGAAGCCAGCTCGTTACCGGAATGGATGGTCTCGCCGATTTTCTCGGCGACGACCTGTATTCCTGGTCGTCGAATGGCGCGAACGGGACTTTGCAACTGAGGGACAAACCGTTTCCCAACGATCTTGGATATTCATCCTGGGAACCGGATACAAGATCTTATCTCAACAGCCATCCCGAGGTGAACGTGATCATATGGTCCTGGTGCGGGCAGGTCTCCTACGCTTCGGAAGCCGTGATCGATCAATATCTCGACGATATGACCGCTCTCGAGAACGATTATCCGAACGTCAGTTTCGTTTACATGACCGGCCACCTCGACGGATCGGCGTACGGGAGCAATACGTTCCTGCGCAACCGGCAGATACGCGAATACTGCCTGGCCAACGACAAGATTCTCTACGACTTCAACGATATCGAATCTTACGATCCCGACGGCGTCTACTACGCGAACCGCAGGGCGAACGATAACTGCGATTACGACAGCGACGGCGATGGAACGCTTAAAATCGGCGTGGACGCCAATTGGGCCGTCGACTGGCAGAACGCGCATACGGGCGAGTGGTACGATTGCGCGGCTGCTCATACCCGGCCGCTTAACGGAAATCTCAAAGCCTACGCCGCCTGGTGGTTGTGGGCGAGGCTCGGAGGATGGGACGGTTCCACCGAATAATCGAAGCTTCGCGGGAATGCCCGAGCCGGGGGCGGATAAGTCGATTTTTACTCTTGACTTGGAGCCGGACGTTTGTTATAAATGTATCTCTTTGTGGTATTTCAGGAGGTCAGGATAAGTGTACGCGGTCATAAATCTGGCTGGCAAACAGTTTACGGTAAAACCTGAGGACAAAATCCGGGTTCCTCTGCTCGACGCCGAGGTCGGGAGTGTCATAAGATGCGATAATGTGCTCCTTTATTCGGATGGGGACGATATACGTATCGGAAAACCGAAGCTCGATAATATCAATGTGACGGCCGAGATCGTGAGCCACGGCCGGGAAAAGAAGATCCTCGTATTCAAGATGAAGCGAAGGAAGAATTACCGAAAAAAGAATGGCCACCGCCAGGATTTCACCCTTTTGAAGATAAAAGGGATAGAGGTATAGGCGGCAGGGGGAGCTGAAACGATATGGCACATAAAAAAGGTGTCGGCAGTTCTAAAAACGGGCGCGACAGTCATTCTCAGCGGCTGGGCGCGAAGCGAACCTCCGGCCAGAACGTCCTGGCGGGAACGATACTTGTACGCCAGCGCGGAACGAAGATACACCCGGGCACCAACGTCGCCAGGGGCGGCGACGACACGCTCTTTGCCCTCGTCGACGGAAAGGTGCAGTTCGAACGTTTCGGAAGAACCAAGAAAAAGGTGAGTGTTTACGGCGAATAAAAGCCGTAATTGAAATATTGAAAGCAAGTTGGAGCCCGGCGGAACGAAAGTTCCCTCCGGGCTCTTCTCTTTTCCGGCAGGCGCATGTATAATGGGCAGCGGCCGGTTTGCCGTGAATACGAAAATCTCGTCGCGAGTTGCACGGGGAGATGTGGCGGGGAGATGCAAGTCTGACCTGCGCTGCGCGGCGTGGCGGTGTACTGCGGGGAAGTCACAAGTCTCGTCGCGAGTTCCGCAGCGTGGCGCGTAGCGCCGCGCGAGGACTGTCCGAGCAGGAGACTTGTGACGCCCCCGCCCTTTTTCACGAGGACTGGTTGAGCTGTATGCATTTGTTTTGCCGGCTGCATGGATTCTGCAGGGGGTGATGAAATGAAACTGAAATATCTCGGTCACTCCGCCTTCTCGATCATTCTCGGGGACGGCAGGAGGATACTCTTCGATCCCTACGAACCGGGAGCCTACGATGGGGCTGTCGGATTCGCCGCGATAAAAGGCGTATTCGACCTTGTCATCGTAAGTCACTCCCATCCCGACCACAGGTGGGAAAAGGCGGTCGCAGGCGCCGCAGACGTTGTCGACAGGGCCGGAGAATACGAATTCGGCGGTATCAGGGTGACGTCGCTGGCCACATTTCACGATGAATCGGAAGGCCGCGAGAGGGGAATCAATCTCGTCTCGATTGTCGAAACCGAGGGTGTGAAGGTGGCTCATCTTGGAGATATTGGTCACATGATAACGATCGACGAGATGCCGGCTCTCGCCGGCGTGGACGTCGTGATGATCCCCGTGGGGGGGCATTTCACGATAGATGCGAAAACCGCCTCGGATATTATCGGCGAGATCAGACCGAAAATTGCGGTGCCGATGCATTTCAAGACGGCCAAACTGGGATTTCCAATAGCGACGGTGGACAAGTTCGTCGAATTGATGGATAATGTCGAAACGGCCGACCGGAGCGAGCTGGACATTTCGGCGTCCAGCCTCCCGGTGTCGCCGAAAGTCGTCGTGCTGAAGCCGGCGATGTAGCCTTAAGAAGAGAGGAATGAAAGTGAGAGAGGTCAAAGCTGCAAGGATAACCGAAGAGGTGGCGCGGCTGTGCATGGAGGCCAATTTCGAGCTCGAGGACGATATACAGAAGGCGCTCGAAAAGGCTTATGCCGGGGAGGAGTCCGAGGCGGGCCGGGAAGTCCTGCGCCAGATACTCGAAAATTCGGGGATTGCCCGCTCGGAGAAGATGCCGATCTGCCAGGACACCGGGTTGGCCGTGATCTTCGTCGAACTGGGTCAGGAAGTCCACATAACGGGCGGCGGATTCGAGGACGCCGTCAACCAGGGCGTCCGCAAGGGTTATACGGACGGGTACCTGAGAAAATCGAGCCTTGCCGACCCGGTCAGGGGCGGCAACACCGGCGACAACACGCCCGCGGTGATCCATCTGACGCTGGTTCCGGGTGACGCTCTGAAGCTCTGGGTGGTTCCCAAGGGGGGCGGAAGCGAGAACATGAGCAGGGTGGCGATGATGAAGCCGGCGGACGGAGTCGAAGGGATAAAGAAGTTCGTCGTAGACAACATCAGGGCCGCGGGTGGAAACCCGTGCCCGCCTATAATCATCGGCATCGGGATAGGCGGGACCTTCGAACGATGCGCCTTTCTCGCGAAGAAGGCACTGCTGCGGGAGATCGGGAGCGCGCATGGCGACCCGTTCTACGCGGCGCTCGAGAAGGAGATACTCGGTCTGGTGAACGATACCGGAGTGGGGCCGATGGGACTCGGTGGAAGAACGACCGCACTCGCCGTTCACATCGAGGCGGCGCCGAGGCACATTGCCTCCTTCCCCGTGGCGATGAACGTGAACTGTCACGCCGCCAGGCACAAATATATCGAGCTGTAGTCCACAACGGATCCAGACGGAGGCAGGTTCAAGATGGCCGAATATTCGCTTACCACTCCCCTGAAGGACGGGGATATCATGAAACTGAAGGCGGGAGACAAGGTCTCCCTCTCGGGAACGGTCTACACCGCGAGGGACGCCGCTCACAAGAGGCTTGTCGATCTTCTCGACGAAGGCAAAAAGCTTCCGATCCCCATCGAGGGGCAGGTGATCTATTATGTCGGGCCGTCCCCGACCCCGCCGGGCAGGGCGATCGGCTCGGCCGGGCCGACGACGAGTTACAGGATGGACCCGTACGCGCCGAGACTTCTCGAAAACGGCCTGAAAGGTATGATCGGCAAGGGCGCAAGGAACGAAGCGGTTGTCGAGGCGATGAAGAAAAACACGGCGGTTTATTTCGCCGCGACAGGGGGTGCCGCCGCCCTCATATCGCGAAGCATCACCGCCGCGGAAGTGGTCGCCTACGACGATCTCGGCGCGGAGGCGATAAGAAAACTCACGGTGAAGGATTTCCCGCTGATAGTCGCGCAGGACTGCCACGGGGCCAATGTATACGAAGAGGGACAGAAGAAGTACCGGCGGTAGAACGGTCCGCGGGGTATAATTCAAGGGGCGCCGGTCTGCATTTCCGCCCGGAATCTTCCGGTTCCCGCCATCCCGACGGCGGGGGCGGCCTCGGCGTTTCACATCCTCATATGGAGGTGTCGTTTGCCTTCCACGAAAGTGCTCGCCGTCATACCGGCCCGTTTCGGCTCGAAGCGTTTCCCCGGCAAGCCCCTCGCCCCGATAGGCGGCGTTCCGATGATCCTGCGCGTCCTGCGGCGTGTCCGGGCGGTCAGGGGTGTCGACAGGGTCGTCGTGGCGACCGACGACGAACGGATCGCGGATGTCGTTTTCGGTGACGGCGGTGAAGCGATGATGACGTCGAAGACTCATCGCTCGGGCACCTCGCGCGTGGCCGAAGTGGCCGCGAAATACAGGTACGGGCTGGTACTGAACGTGCAGGGGGATGAGCCTCTTCTGCCGGTCGGCGGCGTCGAGCGACTTCTCAAGGTCATGGCCGCCGAGAAGCGCAGCGTGATGGGGACCCTGGCGACCAGGGTCGACGATCCGGAAATGGCCGCCCGGGCCGACGTCGTCAAGGTCGCCTGCGCCCGGGACGGCACGGCCCTCTACTTCTCCCGATGCGCGCTGCCGCACGGCCCCGGATCGTTTCTTCAGCACATAGGCGTGTATGTATACAGGCGCTCCTTCCTGCTGGGCTACGGCTCGCTAAGGCGCGGCCCACTGGAGAAAAGGGAGGATCTCGAACAGCTCAGGGCCCTCGAAAACGGATTCGGTATAAGGGTGGTCGAGTGCAGGGGAAAAAGTCTCGGCGTGGACCGGCCGGACGACATAAAAAGAGTTGAAAACCGGATTGAAAGCGGTTAAGGTGGGTCGGGTGGTTTTTCGGTCGCGTCGACACTTGTTTCACCGGATACGTGGGCAGAGGGCAGATTGGGCGAGAAGACGAAATATATCTTTGTAACCGGCGGTGTGGTCTCTTCTCTCGGAAAAGGAATCGCCGCTTCCTCCCTCGGTCTTCTTCTCAAGCAGCGCGGCCTCAAGGTGGTCCTCCAGAAATTCGATCCCTATCTCAACGTCGATCCCGGGACGATGAGTCCATTCCAGCACGGAGAGGTCTTCGTCACCGACGACGGCGCCGAGACCGATCTCGATCTCGGGCACTACGAGCGTTTCATCGACCGCAATCTCAGCAGGAGATCGAACGTCACCACGGGCCAGGTCTACGAGGCGATAATAAACAGGGAAAGGGCCGGAGGTTACCTTGGAAGGACCGTCCAGGTGGTCCCCCACGTCACCGACGAGATCAAGAGCCGGATACTTGCCGCGGCGCAGAACGGAAACGGTGTGGACGTCGTGATAACAGAGGTCGGCGGCACCACCGGGGACATCGAGGGTCTGCCCTTTCTGGAGGCGATCCGCCAGCTCAGGATGGATCTCGGCAGGGAAAACGTCCTCTACATACACCTTACGCTGGTTCCTTATATCAAGGCGGCCCATGAGATCAAGACCAAACCGACGCAGCACAGCGTGAAGGGTCTCAGGGAGATCGGTATTCAGCCCCACATACTTCTCTGTCGTTCGGAGGGTCCCCTCGCCAGAGAGATCCGCGACAAGATAGCCCTTTTCTGCAACGTCGAGGAACAGGACGTCATCGAGGCGCTCGACGCCAGGTCGATCTACCAGGTGCCCATTCAGTTCCACAGGCAGGGACTCGACGACAGCGTCGTCGAAAAGCTCGGTCTCCAGTGCCCGCAGCCCGACCTTGCCGAGTGGGAAAAAATGGTGGAAAAGATATTCACGATGAAAGAGGACGTGGACATCGCGGTCTGCGGGAAATATATCCAGATAGTCGACGCGTACAAAAGCATCATAGAGTCGTTCACCCACGCGGGGGTGGCGAACGACGTTCGCGTCAACATCAGGTGGGTTGACGCCGAGAACATAGAGAAGGACGGGCCGCAGGCGCACCTGAGCGGAGTACACGGTGTGCTCGTTCCCGGGGGTTTCGGGGACAGGGGAATCGAGGGAAAGATCGGGGCCGTGCGGTATGCAAGGGAGAACGGCATCCCCTTCCTCGGTATCTGCCTGGGGCTGCAGTGCGCCGTGATAGAATTCGCGAGGAACGTCTGCGGGATCGAAGCGGGCAGCAGCGAATTCGATCCCGACTGTACAAATCCCGTGATCGACCTGATGCTGGAACAGAGAAGCCGTTCGAAGATGGGCGGCACGATGAGGCTGGGAGCCTATCCGTGTCACCTCAGGGAAGGTTCTCTGGCCGAAAAACTCTACGGCGAGCGGGAGATCAGCGAGAGGCACAGGCACCGCTGGGAGGTCAACAACGGGTATCGCGCGGTGCTGGAGGAAAACGGGCTCTCGATCTCGGGCCTTTCGCCCGACGGAGATCTCGTCGAAATGGTCGAATTGCCGGAACATCCATATTTTATCGCCGCCCAGTTCCATCCCGAACTGAAATCACGTCCCATGCGCTCTCACCCGCTCTTCAGGGGGCTTGTATCCGCCGCTAAAAGGTTGATGAGAGGCGAGCATTGCGGGGAAGGTGCCACCGCTCGCGGCAAGACCTGATCTGGAGGGTCCATGGAATCCCTTGAAATCGGAGATCGTACCTACGATCCGGGAAAAGGGCCGTTGCTCATAGCGGGGCCCTGCGTCCTCGAAGACGAGGATGACGCCCTGAGCGTCGCCCGCGAGTGCATGGAAGCCGCCGCCAGGGCCGGATTTTTTTACATTTTCAAATCCAGCTATCTCAAGGACAACAGATCCTCGGTCGATTCGTACACCGGGCCGGGGCTGGAGAAGGGCCTTCGCGCGCTAAGCCGGATATCGGACACGCTGAAGGTGCCGGTGCTGACCGATGTGCATTGCAGGGAGGAGGTCGGTCCGGTCGCCGAGGTCTGCGATGTGATACAGATCCCCGCCTTCCTGGCCAGGCAGACGAGGCTCATTACCGCGGCGGCATCAACCGGGAAGGTGATCAATCTCAAGAAAGGGCAATTCCTCTCGCCCGAGGAGATGGGACACGCCGTCGAGAAGGCGAGAAGAGGAGGAGCGGGGGGAGTGATGATCACCGAGAGGGGAACTTTCTTCGGGTACAACAATCTGGTCGTCGATATGACCGCCTTCGAGAGGATGAAGTCTTTCGGTGTTCCCCTTGTATTCGACGCGACACATTCCCTGCAGCTTCCGGGAGGTCTCGGGGACAGGTCCGGAGGCAGGCCCCAGTATGCGGCCGCGCTCGCGAAGGCGGCCGCGGCGGCCGGATGTCACGGGCTATTCGTCGAAACCCATTTCGCTCCGCTCAGGTGCAGATGCGATGCCGAGGTGATGCTGCCGATCGATCGGCTGGACGATCTTCTGGCGCAGACGGGCCGGATATTCGGGATGCGGGAAGAATCCCCCGGCGGTTGATGGCGGGAGATATGAAAAAAACCGATCTGAAGGATATTGTTGCCATCGGGCGGGAAGTCATAGCCCTTGAGATCGAGGGCCTTAAGGAACTTGAAAGCTCGATAGGGGAAGATTTCGAGAAGGCGGTGCGCCTGATCCTGGAATGCAGGGGTAAGGTCGTCGTCTGCGGGATCGGCAAATCCGGGATAGTGGCGAAAAAAATCGCCGCCACTCTCAGCAGCACGGGAACGCCCTCGGTCTTTCTTCATCCGGTCGAGGCGGCCCACGGAGACATGGGCATGGTGACGCGAGGGGATATATTCCTCGCCGTCAGCAAGAGCGGTGGGGACGGGGATTTTTCCAGCCTGCTGCCTTACTTCGCCGGTATGGATCTCAGGATGATCGCCATAACGGGAAGCGACGATTCCGACCTTGCCCGTGCGAGCGACGTGGTGTTGAGGATCGACGCCAGCAGGGAGGCATGTCCGATGGATATCGTGCCCACGACGAGCACCACGGTCTCGCTGGCACTGGGCGACGCCCTGGCTGTTGCCGTGTTCAGATGCCGGGACTTCGGCAGGGAGGATTTCGCCAGGCTACACCCGAGCGGTATTCTGGGTAAAAGGCTGTTGCTGACAACCGGAGATCTGATGCACCGCGCCGATGAGATGCCCCTCGTCGATTCCGGCATATCACTGAGGGAGGCCCTGTTCGAGATCGTCGACAAGAGGCTGGGCTGTACCGGCGTGACGGGCGACGGCGGCAGGCTTGTCGGAGTGATAACCGACGGGGATCTTAAAAGGATACTGATCAGGGACCCCGGAGCCCTCGATTCGCCGGTGCGCGACCTCATGACGGGGGATCCCAGGACGACTAAAGCGGATGTTCTCGCCATCGACGCTCTGGAAAGGATGGAGATGAACCAGGGAGGGCCGATCACGCAGCTGTTCGTGGTCGACGAAAAGGGCCGGCCGGCCGGGATCATCCATATCCATGACATCCTGCGTGCCGGGTTGAAGTGACCCGGGCCGTTTCCTCGATTCTAAGCGCCTGTCCGCATTCAAGATAACTGGCATATTAATTGCTTGACTATGGTGTTCTCTTGTGTTATTTCTTGTACATAAGGATGCTACGATCCTTGTTTATCAACGCGTTATGAAATCGTCGGGCCGGCGGCCGGATTCGATGTCGAGGGCAGGGATGACAGGTATCCGGCTGGTTTTCCGGATGGCCGGCGGAAGAATTCCGGGCTATAAGTGGAAAAAACGGCTATATTTATTGTAGAGGATTAAACTGCCGGATGGCTCTCCGGTTCAAGAGGAGCAGGTATCATCAGATCGAGCGGCATTAAAAACCGTGACGGCAGTTGTTCAAGGGGGACAGTGAGGCGGAGATTTTCGCTCCTCGTAACGGCTCTTGCCCTGGCGGCGTATCTGTCGACCTCGTGCTCGGATTCACAGCGCGCTGAACGGTCGCTGGACCGGGGCGAGCTGGCGGACCAGGAATTCACCGATTTCGTCACCATCGAAAGCGATTCCGGGGTCGTTCAGTGGAGGCTGGAATCGCCCGTGGCGAGAGTCTACAACATCCGGAACCTGCTCGTGACCGACCAGCCGGTGATCAGTTTCTACGATGATAACGGCGTCGTTTCATCGGTCCTGACCGCGGAAAAGGCCGAGTACAACAAGCTGTCGCACAATCTTACGGCGCTCGGGAACGTGGTCGTGACCTCGATCGAAGGGTACATGCTTGAAACGGAAAGTCTCATATGGCTGGACAATCTCGGGCAGATACACAGCGAGGACTTCGTCAAGGTGACAAGAGGCAGGGATATATTGACGGGATTCGGGTTCCAGGGGTACCCCGAACTGAGGAACATAGATATAAAAAGAAACGTCAAGGCCTATCTCAAGGACGAGGATGGCCTTGTCGGGGAGCAGCTGGACGATGAGGTCAGCAGAGAGGCCGGAGAGTGAACGGGCATCCTGAGAATACCGGTGAAAATTCCGGACTCGGCTGTGTCGGCCTCGTGAAGGTCTACGGAAAAAGACGCGTGGTCAGCGACGTTTCGATAAACGTCAACCGGGGCGAGATTGTCGGATTGCTCGGTCCGAACGGCGCCGGCAAGACGACCACCTTCTACATGATGGTCGGCATGATAAGGCCCGATGCCGGACAGGTCAGGCTTGACGGAGACGATGTCACGCGCCTCCCGATGTACAAGCGGGCGAGAAAGGGGCTCGGATACCTTTCGCAGGAAGCCTCCATCTTCAGGAGGCTCACGGTCGAGGACAACATGAAGGCGATCCTCGAGACGCTGCCCATTTCGAAAGCGGAGCGCAAGGAACGGCTCGAGATGCTGCTGGCCGAACTGAACATCGAGCATCTGAGAAAAAACTACGGGTACCAGCTGTCGGGAGGGGAGCGCAGGAGGGTCGAAGTGACCAGATCGCTCGTTACCGATCCCTCTTTCATGCTCCTCGACGAACCGTTCGCCGGTATCGATCCGATAGCGGTCGCCGATCTGCAGAGCATAGTGACCAAGCTGCGCGAAAGGGGGCTGGGGATCCTGATAACGGATCACAACGTCAGGGAGACGTTGTCAATAACCGACAGGGCGTATATCATGTATGAGGGGAGCATCAAACGCTCGGGAACAGCGGACGATCTCGCTTCCGATCCCGAAGTCAGGGAGATCTACCTCGGGGAGGCGTTTCGTCTCTAGAAACAGGATGGCTTGATAATGGAAATGAAGATGGGAATGCGCCTGGGAATGCAGCAGCGGCTGGTGATGACGCCGCGCCTGCAGCAGGCACTGAAACTCCTTCAGATGCCAACCCTGGAATTACAGCAGGTTCTCAAGCAGGAGATCCTCCAGAACCCGCTTCTCGAGGAAGTGGACGACGTCCTTGACACGGCCGACGAAGAGAAAGAGGACAAGGAGGACAAGGAAGAGGAGGAGGAACGCAAGGAAGCTCCGAACAAGGACGATCAGGAGGAGTGGGACGAATTCTACGACACCGCGTGGTCGAGCGGAGGCAATCCCGAGATCGAAGAGAGGGAGGATTTCGTCGAGAGGGTTCCCGTCGCGAGGCAGTCCTTTTCGGAATACCTTTTCAGCCAGCTCAGGCTTGCGACCGAAGACGACCGCTTTCTGGAACTGGGAGATTATATTATCGGCAGTCTCGACGATTCGGGGTACCTGACCTGCGCACTGGAGGATATAGCCAGGACGTTCGGCGCGCAGGTGGAAGAGGCGGAAAAGGTGTTGAAGATCATCCAGACCTTCGATCCTCCCGGAGTCGGCGCCCGCGACCTGAGGGAATGCCTTCTTATCCAGCTCGAGGCCAAGGGGCTCGGGGACAGCATGGCGGCCGACATAGTGAGAGACCACTTCGACGATTTCAAGCAACGGAAATATCTCGATCTTACAAAGAAATTGAAGATATCCCTGAAGGAGATACAGGTCCAGGCCGCGATCATCGGCAGCCTGAATCCAAAACCGGGTCTGGATATTATCGCCGAAGGCCCCAGATATGTCATACCCGATCTTGTCGTCGAAAGAATCGGCGAGAAATACGTCATCTATCTCAACGATCGCAACGTTCCGAGGCTGAGGATCAGCCAGTCCTATAAGGACGAGCTGCAGAGCAATCCCGATATAAGCGAGGAAACCAAGGATTTCATACAGGGAAGGCTCAAGAACGCGAAATGGCTTATTCAGACGATAGAGCAGCGTCGGCGGACAATGATAAAGGTCATGGAAAGCATCGTCGAGGAACAGGCCGAATTCTTCGAGAAGGGCACGTCGGCCCTCAGGCCTCTCACGTTGCAGCAGGTCGCGAGCAAGATCAACATGCACGAATCGACCGTAAGCAGGGTGACGACGAACAAGTACGTGCAGACGCCCAGAGGCGTGTACGAATTGAAATTCTTCTTCAGTTCCGCGCTCGGGACTCAGTCGGGAGAGGAGGTCTCCGCCAAGAGCGCGAAGCTCAACATCAAGAATATCATCGGGAAAGAGGACTCGAAGAAACCTCTCAGCGACCAGAAGATCGCCGATATTCTGGAGAGGGACGGTCTTATAATCGCCCGCAGGACGGTGGCAAAGTACAGGGAACAACTCGGGATACTTCCGGCCCGTCACAGAAAAGAATACTAGGTTTACACGCGGAGTGAAAAGCGATACATGACATTATCCGCCGATTCACGCGGCGCCGGCCGCCTTCCTCATTGGCTGAGAAGGAAGATCCCGCTTCTGGGCGAATGTTCCCGTATCGAGGGAACGGTCAGGAAAAGGAATCTGCACACAATCTGCCGGGAAGGCCTCTGCCCGAACAGGGCGGAATGCTATTCCAGGGGCAAGGTCACCTTCATGATGCTCGGCGATACGTGCACGAGAGGTTGCCGCTTCTGCTCGGTCGGCAAGGGAGTGCCCTCCCCTCCGGATGAGGACGAGCCGCGCAGGATCGCCCAGGCCTGCGGCGAACTCGGGCTGAAACACGTGATAGTGACATCTGTGACCAGGGACGACCTTCCGGACGGAGGAGCCTCGTACTTCGCCGGACTGATCGGCGAACTGCGCGATCTCGAACCGTCGCCGGTCGTCGAGGTTCTCGTTCCCGATTTTTCCGGGAAACCGGATTCGCTTCGGATCGTCGTCGACGCGTCTCCCGACATCTTTTCGCACAACGTGGAGACGGTCCGAAGGTTGTACCCCGAAGTCAGGAAAGGCGCGGA
This sequence comes from Candidatus Krumholzibacteriota bacterium, assembly GCA_041309605.1. Classification (GTDB taxonomy): domain Bacteria; phylum Krumholzibacteriota; class Krumholzibacteriia; order Krumholzibacteriales; family Krumholzibacteriaceae; genus JALOPX01. Next base: position 74,262 of record JBFYZH010000115.1, read on the forward strand.
TTACGACAGGTCTTTATCGCTCCTGGCGCAGGCCGGGAAAATGGACAGGAGGATCAGGCTGAAATCATCGTTGATGCTCGGGCTAGGAGAAACGATGGATGAGGTTCTGGAAGCCATGAGGGACCTCCGGGAAGCGGGATGCGATTTCACCGCCCTGGGGCAGTATCTCCGTCCGGGATTGAACCAGATACCGGCCGCGAGGTATGTCGAACCGGAGGAATTCAAATGGCTGGAGGACAAGGGTTACGAGATGGGATTCCTGGAAGTGACCGCCGGCCCCCTGGTCAGGAGTTCATACCAGGAAAACCGGCTTGAATGAAGGCTCCGGCCCGCGCCCCGCGGGCGCGGGTGTCTTTGACCAAGGAGGACAATCAGATGAAGCTGACCACGACGGCAAGACATTTCGAAGCGGACTCCGGCCTCATGGAACACATAGAGGAAAGGCTTTACAGGTTGAAACGGTATTTCGACCAGATTCTCAACGTAGATGTCATAATGTCGGTGGAAAAGTTCCGTCATATAGCGGAAATCAACGTTCACGTGAACAACCATGATTTCCACGCCAAGGAAGAATCCGAAGACATGTACACTTCTATAGACAAGTCGGCAAAGAGCCTCGAGAGACAGATAAAGAAGTTCAAGGCCCGGCTCAAGTCGGGTCACCAGAAGACGAAGACGGGCCATGGAGGCGTCGCTTCGAGCGAAATCGTCGTGAAGGCCGACAGCATCGGAACCGGCCGGGGCATAGAGATGATGGAGCCCGTACAGCACGATATCATGGAACTGAGCATAGAAGAGGCGATAATATCGATGGAAGACAACGAGAGAAATTTTCTCCTTTTCAATAACGTGGATTCAGGTACACTTCATTTCGTCTACAAGCGTTCGGACGGCCATTACGGCGTCATAGACACGACCGAATGACCGGGCGTTCCGGACGGCGGGGCACAAGCAGGGAGGGTCGGCCTTGGTGAAGGAATATACGGTTCAGCAGTTTTTCGAGGAGTACGCCGAAGAATTCAAGCTCGAAACTCTGACGGAAAACCTTTCCAGCAAGATCGCTATCACAACGCCGGACGTGCACCGTCCGGCGTTCGCGCTGACCGGATTCATGGAGAACTATCTTCACGAGCGCATTCAGATCCTCGGCGAAACGGAAATTCTCTACCTGCGATCTCTTGAAAAGGGCCGGCAGAGGGACTCGGTCAACAGGCTCTTTTCCAACAAGCTCTGCTGCATCATCGTGACCAAGGGGCTAGACGTCCCCGACGATCTTCTGCCGCTGGCCGTGGAGAACGGCGTGCCGGTTCTGCGTACGACGATGCACACGACGGAGTTTATTCACGCCCTGACCGGGCAGCTCGACTTCGTTTTCGCTCCGAGGACGATGATCCACGGTTCGCTGGTCGACGTCTACGGCGTGGGGCTGCTTTTTTCGGGTAGAAGCGCGATAGGAAAAAGCGAGATCACCCTCGATCTGGTCGAAAGGGGGCACAGGCTGGTGGCCGACGACGTGGTGGAGATCGTAAAGCACGGCGATGTCCTGATAGGGCGCGGAAGGGAACACCTCAGGCATTATATGGAGATAAGAGGGATCGGGATCATAAACGTCATGGACATTTTCGGAATACGGGCGGTGAGGATTCAGAAACGCGTCGAAGTGATTGTCCGTCTCGAGGATTACGATCCCACGAAGGACTGGGAGCGCCTCGGCCTGGACGACCAGCATACCGAGATGCTGGGGGTCGAAATAAGACAGTTGATAATACCGATATATCCCGGCAAGAACCTTACAGTTATTTCCGAATCGATCGCCCTGAACCACATGCTGAAGGTTTATGGAATAGACGCCGCCAAGAAACTCAACCAGCAGCTTACGGGTATGATGGAGAGCGACAAGAAGACGAGGAAATACCTCAAATACGACATTGAATAGACGGTCAAATGAAAGAAAATGACGCCATAGGGATCATAGTCACGCACGGAAATCTCGCGCAGGAGCTGCTCAACACGGTCGAGAGCATCGTGGGCAAAGTCGATTTTTGCCAGGCTATTTCCAACGCTGACCTGAACGACGAGGCTCTGATCGAGAGGGTAAGAAAGATAATCGACGAACACAGTGACGCGTACTCGATACTTTTCGTGGACTATTTCGGCGGTTCGTGTTCCATGAATTGTTCCAGGGCGGTCAAGGGCTATGACAGGGCCGTGGTGATCAGCGGCATCAACCTTCCGATTCTTCTTGATTTTGTGACCAAACGGGGCACAATGGGGCCCGAAGAGATCATCGATCATCTCATCCAAAGGGGGCAGGAAAGTGTCAGGGTCATAGATCCCTGACCCCCTCACCCCCGCGGCCGCCCGGAGCGGGCGCGTCACGGGCGGACAGTCAGCGAAACAGACGAACGAGGCGGTGGGCCGGCGGATGATTATCTTGACCAGGATAGACGACAGGCTTGTACATGCCCAGGTGGTCGTCGGCTGGGGGCGGGAGCTGAACCCGGGCAGGATCATCGTCGCCGACGACGAAGTGGCTTCCGATGAATGGGAAAGCGAACTCTACATGTCCGCCGCTTCCTCCGAAATCCGGGTTTCGATCCTTCCGGTCCGCGGGGCCTTCGAGCAGATATCCGCGGGCGTCTTCGATGCAGAACGGGCGATTCTGCTCGTGAAGGGGCCGGCGGAGATCCTCCGGCTTCTCGATATGGGCCTTGAGATCGGCGAGGTGAACGTAGGCGGCATGCATTTCAGAGATGGAAAGGTGAAGGTCCTGGAAAACGTATATCTCGATGACGGCGACAGGATGGCGCTCAGGGAACTGGTGAAAAGGGGTGTCACGCTGGAAGCGCGCGCCCTCCCGGGACAGGAAAAGGTCATATTGAATTCAAGGGTCGTTTAGCAGGTCCGGAAGGATATCGATGAACGGGAAAGTGACATTTATCCTCGGAATTCATAACCATCAGCCTGTCGGCAACTTCGATCATGTGATCGAGGACGCTTACCGGAGAGCCTATCTGCCTTTTATGGAAGTGATGAAGGATTATCCCGGAATCCCGTTTTCCCTTCACAACAGCGGCATACTCTGGGACTGGTTTTCGGCGAAGCATCCGGAGTACATCGAAATGGTCGCCGAAATGGTATCGGCGGGGCAGGTGGAACTGATGTCGGCGGGCTATTACGAGCCCATACTCACCGTGATACCGGAAAAGGACAGGCAGGGCCAGCTTTCCATGATGAGCGATTTTATTCGCAGGCGGTTCGGCGCGAAACCGCGCGGATGCTGGCTGACAGAAAGGATATGGGATCCTCATCTGCCGGACACGCTGGCGCGCGCGGGCCTTGAATACGTCGTCGTCGACGATTCCCATTTCAAGAGCACCGGCTTTTGCTCCGAGGAAATGAGGGGCATGTTTTTTACCGAGGAAAACGGATCCTTTATAAGGGTTTTTCCCATAGACAAGAAGCTCAGGTACCTGATCCCGTTCCACGCGCCGGAGGAAGTGATCGCATATCTGCGGCAGATAGCGGAAAAAGACCGCCTGGGCGGCAGCGTGGCCGTTCTGGCCGACGACGGGGAGAAGTTCGGTCTCTGGACGGGCACGCACAACCTCTGCTACGTCGAGAACTGGCTGAGGCGTTTCTGCGACCTTCTGCTGGCCGGCAGGGACTGGCTGGAAGTGAAAACCTTTTCACCCGTCGTTGACTCCGTGCCGCCCCTGGGGATCGTCTACCTTCCGACCGCTTCATACAGCGAGATGATGGAGTGGGCCCTGCCGCTGAGGGCGCAGAGGGCTTACCATGAGGCAAAGGATATTCTCGCGGGCAGCGGGAGGATTGCGGAGCCCGCCGAAGCGGTGAAGGGCGGATTGTGGCGTAATTTCCTCGTCAAGTACGAGGAGAGCAACTGGATGCATAAACGGATGCTGGGCGTTAGTTTCATGCTCGAAGAATACGCTCGAGGCGCCGGCAGGGACGCCGCTTTCAGGGAAGCCATGTCGCACCTTTACCAGGCCCAGTGTAACTGCGCTTACTGGCACGGCCTGTTCGGCGGATTGTACCTTCCACACCTGAGAAGCGCCGTTTTTCACCATCTCATCGAGGCGCAGAACCTCGTCGGAAGAAATCGGCCGGGTGGCAGCGGCGGTGTGGAATATCGCATATGCGACATCGACGGGGACGGGACCGAAGAGGTCCTTGTTTCGACCCCCCTGATCAGGGCATTCTTCAGGAAGCGCGGGGCGGTCCTCAGGGAACTCGACAGTCTCGAACCCGCGTTCAACGTCACGGATACGCTGACTCGCAGGGAGGAGTTTTATCACGGCGAACTTTCGAAGCTCGCCGCCGCCGGCGGCCGCACGGAGGGTGCCGTCTCGATACATGACATTGCCGGTGTAAAGGAGGAGGGACTCGAAAAGAGGCTGTTCTACGACAGGTTTCCCAGGGCATCCCTTGTGGACCATTTTCTCCCGCCGGGCGCCGCGATCGGAACCCTTGCGACCGGTGTTTTCGAGGAGCTCGGCGATTTCGCGGCCGGGTCCTGGGATCTTGAGACGAACGCGAGGGAGGGGGAGGTGGTGTTCGGATTCGGCCGGACAGGGATCGTGATCCAGGAAGACGGCCCGAGGAAAGTGACGATCGAAAAGAGGATCGCGGTCGGCGATTCATCGCCTTCGCTGGATGTCCGGTACGGCATCACCCCCGCCGGAGGGCGGCTCAAGGCGCGTTTCGCGGTCGAGAGCGTCTTTTCCATGCTTGCCGGCAACGCGCCGGACAGGTATTTCAGGTTCCCGGACAGGGATGTGGCCGAGAGGCATCTCGCCTCGTCCGGGGAAGAACCGGATGTCGCTTCGGTGTCGATTGTGGATGAATGGCTCGATCTGTCGGTCAATCTCGAGATGGAACCGGCCCCGCATTTCTGGCGTTTCCCGGTCGAGACGGTATCCAATTCCGATTCGGGTTTCGAGAGAGTGTACCAGGGATCGGCGGTGGCGGCGGTCTGGGACCTCGACCTGGATGAGGGCGGGACCGCCGGGTTGAGGATCGTCATCCGCCTGGGTCGCGCGAAAACAGGCGGAAGGAGTGTCCCCGATAAATGAGTCCCATTCTGGCGACATCGATACTGGGAGGCATCCTCGCCGTCGACCACAGAAGTTCGGTAAGGACGATGATATCGCAGCCTCTTGTGGGCGGGCTTCTGACGGGCATGGTCCTCGGCGCGACGATGGAGGGATTTCTCGCCGGAGCCCTTTTCCAGATGTTGTTTCTCGGTAATATTACGTTGAGGGGCGAGCACGCGCCCGACCTGCCTGTCGGAGGGGTCGCGGCCGCCGCGCTTTACATCCTTGTATCCAGGGATGCCGGAAACGCCATGCCGGCAAACGGCAATATACTGATGTTGTCGATGCTTCTGGCGATCCTCGTCGCCGGCCTCGGCCGGTATTTTTACATGATATGGGAAAAGTGGGCCGGACGTCTTGCGGACAGGGCCTTCGAATACGCGAGAAACGGCCGGTTGAGACGGGCCTCCGCGATACATCTTTCGATGATTTTCGTGCATTTTCTCTATGGTTTCACTGTTTTGCTGGCGGTGTTGCCGCCTGCCCGCTCCCTCATCGCCTTCGGATCCGGGGGGAGCGCTTTCATCGATGCCGGACCGCCCGGTATGCTTGTGCTCATGGTTCCGTTCATCGGTATCGGATCGCTCGCGCGGCTGCACCTGGTGAGGTCGCAGGCGTTCTGGTTCGCCGCCGGATTTTTATTTACGGTGATTTTAATGATGATTCGGGGTTGACATGCTCGCGAAACACCTTGGCGTGATCTGGAGGCTCTTTTTTCTTCAGAACTCGAGGAATGACCGTACGATCGACGGTCTCGGGTTCTTTCACATACTGTCCCCCATTTTCAGGGACCTGGCCGAGGATGACGGTGAGCTTAAGGATATGACCGGGCGGCACCTTGGATATTTCAACGCGAACCCGATCCTGGCCTCCTACATAGTGGGGGTCGTGATGAATCTCGAGATGAAGAAAAAAGCGGGTGAAGATATTAGCGCCGAGAGGATAGAAAGGGTGAAAAACACCCTCTCGTCGGTTCTTACAGCCAGGGGGGATTACTTCTTTGAAGTCATCCTGGTCCCCTTTGCGTTGACAATCGGCAGCATTTTTGCTATTTATAGCTCCTATATAGGCCCGGTGATATTCCTCGCTTTTTACAACCTGTATCATCTGCAATCGAGGATCGGCGGTTTTCGCGCCGGTCTGTTTTTGGGTGAGGATGTCTGGCGGGGACTCGCCAGGACATTATTCAGGGAACAGAGGTTTCTGGGCGCCTGCGCCGCCTTTGTCTCGGGAGTATTCGGCGCCATCGTATTTTCGCGGGCCTGGAGTTTCGGCGGTGCGCGTCTGGCGGTGTGGGGCCTGGCGGCAGCGGGGGGGGTTTTTCTGCTCAGGCGGAAATTTCATATTTTGTGGGTGGTCCTGGCCGTATTCGTCGCGACCGCCCTGTTTTTGGCGTGCCGGTGAGCGGCTCGTCACCCGCGGGCAAAGTAAGAATTGTGCGAGGAAGTCATACGGATGGTTACCGGAAAGGTCATGGTCGAAAACAGGAACGGTATCCATCTGAGGCTGTCCGGAGAGCTGGTCAAGGTGGCGAGCCGGTTTAAATCGGTCCTCATGATCGGCAGGGAAGGCGAGCTTGTCAACGCGAAGAGCATGCTGGGAGTCGCGGGGCTCGGCGCGGAGTTCGGCGCCGAACTGCTTTTAAGCGCGGAAGGCGCGGACGAAAACGAGGCGTTCGCCGCGCTGGTGGATCTTTTCAAGAACAGGTTTTTCGTGGAAGAGTGAGAAAGTGGAAAAGCGGATTCAACATGAGATGGTATTCAACGGCATTCCCGCCGCGCCGGGGATCACCTTCGGGGAAGCGTTCGTCGTAAACATCGACGAGATGCCGGTCACTTCCGATGCGATCGATCCGCTCAAGGTGGACGAGGAAATCGAAAGGTTCAAAACCGCCCTGAGCCGGACAAAGGAAGAACTGTCGGAGCTGCACGGGGCCCTCGCCGCGGAGATGGGCGAAGAACACGCCAAGATCCTTGATTCGCATATCATGATATTGGGCGACGAACTGATGAAGGAAGAGACGATCGAGATCATCAGAGACGAGAAGATCAACGCCGCCTGCGCTTTTTCCCGTATCATCGACAGGACGCTGAATGCGTTCGACCGGATGGAAGACCAGTATCTGCGGGAAAGGTCCGAAGACATCCGGGACGTCAGGAAACGCGTTTTAAGGAATTTCTTCGGCCAGAAATCGGAGGGGCTCGCCAATATAAAGAGAAAAGCCATCGTCGTCGCGCATAACCTGACGCCCTCCGATACGGTCGGATTCAAGAAAAAATTTGTGCTGGGTTTTGTGTCCGATACCGGCGGCAGCACGTCGCACGCCGCGATCATCGCGCGTTCGATGGGAATCCCCGCGGTCGTGGGTCTCGAAGAGTTCAGCAGCCATGTGAAGCCCTATGACCGGCTCATAGTGGACGGCATTTCCGGGCAGGTGATACTACACCCCGAGCCGAAGACTGAAGAACTATACAGGGAGGCTCTGAACAGGTTCCGCGAAATGGAGAAGGAACTCCTGAAGATCAGGGATTATCCGGCCGTCACCCTGGACGGAAGGAAGATCGAACTGTCGGGCAATATCGAAACAGGGGACGAGGTCCAGGAGATTTTAAATCATGGAGCCAAGGGCATCGGTCTTTTCAGGACGGAATATTTCTTCATAACGCGGGGGACCCTGCCGGGGGAGGAGGAACAGTACCGCTACTATCTGAACGTGGTCAGGAAAATGGCCCCCGATCCGGTTCTTTTCATGACGCTCGATATTGGTGGCGACAAGATAGCCGCCTGGGTCGATGACAGCGTGGAGGCGAACCCCTTCATGGGCTGGAGGGGTATCAGGTTCACTCTTTCAAGGAAGGACATACTCAGGACACAGCTGAGGGCGATTTACCGCGCCGCCGCCCACGGGCGCGCCAGGATCATGTTCCCCATGGTTTCAATCGTGGACGAAGTCAGGCAGGCCATGGCGATTTGCGCGGAAGTCCGGGATGATCTGAAAAGGGAAAGATACCAGTTCGGAGAAAAGGTCGAAATCGGCATAATGATAGAGACTCCGTCGGCGGTCGCGATGGCGGACGTGCTCGCCAGGGAAGTCGATTTCTTCAGCATAGGCTCGAACGACCTGGTGCAGTACGCGCTGGCGGTCGACAGGGGGAACACCAGGATATCGTATCTTTACAACCCTCTTCATCCCGCCATCCTGAGGCTTATAAACGACACCGCAAAAGCGGCTCACAAGAACAACATCTGGGTGGGAATCTGCGGCGAGATGGTCGCGGACGCCAGGGTCAGGGGAACCCTTCTTCTGATCGGCCTGGGCCTGGACGAATTCAGCGCGAGCGCCTATCTCATACCGGAGATAAAGAAGATAATCCGCTCCGTCACGTACGACGAGACGAAGGCGCTGGTCAAGAAAGCCCTGAAGAAGGCGACCGTCAGTGAAGTCACCGGGCTGCTCGATGATTTCATCGAGGATAAAAGACCTGAACTGATGGAGTTTATTCCAAGGGGTCCCGTATGACCCCGGCCGGCCGGCCGTGCCGGCGGCCGGAGTGAAACCCGGCGGGGGGCGAGTCGGATGAGTTCGGAAAATTCCGCGAGACATTACAGTGTCGATGTAAGCCGGATGATCGACAAGGTTCTTTCGCTGCCGGATCATATACGCGAAGCATGGTCGCTTTCGGAGGAGTTCGCCGCAAGTATGAAGAGCGCCCCGTCACGCCTGATCATCTGCGGGATGGGAGGATCGTCGATAGGCGGGCAACTCCTCAGGGATCTGCTCGGCCACGACGGAAGGATCAGCATACATATCGAACGCGGGTATGCGCTGCCCGCCTTCGCGGGGAGGAATACGCCCGTAATATGCATCAGCTACAGCGGCAACACGGAAGAGACCATAAGCGCGTACAGGGAGGCCGTAAAAAGGAAGTGCCCGCTGTACGTGATCACCTCCGGGGGAGTCCTGTTGGAGGAGGCTTCGGCGAAAGGGGCGCCGATCATGAAGGCGCCG